>DATICZ010000255.1:0-22172 GCA_035456525.1 Gemmatimonadales bacterium
CCTTCCCGGAGCTTTCGCCCACGAACGCCTTGAGGGCCACGAGCCGCTCCAGCGCGTCCTTGACCCGTTCCCGGTTGCGGCTCGCCGCGTCGCTCGCCGCGGTCGAGGCTTGCGCCGCCTCCGTCCCATCCTCCACCACACGGCGAGACACCTGCGCCAGCGTATCGGTGGCCTCGAGCCCTCCCGAGACCTCCGCCTCCTCGACGGTGGCGGCCTTCCGGATCGCCTCGGTCGACGTCACCACCGCGCGCGAGACGTCGCGCAGGGAAGCCGCGGCTTTCCCGATGGTGCCGAGCTGCTGCGTCATGCGATCGAGCGTCTCCACGATCGGGCGCCGCAGATCGTTGATGTGGATTGCCGTGGCCAGCTGGTTGGCGAACGTGGCGATCGTGACGATGTCCTTGCGCCGGTAGGCGTGGCGCTTGTGGTGCTCGAGCTCCAGCGTCCCGATCACCGCGTCGCCGAACCGGAGCGGCACCAGCACCAGGCTCTGGACGTGCTCCGGCAGATCGGCGACCCGCTGGTCGCGCATGACGTCGTTGATCACCTGCGTCTCTCCGTTGGCGACGACCTGCCCGCGCAGCGCCGCCACGTCGGCCGTGGGCTCGCCCCGGTCGGGCCGGCCGATCGCGCTGCGATACGCGAGTCGCAGGCCCTCCTCCGCGCGCCGGTAGATGCGCAGATCGCCCCAGTCCACCAAACGGTGCGCCAGGCGCTCGATGCGCTGGAAGGAGTCGTGCAGGCTGATGTTGCTCGTGATCACCGACTCGATCGCGTGGATCTTGTTCAGCTCCTCCGCCGAGATGGCCTCCTCGAGCATCTGTTTCAAGAGCTGCCCCAGCGCCCCGAGCCCGGCGGCCACGAACAACCACGTCACGGGCGGCCAGTTGAGCACCGCGCCGACCACGGTCGCCACCGCGGCCATGGTGGCGAAATACCAGATCACCTCGTAGCGGATGATGAGCAGCCGCTCGCTCTCCTCGAGCTTGCCGCGCACCAGCAGGCTGAGGTAGAACAGCAGGCGACTGAACAGGAAGTAGGAGAGGACGAGGAAGAACCCCGCCGGAATCGTGGCTACGTGGAGGCCGGGATCCGAGACTCCCGAAATCGAGATGATCCCGGCGTAGATGCCGAAGGACGCCGTGAGGGCGGTCGCCTCCCGTCCGTAATTGACCGCCGCGGCCCAGACCGTTTTGCGATGCCACACGCAGTCCGCCAGCAGCGTGCCCCCCGCCAGCGCGAGCAGCGTCGCCGGAAGACCTGCGAGCAGACTGCCCGCGAGGCTCACCAGAGCGGTTTGATTGAGGTAGGAGAACTTGGACAGACGCACCGTCTGGCCGCGCAGCACGACGCAGGCCGCGAGGAGCACCAGGATCTCGATCCACTGCCCGGGCCAGCGCCGGTCGGCGATCAGCACGCCGACCGGAATCACCACACCCATGGCGGCGAGGAATCGGCCGTAGACGACGAGGAAGCGCTGGTAGCTCATGCCGCCCCGCGCTGGCGCAACGCGTTCATCAGGCCGCCCAGCAGCTGCTCCACGCCCGGCAGCCCCTGGCTGCCCAGCGCTTCCACGAGCGCGCTGCCCACCACGACGCCGTCCGCCCAGCGAGCCGCCAGGGCCGCCTGCGCCGGCGTACCGATGCCAAACCCGACCGCCACCGGCAGACGCGTCGCGCCGCGCAGCCGGCGCAGGTGGCGCTCCAGATCGGGCGGCGCATCCGGCCGTGCGCCGGTCACCCCGAGACGCGAGATGAAGTAGACGAAGCCGCCGCCGCCGGCGAGGGCGCCGGCCAGCCGCGCGTCGGAGGTCGTGGGAGCCGCGAGCCGGATGAGATCGAGCGGGCTCGCCGCCACGGCGCGATCGAACGCGGGGTCCGCGCCGCCCGGCAGGTCCGTGCAGAGCAGGCCGGCCACCCCCGCGGCCGCCGCGGCCGTGAGGAACCGCTCCACGCCGTAAGCGAGCACCGGATTGAGGTAGGTCATCAGCACCACTGGGATGCCGAGCCCCGCCGTGCGCACCAGCTCGAGGACGCCCGCGACGGTCATGCCCTGCTCCAGTGCCGTCTGGGTGGAACGCTGAATGGTGGGGCCGTCCGCGAGCGGATCGCTGAACGGGATGCCGATCTCCACGATGTCGGCGCCCGATCGCTCCGCCGCCCGCACTGCGTCGCGGCAGACCGCAAGGGAGGGATAGCCGGCGGTGAAGTAGGGGATCAACGCCGCCCGCCCCTGCGCGCGTGCCGCGCCGAACGCCCGTCCGATCGGCCGATCAGACAAAGTAGTCGCTGACGTTGATCCCGTATTTCTGCGGGTCGGTGACCTTGATGATGGTGCGCGGGAAGTTGCCCTGCGCGTCGCGCTCGGCCAGGTCGGCGAGTTCGCCGGGGCGCTGAATCGCGCCGTCGGCCGTCGCCACGACGCGCACCACCGGCCGGTGAATGAAGCTCGTGTCCGGGTTGGCCGAGTGCACCAGCGCCACCTCGTAGGTGTCGAGGATGACGCAGGTGCCCACGGGGTAGACGCCGATGAGGTTGATGAACGCCTTGACCACGACCGGGTCGTAGCCGCGGCGCGGGTTCTCCCACATTTCCTTCAGCACCTGGTCGGGCTGGATCGGTACGGTCTGGTAGACGCGCCGGCTCGTGGCCGCATCGAAGCCGTCGGCGACCGCCACGATCTTCGAGAAGATGGACGGCGTCCGCGGCCGGATCGACTTGGGGTAGCCCGTGAGATCGGTCTTCATGTGGTGCTCGAAGGCCACGATCATGCCCCGGTAGGGGATCTCGCCGTAGCCCCGCAGGCCGAACAGGGTGAGCACGCCCAGCCAGGGATGGGCCTGCAGGATCCGCCACTCGTCCTCGCTCAAGCCCCCTTCCTTGTTGAGCACCTCGAGCGGGACGCGGGACTTGCCCACGTCGTGAAACAGCGCCGTCATGCCGAGGTCGTAGAGCTGCAGCTTGGTGAGGCCGAGCTTGCGGCCGAGAGCGACGGCGAAGATGCAGACGTTGACGGAATGGACGAAGGTGTACTCGTCGTAGTCGCGCAGCGTCGTGAGACCGAGCAGCGACGACTCGTTGTTGAGCACCTGGTCGACGATCGCCTGCACCGCCCGCTTGACGCGCTTCACGTTCGCCGTCCGGCCGAGCCGCAGGCTGTTGATCACCTCGCGCGTCACCGCGACCGACCGCGCGTAGGTCCGCTTGGCCGCCTCCTTCGCCCGCTCCGAATCCGCGAGGTTCTCGTCGGTCTCGATCGGCGGCTCGACCGTAATGTGGGTCGCTCCCGCCTCCGTCAGCTTGCCCGCGATCTGGTGCACCTTGTCGGGGCTCGCTTCCCGCGCCGCGTAGGCGAGGAGCAGGGACACGAGGATCTGCATCTCCCGGCGGTCCACCTGGTCCTCGATGCGGACAGCCCCGACGTTACAGCTGCGCATCACCGACAGCACGTGCGAGAAGGACGCATAGTTCTCGAGCGCCATGCGGAGGCGTGTGGAGTTCACGAAAATGAACTCCCCGTGGAGCCGCACCTCCAGCTCCTGCTCCACGTCCAGCAGGTGGCGCGTGGCGGTCAGCAGATCGTCCAGCGCCTTCTGCACCTGGGCGTTTTCCAGCGGGTACAGCTTCAGCGACCGCAGCGCGGCGTAAAACAGCACCAGGAATTCCCGGCCGGCGTGCCTCAGGAAGCTGTCGGTCGAGGCCACCGTCTCGGCGATGGTGGAGCGGCGCGGGGCCGGTGCGCCGGTCTCGGGTGCGGAGTCGCTCACGTCGGCATCTCCCGCAGCGCACGGCTCACCGCGTTGCGCACGAGGGCTTCCCTGTCCTGCGCCGCGCGCTCCAGCACGGCCCGCGCCTCGGGGGTGCGGATCTTCCCGAGCGCCATCGCGGCGCAGGCCCGGATTCCGGCATCCTCGCGGCGCGCCAGCAAGCCCCGCGGCATCAGAATGCGCTCCAGCGCGCTCACGCCCGAGGAGCCGGCCAGTGCGCCGAACGCTTCGAAGAAGGCGATCTTCTCGGTGAGATCCACCTGCCGCAGCTTGCCGCCGAGGACCGCCGCCTCGATGCGCTGGAACGCGCCCCGATGGCCGCGACTGCTGAGAAACCGCACGGCCGCAATCCGGACGTCACGCTCCGGATCCTCCACGGCGCCCTCCAGCAGCCGGAGCGCGGTGGGGCTGGCGATCGACGTGAGCGCATCCACCACCGCCAGCTTCATCTCGCGGTTCCCCGTCTCCAGCAACCGCCCCATGCCCTCGGGCGCCGTCGCCAGCCGCAGGCGGCCCGCCAGCCGCACCATCTCGAGCGCCGTCGCCGAGTCGGAGCTCGCGAGCGCCTTCAAGACCTCGGCCGGATTCTGGGCCGCGAGCCGCTCGGCTGAGCGCTTGACCAGCGTGCGCACCTGCTCGCTGCCGAGCCGCGAGACCCAACCCGCCAGCGTCACGATCGCCTCCGGCTTGAGCTCCCGGAACAGCTCGCCCAGCTCCTCTTCCGACGGGTGGGCGGTCGCTTCGTCGAGCGCCTGCAGCAGCTGCGAGAGCGCCTCGGGCTGTGACAGACGTGTCGGAATCGCGAGCAGCGCCTGACGGTGCTCGGGAATGAGGTCCTTCGCCCGCTGGACCACTTCGCGCAGCTGACGCAGCACGAACGCCACCGAATGAAAGTCCCCCGAGCCGAGCAGATACGGGATGAAGTTCTCGACGATCGCGATCAGCTCGGCGCGCACCGACCCGTACGTCTGCAGCTCCAGCAGGTCGAACAGCAGGGAGAGCACGTTGTGGCGGAGGTCCTGCGCGTACTCCCGCTCGACCTCGTCCTGCAGGTAGCCGATCTCCTGGTCTTCGAGAAAGTACAGGGTGGTGTCGAACTCGTCCGCCGACACCACTTCGCGTTGGGGCGGCGCCTCCTGCTGGACCTGTTGTTGCACCTCGACCGGCGCCGGCGTGGAGGCGGGCTCTTCCGCCTCGATCGGCGCGGGCTGGTCGACCTGGACCTCCTGGAAGGTGTAGGCGAGAAACTGGAAATCCTCCTGCCACAAGAGCGTCAGCAGGTCGTCGGCCGCATCGGCCTGGAGGGTGCGCGTCTGATGCAGCACCTGCATGAAACGCACGATCTCGTTCTCCTCCACTCCCGGCCGCAGGGTGACCGTGCGCACCCCATCCTTGAACAGGGTCCACGCGATGCTCTCGTTCTTTTGCTCGTTGTGATAGACGACGTTCCCTTCCCAGCGGAGGTCGCTCTCCTGCACGTCGAGCACCAAGTCGCCGGTCGCCTCCCAGATCTTACGGCAGGCCACCCGCACGTTGTCGATCGCACGCTGGTAGACCGGGTTATTCGGGAGGTAGAGCTGCACGGCCCGCAGGGCCTTGCCGATGAGCGACAGCAGCTCCTCGACCTGGGTCGGCGGGAGCGCGAGCTCGGTGCCGGAGACGTCGGTCATAACCGCCTCTCGCCCGGCAGGTCGGCGACCATGGCGACGTCCTTGTCGCCTCGGCCGCTCAGGTTGATGAGCACGAGATCCCCAGCCTGCCAGCGACCCTTTCCCTGCGCCACCCAGGCCACGGCGTGCGCGCTTTCCAGGGCCGGCACGATGCCCTCGAGCCGGGCCAGCGAGGTAAACGCGTCCAGTGCTTCACGATCCGTCACGGTCTGATACAATACGCGTCCCTGGTCCCTCAGAAAAGCGTGCTCCGGTCCGACCCCGGGATAGTCCAGCCCCGCCGAGATGGAATGGGCGGGACGGACCTGCCCATCCGCGTCCTGCAACAGGTAGCTCCGGCTGCCGTGAAACACGCCGGGTCGCCCCACCGACAGCGACGCCGCGTGTCGTCCGGTCTCGATCCCCTCACCGGCGGCTTCCACCCCCACCAGCTCGACCGTGGCGTCGTCCAGGAACGCGGCGAAGATGCCGATCGCGTTGGAACCGCCACCCACGCAGGCGACCACGGTGCGCGGCAGCCGCCCGAAGCGCTCGAGGCACTGGGCCCGCGCCTCACGGCCGATCACGGACTGGAAGTCGCGCACCATCCGGGGAAACGGATCGGGTCCCACCACGGAGCCGATGATGTAGTGGGTATCGGTGACGTGCGCGACCCAGTCGCGCATCGCTTCGTTGGTCGCGTCCTTGAGCGTGCGGGTTCCCGACGTCACGGCCACCACGCGGGCGCCCAACAGCTCCATCCGGTAGACGTTGAGCCGCTGCCGCCGCATGTCCTCTTCGCCCATGTAGACGACGCACTCGAGGCCGAACCGCGCGCATACCGTCGCGGTCGCCACTCCGTGCTGTCCCGCGCCCGTTTCGGCGATGATGCGCCGCTTTCCCATGCGGCGGGCCAGTAGCGCCTGCCCCAGCGTGTTGTTGATCTTGTGCGCGCCGGTGTGGTTCAGGTCCTCGCGCTTCAGCACCACCGTGACCCCGTGCCCGAGCCCGACCGCGAAGCGCGCGGCGTCGGTGAGCGGCGTGGGCCGCCCTACGTAGTCGCGCTGCAGCCGGTCGAGCTCCGCCCAAAACTCGGGATCGACGCGGGCGGCGTCGTACACTGCGGCCAGCTCGTCCAGCGCCGCCATGAGCGTCTCGGGGACGTAGCGCCCGCCGTAGGGGCCGAACGCCGCGGCGCGCGTCGCCGTCATGCCGCCATTCCCCTCGGGTGGCGCGGCACGCCGCACAGGGCGTGCACCGCCGGACGCGGGTCGGCGAGGCGCACCAGCGCAGTCCCTACCAGCACCAGGTCGGCGCCCGCCGCCGCCAGTCGCTGGACGTCGGCCCGCGATTCGATGCCGCTCTCCGCGACGGCGACGAGGTGGCGCGGCACGGCGCGCAACACGCGCTCTCCGCTCGCCAGATCGACTTCGAGGCTGTCCAGATCCCGGTTGTTCACGCCGACGACGGCGGCGCCCGCGGCGATGGCGCCGTCGAGCTCGTCCACGCTGTGCACTTCGACCAGCACGCCCAGCTCGAGGCGGCTCGCCGCGGCGATGAGCTCGCGTAGCCGCGTGCCGGTGAGGATCCGCGCGATGAGCAACACGGCGGACGCCCCCGCGGCCCGCGCGGCGAGCAGCTGCACCTCGTCGAGGATGAAGTCCTTGCACAACACGGGGACCGGCACGGCCGCGGCGACGCGCTGCAGGTCCTCCAGCGAGCCGCCGAAGTGCTGCGGCTCGGTGAGCACCGAGATGGCCACCGCACCACCGGCGGCGTAGGCACGCGCGTGCGCGACGGGATCCAGGTCCGCGTGGATCGCGCCGGCCGAGGGGGAGCGCCGCTTCACCTCGGCAATCACCCCCACCGAGCCATCCGGTGCGAGACCCCCGAAGAAGCGCGGCGGGGAGACGTTCGCGGCGCGATGCTCCAATTCCCCCCGCCGCGGCTCCAACCGGGTCACTCGCTCTCTCGTATCCGTCAGGATGCGCCCCAGGTGGTGGCTCATGGCGCTTGCATTCGGGCGATATTCGGGTACATTTGCCTTCGGTCAATTTTCGGGAGATACGGATGCCGCTCACCCGTCGCCAGCGCGAGATCCTCGACTACCTCAGCGAGTACATCGAGCACCGCGGTTACGCCCCCAGCTTCGAGGAAATCGCCGAGCGGTTCCACTTCCAGTCTCTGGCTACCGTGCACGAGCACCTCACCAACCTCGAGCGCAAGGGCTACATCCGCCGTACGCCGAACGAGAGCCGGGCGATCGAGATCGTGCCGCCGCGCGGCCAGACTGGCGCCACCGAGCTCCCCCTGCTCGGGCTCGTCGCTGCCGGCCAGCCGATCGAGACGATGTCGGACGCGAACGACACGATCGCCGTCCCCGACACGTTGTTGCCCCGCCGCGGCCGCAGCTACGTGCTCAAGGTGCGCGGCCGCTCGATGATCGACGAGCAGATCAAGGACGGCGACTACATCGTCGTGCACGAGCGCGCCCAGGCCGAGAACGGCGAAACCGTCGTGGCGCTCGTCGGGGGAGACAGTGCCACGGTCAAGAAGTACTATCGCGAGCCCGGCGGCTGGATCCGGCTCCAGCCGGCCAACGCCGAGATGACCCCGATCCGGGTCAACGAGCGCGACGTCGTCGTGCAGGGCGTCGTCCTGGGCGTCATCCGCCGCTACTAGGACTGGCGCGCCGCAGCCGCTCCAGCGCCTCGCGCGCCGCGCCGCTTTCGAGCGCCGCGCGCGCCCGTCCGACCCCGTCCGCATAACTCGTCGTGAGTCCCGCAGCGTAGATCGCGGCGGCGCCGTTGAGCAGCACCGCGGCGCGGCCGTCCGCATCTCCATCATCTTCGAGCAGGCGCTCCAGCCGCGCGGCATTCGCCGCCGGCTCGGCGCCGCGCAGCGCGTCGACATCGCACCCCGCGAACCCGTAGTCCGAGGGGTCGAGCGTCCACTGCGAGACTTCCCCGTCGCGCACCTCCCAGACCGAGGTCTCGCCCACCGGGGAGATCTCGTCCATCCCGACACGGCCGTGGACCACCAGCGCATGCTCGACCCCGAGCCGGCACAGGGCGTTCGCCACGAGCGGTCCCAGTGGAGCGTCGGCGACCCCGATCACCTGACGCCGCACCCCCGCAGGGTTGGCCAGCGGCCCGAGCAGGTTCATCAGCGTGGTGACGCCCAACTCCTTGCGCACCGGCGCGACGTGGCGCATGGCGGGGTGGAAGTTCGGAGCGAACAGGAACGCGACGCCCGCTTCGCGCAGCACCCGGATCGCGCCGCTCGCATCGAGTCCCACCGAAACGCCCAACGCCTCGAACACGTCGGCGGAGCCGCAGCGCGACGTGAAGGAGCGGTTGCCGTGCTTGGCCACGGTCGCACCGGACCCCGCGGCAACCAGCGCCGCGCCGGTCGAGATGTTGAAGGTGGTGACGGCGCCGCCGCCCGTGCCGGCGGTGTCCACGAGATGGGGGGCGTCGATCTCGACCCGCACCATCGCCTCGCGCAGTGCCCGGGCGGCGCCGGCAACCTCATCGGCGGTCTCCCCTTTCACGCGCAGCCCCATCAGCAGGCCCGCGACCTGGGCGGGCGTGGCATCCCCGCGCATCACGGCGCCGAAGACTTCGGCCGCGAGTGACTCTCCCAGCGATTGGCGGGCGGCCAGAGCCAGAATGGCCCGTTCGAGAGGACTGGCGATGCGCTGGGTCATGCGCGGGCGGGGGGTGCGGAAAGCTACCCCGAAAAATCGCCTTTTGTCAAATGGGACAACGGGTTAAGCGCCTTGAATTGGCCGTCCCCCCTTCCCTATCTTTGGCTGGTGACGAGCCGGCCCTTCCTCGCCGTGGTGCAGTACGACGGGGGACAGTTTTTGGGCTGGCAGCGCCAGCCGGCCGGGCGGACGGTACAGGCGGAGTTCGAGGCGGTCCTGGCGCGCCTGATGGGCGAGGGCGAGCCCGTGACGGCGATCGGCGCGGGCCGCACCGATACCGGAGTGCACGCCGTCGGGCAGGGTGTGGGATTCCGCGGGGCCGTGCGCTGGAGCGCTGACGTGGACGGTTTGCGGCGGGCGTTGAACGCGCTGTTGCCGCGCGACATCTGGGTCGAGCGGGTACATGCGATGCGGGACGACTTTCATGCCCGCAGAAGCGCCACCGCGCGGCGCTACCGTTACGAGATCGGGACCGACGACGCCAGTCACTCGCCGTTTCGCCGGCCGTTCGAATGGGCCCTGGGCCAGCCGCTCGAGCAACTGCTGCTCGCGGCAGCGGCCAACACGCTCACCGGGACGCATGATTTCCGCGGCCTCTCGGCCGCCGGCGCGGCCAAGCCCGACTCTCGATGCCGCGTGGCGTTCGCCAGCTGGGAGCCGCGAGCGGACGGAACGGGCGTGACGTTCACGATCGAGTCGGACCGGTTTCTGCACCGGATGGTGCGCTTTCTCGTGGGCACGATGGTCGACATCGCGCTCGTGCGACGCCCGCTATCGGACCTCTCCCAGCTCCTGGCCGCGACCGACAACCAGGCCGCCAGCCCGCCGGCTCCGCCGCAGGGGCTCTACCTGGACGCGGTTCGCTATCCTCCCGACCTCTACGCCGAGGCGCACGCATGAAGTTCTTCCTCGACACGGCTTCCCTGAAGGACATCAGCTGGGCGGCCCAGGCCGGCCTCATCGACGGCGTCACGACCAACCCGTCGCTCCTCGCCAAGCAGGCCGGCGACCTCGACCCGCGCGACGTGCTGAAGGAGATCTGCTCGCTGGTCGAGGGGCCGGTGTCGGCCGAGGTGGTCGCGGTGGAAGCGGACGCCATGGTCCACGAAGGCCAGTCGCTGGCGCGGATCGCGGACAACATCGTCGTGAAGGTCCCGATGCTCGAAGCCGGCATGGTCGCCGTGCGGCGGCTCGCGGCGGAAGGCATCCGCACCAACGTCACGCTCTGCTTCTCGAGCGTGCAGTGCCTGATCGCGGCCAAGGCCGGCGCCACCTACGTGAGCCCCTTCATCGGGCGGCTCGACGACGTGGGCCAGGATGGGATGGACGTGATCCGCGAAGCGCGACAGATCTTCGACAACTACACCCTGGCGACGCAGATCCTCGCCGCGTCGATGCGGCACCCGCGCCATGTCGTGGAGGCGGCGATGATCGGCGCGGACGTCGCCACCCTCCCCCCCGACGTGCTGCGGAAGCTCCTGCAGCATCCGCTGACGGACCGCGGCCTGGAGCAGTTCCTGGCCGACTGGAAGTCGCTCGCCGCCCGGGCCAAGGCGTCGGTGTGACCTGGGAATCGCCGCTCTCCTCGCGCTACGCGTCCCCGGCGATGCAGGCGCTGTGGAGCGAGCGCCGCCGCATCGGACTGTGGCGGCGGCTGTGGCTCGCCCTGATGGAGAGCGAGCGCGAGCTCGGGCTCGACATCCCGGTCGAGGCAATCGCGCAGCTGCGCGCCCACCTGGACGACGTGGATCTGTCCCGGGCGGCGGAATACGAGAAGCGGATGCGCCACGACGTCATGGCGCACATCCACGCGCTCGGCGAGCAGGCGCCGGCCGCGCGGCCCTACCTGCACCTCGGCGCCACCAGCGCGTTCGTCACCGACAACGCCGATCTCATCCTCATGCGCGAAGGGCTCGGCCTGCTGCTGGGGCGCGTCGCGGCGGTGCTGGTCGCATTGAGCCATACGGCGCGCCGCCATCGTGCCCTGCCCTGTCTCGCCTACACGCACTTCCAGCCGGCCCAGCTCACCACCGTGGGCAAACGGGCCACTCTGTGGATGCAGGAGTTCCTGCTCGACGCCGAGGAGCTGCTGCACCGCAGCGAGTCGCTCCAGTTCCGCGGCGTGAAGGGAACGACCGGCACGCAGGCGAGCTTCCTCGAGCTGTTCGACGGCGACCACGACAAGGTGCGCGAGCTGGACGTCCGCGTAGCGACGCGGCTCGGGTTCCCCCGCGTGTTTCCCATCACGGGCCAGACCTACACCCGCAAGCAGGACGCCCAGATCCTCGCCGCGCTGGCCGGGATCGCCGCGTCCGCAGCGAAGATGGCGACCGACCTGCGCCTGCTGCAGCACGAGGGGGAGCTGCTCGAGCCGTTCGAGAGCGAGCAGGTCGGCTCCTCGGCCATGCCCTACAAACGCAATCCGATGCGGGCCGAGCGGATGACGAGCCTCGCCCGGTTCGTCATCGAGCTCGAAGGCAACGCCTGGCACACCGCCGCGGAGCAATGGCTCGAGCGCACGCTCGACGACAGCGCCAACCGCCGCCTGGTGCTCCCCGAGGCGTTCCTCGCGACCGACGCGATCCTCGTCCTGGCGACCAACGTCGCCGCGGGGCTCGAGGTGCGGGACACCGTCATCCGCCGTCACGTCGAAGACGCGCTGCCCTTCCTCGCCACCGAGCGCCTGCTGATGCGGGGGGTGAAGGCGGGGGGAGACCGCCAGCGCCTGCACGAGGTGATCCGCGTGCACAGCCTGGCGGTGTCGCAGGTGGTGGCCGAGCGCGGCACGACGAACGATCTGCTCGCCCGCCTGGAGTCCGACCCGGCGTTTCGCGCGCTGGGCATCGCCGCGCACCCCGACGAGCTCGACCCGGCCCAGTACGTGGGCCGCGCGCCCGAGCAGGTCGATCACTTCCTGGACGAGGTACTCCCCGCCGTGCTGCACCGCATCGACGCCATCGTTCCCGCCGCCGGCACCGCCGAGGTGCAGGTATGACGACCGTCACACCCATGGTGGCGAGCCACCTCCCGCTGCCGCTGGCACGGCGGGGGAAGGTGCGCGAGATGTACGAGGTCGACGCCGACACGCTGCTCATGGTGGCGAGCGACCGGGTCAGCGCCTTCGACGTCGTGCTGCGCGAGCCCGTGGCGTTCAAAGGCGCCGTGCTGACACAGTTGTCGGCGTTCTGGTTCCGCCACCTCGCGCATGTGCTGCCCAACCACCTGATCACGGCGGACGCGGGCGAGATCGTCGCGCGCGTGCCGGCCCTGGCCCAGAACCGGGGCACGCTGCAGGGCCGCGCGATGCTGGTGCGCCGCACGACCCCGGTGGCCTTCGAATGCGTCGTGCGCGGCTACCTCGCCGGGTCGGCGTGGGCCGAGTACAAGCGATCGGGCACGCTCGCGGGCGAAGCCCTGCCCTCGGGGCTCGTGGAAAGCGCGCGGCTGGAGCCCGCCATCTTCTCGCCCGCGACCAAAGCGGAGAGCGGCCACGACGAAAACGTCACCTTCGCCCATATGGCGCAGGCACTGGGCGCGCCGCTCGCGGAGTCGCTCAAGCGCGCCAGCCTCGCGCTCTACGAGGAAGGCCGCGCCTACGCCGCCGGGCGGGGCATCATCATCGCCGACACGAAGTTCGAGTTCGGCACCACCGCGGAGGGCACGCTGCTGCTGATCGACGAGGTGCTGACGCCGGATTCCTCCCGGTTCTGGCCGGCCGATCGCTACCAGCCCGGGGCCAGTCAGCCGAGCTTCGACAAGCAGCCGCTGCGCGACTTCCTCTCCGGTCTCAAGGAGCAAGGGAAGTGGGACGGCAACGATCCTCCGCCGGCGCTCCCGCCGGTCGTGATCGCGGCCACGAGCGCCCGCTACCGCGAGGCGTATCGCCTGATCACCGGGTCTTCCCTCGAGGTCACGACGTGAGGATGGCTCCGGAGGGGTGGCCCTTCATCGCCATCGGATGGGGCCTGGCCGCCCTCGGCGCCTGGGCGATGCTGCGCTGGGGCGGCTGGTGGTGGGTGATCGAGTCGGTCGTGCTGGTGCTGGCCGTCTGGCTGCTCGTGTTCTTCCGCAACCCCGAGCGCACCGGCCCGCGCGGGGACCGCTACGTGATCGCGCCGGCCGACGGGAAGATCGTCAGCACCGTGGAGACCGACGAGCCGGCGTACCTCCGGACCCGCGCGCTGCGCATCTCGATCTTCATGAGCGTGTTCGACGTGCACGTCAACCGCTACCCGGTTTCGGGGACCGTCGCCTACCGCCACTACAACGCCGGGCAGTTCCTGCATGCCGCGGCCGACAAGGCCAGCCTGGAGAACGAGCAGTCGTCGATCGGGATCGACGGACCGCACGGCCCCGTGCTGGTGCGCCAGATCGCGGGACTCATCGCTCGCCGCATCGTCACCGACGCCAAGGTCGGCGATTCGACGGCCCAGGGCGCGCGGCTGGGGATGATCCGGTTCGGCTCGCGAGTGGACGTCTATCTGCCCCTCACCTCCCGGCCGGCCTCGCGTGTGCAGGTGGGCGATCGCGTCGCGGCGGGCGCGACGGTGCTGGCGGAATACGCGCCATGACCGCTACCCCTCCCAAGGCGCGGCGCGGCGTGCGGCGCGTCGTCGTGATCGTCCCGAGCCTGTTCACGCTGTTCAACCTGTTCTTCGGGATCTGGTCGATCACGCTCGCGGCAAAAGGCGAGTTCTATCGCGCCAGCTGGTTCATCGTTTTCGCCGGGATCCTCGACACCCTCGACGGGCGCGTCGCCCGGCTGTCCAACACCGGGACCCGCTTCGGCGCCGAGCTCGACAGCCTGGTAGACGTGGTGAGCTTCGGCGTGGCTCCCGCCTATCTCATGTACGAGCTGCACTTCGCCACGGCCGGCCCGGCGGCGTGGATCTTCTGCTACTTCTACATCATGGGCGCGGCCATCCGCCTGGCGCGGTTCAACATCACCCAGGCGGGCCGGGCCAAAGCGCACTTCGTCGGGCTGCCGTCGCCCGCCGCCGGTCTCACGCTCGCTACCTATTATCCGTTCACGCAGACCGATCTGTACGCGCAGCTGCGGACGCTTCCCTGGCCGCTGCTCCTGAACTTCCTGATGATCGCCTTGACGATCCTCATGGTGAGCAACGTGCGGTACGCCACGCTGCCCCGCGCGAGCCTGCGCTCCTGGCGCGGGCTCTTGGGACTCCTGACCCTGCTGTGTATCGTCTTCTTCGGCATCTGGCAGCACGACGCCTTCTTCTTCCCGCTGGGGATCGTGTACATGGTCTATGGCGTGGCCCGGGCCGCCCTCCTGGGCTTCTTCGAGAACGGCGACGATTCGGGAGAGACCGATATCGCCGGTCCGATCGTGATCACCGACGCCTCGGCCGATCGCGTGGACGATGCGTTCGGTCCGCGCTCCCGCGGCATTTCACCCCGGGGGCGCCACTGATGCCCGCCTTCCGGGTAGAGATCCGGGTGATGCCGCGCGCCGCGCTGCTCGACCCCCAGGGACAGGCGGTCAGTCACGCCCTCCACGCCCTGGGGTTCGCCGACGTGGGGGACGTGCGGGTGGGCAAGCACCTCGTGGTCCGGCTGGAAGCGCCGACGCGCGATGAGGCGGCGGCGCGTGCCCGGGCGATGTGCGACCGGCTCCTCGCCAATCCTGTGACCGAGGACTACCAGCTGCTGGTGGAGGCCGCCTGATGCATCGCGTCGCCGTGGTGGTGTTTCCCGGATCCAATTGCGAAACCGAGACCGTCGACGCGGCCCGGGCCGCCGGCTCGGACGCCTACGAGGTGTGGCATCGCGAGACCGATCTGCGCCAGGCGGACGCGGTCATCCTGCCGGGCGGGTTCAGCTACGGCGACTACCTCCGCTCCGGCGCCATCGCCCGCTTCTCCCCGGTGATGGCCGCGGTCGCCTCCCATGCCAGGGCCGGCGGCGCCGTGCTCGGCATCTGCAACGGGTTCCAGATCCTGTGTGAGGCCGGTCTGCTGCCGGGCGGGCTGATGCGCAACGTCGGCCTGCGGTTTCTGTCACGCCCCGTGCGCGTGCGTGTCGAAGCGAACGACACGCCCTGGACTCGGCGCTTCGTCCCCGGCGAAGAGATCGTCGCCCCGGTCGCGTCCGGCGACGGGCGCTACGTGGCGGATGAACGCACCGCGGCCGAACTCGAGGCCGAGGGGCGGATCGTCTGGCGTTACGTCGGAGAGAACCCCAACGGCTCGACGCGTGACATCGCCGGCGTCTCGAACGCCGGCCGCAATGTGGTTGGTATCATGCCGCACCCCGAGCGACGCAATGCGGCCGTGCTCGGCGGCACCGATGGCGCCCGTGTCTTTCTTTCCCTGGAGGCTGATCATGCGACGCAGCATGCTGGTGGTGTGCGCGCTGTTGGCGGGCACCACGCTGGGCTGTGACAAGATCAAGCAGGCGCTAGACAAGCGCCGGAACCGTAACCGGACACCGGCCACCCAGACCGCGACAAGGGACACCACCAAGCAGCCGGCGCCCGGCGCGGGCACGCCCGCGACGCCCGCGGGCAGCACCCAGACCACCCCGGCGACTCCGGCAGCGGGCGCCACCACGCCCGAGTCGCCTCGCCCCACGCCGCCCAGCACCCCGGCGCCCCGCGCACCGCAGACCGTGTTGCGCGACGAGCCGTACAACTCCGCCGACACCGGCACCGTCGCTCCCGGCATGAGTCAGGCGGACGTGGTGGCGTTGTGGGGGCGCGCTTCGGCCGTGCGGCACGCGGGGGAATACACCTATCTGCACTACCCCAACGGCTGCGAGCTCACCTGCGGCACCGACGACGTCGTGATCCTTCAGAACGACAAGGTCGTGGACGCGATCGTGCGCTGGCGCGGCCACGGCTACAGCGGCGAGTCGTCCTCCCCGCCGGGGAAGACGCCCATAGCCAACGTCCCCTAACCCACGAGCCCATGACCACGCCCCCGAGTCGAAACGAGGACGAGTATTTCGCGCGACGCGACGCGGAGCTGTTGCGTCAGCAGCGCGACGCGATGCAACGCGCCGCCGCCGACACCGAGCGCAAGTCGCATTACATGAAGTGCCCGAAATGCGGCTATGACCTCATTACCGGCGACTGGGAGGGAATCCAGATCGACCAGTGCACCCACTGTCACGGGATCTGGTTCGATGCCGGCGAAGCCGAAGCGGTGCTCAAGCATCCGCACCCCAATGTCCTCGGCCGGGTCATGCGGGCCGTCATGAAAGGCGTGTCGGGCGCGCGGGCTTCCGACAAGTGACGCGGCCGCCGGCCCCGTTTCCCGGCGATCCGCCGATTACGCCGGACCTGGTCCGCGAACACAACCTGACGGGTGAGGAGTACGCCCGCATCGAGCACCTGCTTGGCCGCGCTCCGACGTTCGCCGAGTTGGGGATCTTCTCGGCGCTGTGGAGCGAGCACTGCTCCTACAAGCACTCCCGGCCCGTGCTCAAGACGTTTCCCACCACCGGCCCCCACGTCGTACAGGGGCCGGGCGAGAACGCCGGGGTGCTGCGCCTCCCCGACGGCTGGGCGGTAGCCTTCAAGATCGAGTCCCACAACCATCCCTCGGCCGTCGAGCCGTATCAGGGCGCGGCGACCGGCGTCGGCGGCATCCTGCGCGACGTGTTCACCATGGGGGCGCGGCCGGTCGCGCTGCTCAACAGCCTGCGCTTCGGCCCACTGGACGAGGCACGCAACCGCTATCTCTGCGCCGGTGTGGTCCGGGGTATCGGCGACTACGGGAACTGCGTCGGCGTCCCGACGCTCGGGGGCGAGGTCGACTTTGCTCCCGGCTATTCCGGCAACCCGCTGGTGAACGCCATGTGCGTCGGCCTACTCCGCGAACAGGATCTGATCACGGCCGCGGCGCACGGCGTGGGCAACGTACTGCTCGCCGTGGGGTCCCGCACCGGGCGGGATGGGATCCACGGGGCGTCGTTCGCGTCCGAGGAGCTCACGCGCGAGAGCGAGCAGCGCCGGCCCCAGGTACAGGTCGGCGATCCCTTCACCGAGAAGCTACTGCTGGAGGCGAGCCTCGAGCTCATCGCCTCGGGACACATCGTCGCGATCCAGGACATGGGCGCCGCGGGACTCACGTCATCGTCGGCCGAGATGGCGGCACGCGGCGGAGTGGGCGTCGAGATCGATCTCGCTCGCGTTCCCGCTCGCGAGCCGGGGATGACGCCTTACGAGATCCTGCTCTCGGAATCGCAGGAGCGCATGCTGGTCGTGGCCAAGCACGATCGTGTGGCCCAGGTCCAGGCGATCACCGCCAAATGGGAGCTTTCCGCCACGCCCATCGGCCGCGTCACCGACGACGGGATGTACCGCTGCACCTGGGGCGATCAGGTGGTGGTCGAGATCCCGGGCCAGCCGCTGGTGGAGGATTGCCCGGTCTATGACCCGGAAGCCCGCGAAGACGAAGCGACGGTTCGCTTGCGCGCCGAACGTCCCGCTCCCCGCTCCCCGCTCCCCGATATCACCGAGTCACTGCTCACGCTCCTCGACCACCCGCCCCTCGCCTCGAAGCGCTGGATGTACGAGCAATACGACTCGACCGTCCGGGCGGACACGGTGATCACCCCCGGCGGCGACGCGGGCGTCATCCGGACGCGTCAGGCCGACTTCGGACTCGCCCTCACCACGGCCTGCAACTCCCGCTATGTGCGTCTGCGTCCGTATGAAGGCGGCAAGGCCGCGGTCGCGGAAGCCGCCCGCAACGTCGCGTGCACCGGTGCGCGCCCGTACGGAGTGACCGATTGCCTGAACTTCGGCAATCCCGAGCGCCCGGCCGTCTTCTTCCAGTTCACCGAGGCGTGCCGCGGCATCGCGGACGCGTGCCGCGTGCTGGAGACCCCGGTGACGGGCGGCAACGTCTCTTTCTATAACGAAAGCCCCAGCGGGGCCGTGGACCCGACTCCGGTGATCGGGATGGTCGGTCTCCTGGCGCGCGCCGAGCGGGCGGTGCCGAGCCACGCGCGAGCCGCCGGCGATCGGGTGTTCGTGCTCGGCCTCACGCACGCCGAGCTCGGGGGCTCGGCCTACTGGGAGGCGGTGCTCGATTGCCGCGGCGGGGAGCCACCGCAGGTGGACCTGGCCGCCGAGCGACGCCTCGTGACCCTGCTCGTGGCCGCGGCCGAGCGCGGGCTCCTCCGTTCGGCGCACGATTGCTCGGACGGCGGCCTCGGGGTGGCCCTGGCCGAAGTCGCGATGGGCGGGCCGTACCATGAGGCCGGCTTCGGGCTGGACCTGGATCTCACCGCCTACGGCGTCCCGCTCCCGGACGACGACCTGCTGTTCAGCGAGACGCAGGCGCGCGCCGTCGTGACGTGCGCGCCGGAGCGCGCCGCGGCCGTCGCGGCCCTCGCAGCCGAGCACGGTGTGCCCGCGGTAGACATCGGCACGGTGGGAAGCGCCGGCGGCGAGCTGCGCGCGCGCCTGCGCGACGGCGGCCTCCGTGTGCCTGTCGCGCGCCTCCGCGAGGTATATTTCACCGCCATCCCCCGTCGCATGGGGGACTGAGACGGCACTATGTGCGGCATCATCGGTGTTTCCGGCGTTTCCGACGCGGCCCGCGTCGCCTATCTCGGACTCTACAGCCTGCAACACCGCGGCCAGGAGTCCGCGGGGGTCGTGGCCGTGGATGGGGAGGGCGTCGCGCGATCGCATCGCGGCATGGGTCTCGTGGCCGACATCTTCACCGAGCCGGTGCTCGCGGGGCTGCCGGGCGACGTCGCCATCGGCCACACGCGCTACTCGACCTCCGGCAGCTCCGTCCTCGCCAACGCCCAGCCGATTCTCGCGCGCTATCGCGAGGGACCGCTGGCCCTCGGCCACAACGGCAACCTCACCAACGCCGCCCTGCTCCGCGCCGACCTGGTGGACAAGGGGTCGATCTTCCAGACCTCCTCGGACAGCGAAGTGCTGGTGCATCTCATCGCCCGCTCCGAGTCCCGCGAGATCGAAGACCAGCTGCTGGACGCGCTGGAGCGCGTGGAGGGCGCCTACTCGCTGGTCGTGACCATCGGGCGCACGCTGTACGCCATCGTGGATCCGCGCGGCTTCCGGCCGCTGTGGCTCGGGAAGTTGGGCAGCGGGCACGTCGTCGCCTCGGAGACCTGCGCATTCGATCTGATCGGCGCCACCCCGCTACGGGAGCTCGAGCCGGGTGAATTCCTGCGGATCTCCGGGCCCGAGGTCGACCGCCTGCCGCCGCTCGCCGTGAAACCGGCGCGACGCTGCATCTTCGAGCTGGTCTACTTCTCGCGCCCCGACAGCACGATCTTCGGCCGCTCGGTGGACCGCGTGCGGCGCGCCCTGGGCCGCGAGCTGGCGCGCGAGCATCCCGCGCCGGGCGCGGACTGCGTCTTTTCCGTCCCCGATTCCTCCAACGCCATGGCGCTGGGCTTCGCCGAAGAATCCGGGATCAAGCTCGAGCACGGGCTCATCCGCAACCACTACGTCGGGCGCACGTTCATCAATCCGACCCAAGCAGGACGCAACGCCAAGGTGAAGATCAAATTCAACCCGGTACGCGACGTGCTCGCGGGCAAGCGCGTGGTGGTGGTGGACGATTCGCTGGTGCGCGGCACCACGAGCAAGGGGCTGGTGCAGATGATCCGCGGGGCCGGGGCCGCCGAGGTCCACTTCCGTGTCGCCTCGCCGCCCATCACGGGGCCGTGCTACTACGGGATCGACACGCCGACGAAATCCGAGCTCATCGCGTCCAGTCATACGATCGAGGAGATCCGGCGCCACCTCGGCGTGGACACGCTGGGCTACCTGTCCCTCGACGGCATGTTGCGGGCGGCGGGTGGGGACTCGTCCGGATTCTGCCACGCCTGCTTCTCCGGGCAGTACCCGACGCCGATCCCGGAGCAGGCGGCGCCCGAGCGTCAGGCGACGCCGCTCGTCCCCGTCATCGTCTAACCCACCCTCACTCGAGATCCGTCATGCCGTCGCTCGAGCGCTTCGTCTACTACTTCGGCCCGGGCCGAGCCGACGGCTCTGCTGCCATGCGCGACGTCCTGGGCGGCAAGGGCGCCGGTCTGGCCGAGATGGCCAACATCGGGCTGCCCGTTCCGCCCGGCTTCACCATCTCCGCCAAGCTCTGCCTGCGGTACCTCGAGGACGGCACATTCCCCGACGCGCTGCGCGAAGAAGTCGGCCGCCATCTGAAGCAGGTGGAGCTGGCCACCGAGCGGAAGCTGGGCGATCCCGTCAACCCGCTGCTCGTCTCGGTCCGCTCCGGCTCCGCCGTGTCGATGCCGGGGATGATGGAGACCATTCTGAACCTGGGATTGAACGACGAGACGGTGGAAGGGCTGATCGCCGGGTCGGGCAATCCCCGCTTCGCGTACGACTCGTATCGTCGCTTCGTGATGATGTACGGCGACGTCGTGTTCGACCTCGGCAAAGAGCCGTTCGACGAGGTCCTCGAGGCCGTGAAGCGCCGCCGCAAGGCCGCTCGGGACATCGACCTGCCGGCCGAAGACCTCAAGGCGCTGGCCCACGAGTACAAGGCGATCGTCCAGGCACGCTCCGGCGTGGCCTTCCCCGACGATCCCCACGCCCAGCTGTGGGGCGCGATCGAGGCCGTGTTCAAAAGCTGGCGCACCCGGCGCGCGATCGACTACCGGCGCGTTCACGGCATCCCCGACGACCTGGGCACCGCAGTGAACATCGTGACCATGGTCTACGGCAACCTGGGCGAGGATTGCGGCACCGGCGTCGCCTTCACCCGCGACTGCCGCACCGGCGAACGCGTGCTCAACGGAGACTTCCTCATCAATGCGCAGGGGGAAGACGTGGTGTCCGGGGCGCGCACCCCCGATTCGATCGCCAAGATGAAGCGCGGCAAGTTCGCCAAGGTGTATCGCGAGCTCGAGACGATCGCGGAGAAGCTCGAGCGCCACTTCAAAGACGTGCAGGACATCGAGTTCACCTTCGAGCACGGCCGCCTGTACATGCTGCAGACCCGGCGCGCCCAGCGCACCGGGCTCGCAGCCGTGCGCAGCGCGGTGGAAATGGTCGCCGAGGGATTGATTTCGGAGGACGAGGCGGTGCAGCGGGTGCCGCCCCAGGACCTCGACCAGATCTTCCATCCGATGGTCGATCCCCGGGCCAGCGTCACCCTCGTGGCGAAGGGGTTGCCCGCCTCGCCCGGCGCCGCGATCGGCGAGGCCGTGTTCGACGCTGACCACGCGGAGGCGCTGGCGAAGAAGGGTCACAAGGTGATCCTGGTGCGGCCCGAGACTTCCCCCGAGGATTTCCACGGGATCGTCGCCGCCCAGGCGGTGGTCACCTCCCGCGGCGGGATGACGAGCCACGCGGCCATCGTGGCGCGCGGCATGGGCAAGACCTGCGTCGTCGGGGCGAAGGAAATCGAAGTAGATCCGGCCGCGGGGCGCTTTCGGGCCAACGGCCGCGTCGTGAAGCAGGGCCAGATCCTCACGGTGGACGGCACCACCGGGCGCGTGATCCTCGGGGCCGCGAAGCTCGTGCTGCCCAAGATCGGGGAGCACTACGCCCGGCTGATGGAATGGGCGGACGCCCGGCGGCGCCTGCGCGTGCGCACCAACGCCGACACCCCGGCGGATGCCCGTCGCGCGCGCGAGTTTGGCGCCGAGGGGATCGGCTTGTGCCGCACCGAGCACATGTTCTTCGAAGGCGACCGCATCACGGCGATGCGCGAGATGATCGTCGCTCCCGACGAGGCCGGCCGGCGTCGGGCGCTCGCCAAGCTGCTGCCGATGCAGCGGGCCGACTTCGAGGGCATCTTCGAGGCGATGGTCGGGTACCCGGTCACCATCCGCCTGCTGGATCCACCGCTGCACGAATTCCTTCCGCACGGCCGGGAGGAGCAGACTGTCCTCGCCAAGGCCATGAAGCTGCCGCTCGCGCAGCTGAAGGCGCTGGTTGAGGGCCTCCACGAAGCGAATCCGATGCTCGGCCACCGCGGCTGCCGGCTGGGCATCACCTTCCCGGAGATCACCGAAATGCAGGCGCAGGCCATCTTCGAGGCCGCGGTCAAGTGCGCCGAGAAAGGGATCA
>DATICZ010000256.1:0-9137 GCA_035456525.1 Gemmatimonadales bacterium
AGTCGTGTTGGTGGGCGCGGTGCCGTCACTGCAGGCGGCGGCGACGACGAGCGCGCTGGCGGTCAGCACGCGAGCAGCGAGTGTAGAGCGATTCATGACGGCCCAACTCCGAAAATGGGGCAACCAATATAGGAAGGTTGCGCACCAGCGCCCACCCTCCTGTGCTCGTTCACAGGAGAGCGGTGAGGCGAGTCACACCGGGAGCGGGCAGGTGCAGTGGCTGGGTAGGTCATCAGTCGGTCAGACAGACGCTCAGATGCTCAGGCGCGTAGGGGTTTGCCGTACTGAGTGACTCAGGACTGCCAACCGCTACGCGCCTGAGCGTCTGAGCACTGTCTGTCCAACTACTCACTGGCGAATTTCGGCAGGTCCTTCCTATGTCTTTTGAGAAATTCCTCGTATAGATGACTGTCGGTGTAGTCTCGCATTTCACAGATCTGGTCTTCTCTGAATTTCAGCACCACACAGGTTCGCTGGTCCATTACGTCCTTCGGATCCGATTTCAGCCAGCTGCGCTCGCGGATCTCCACGATCACGCGGTCATCCCCATCGTACCAGTCGCGCCACACGTCCTCGTAGCCCCAGTCGGCGGCGCCGAGGCCTTGCTCGCGGTTCTGCATCGAGCGGATGACCGCGTCGCGTCCCCGCCATTCCCCGCCGATCGGCGGCGCGCCGGCGCACCAGTACACGATGTCCGGCGTGAAGTAGCCCGCTACCTCGTCCATCTTCCCGGCGAACAGGGCCTTCTCGTAGGCCTTCGCCACGTCCATGCGCTTGCTCATACGGTGACGCCCTCCGGCATGGGCACGGGGTTCGCTTTGCGGCCCGCCCGCTCCATCGGCTTGTCCATTTCCGCCTTGTGCTCGTCCTGGATCTTCCAGAAGTCCACTGCGCGGGCCGCCAGCTCGCGGGACGCCTGGGCCAGTCCCTCGCTCATTCTCACCTGGCGCACGTTGTTTTCCATGTCTTCGGCGTCCCAGCCGCGGGAGTGCGCGATGAACGGGTAGGGGGGAAAGAGGAAGCCCAGCTCCGACCAGAAAGTGAACAGGGATCCCGCCACGCCCTGGATGTTGTCCTGCCCCCCGGTGATGATGAACGCCGCGACCTTGTTCTTGATGAGGACCTTGTTGTGGATCGTGATCTGGTTCTGAATGCAGTTCAACCGCTCGGCCATCTTGTAGTAGAGTGACGACGCGTTGCCCCAGCGGATCGGCGTCGAGATCAGCACGACATCGGCCCAGTTCACGAGTCCCGCGTACACGCCGGTGAGCTGATCCTCCGGATCGCGCTCGGTGATCGCGCAGGGCCAGATGCAGGCGTGCGATGCCTTGGAGTAGTTCCCCTCGCAATGGCGGAACTTGAGATCGCGCAGCTGGATCGTCTGTGTGTCGGTGTGCAGGGCGTCCTTCGCGTACCGCATGGCGTGCTCGAGCAGGGCGTCGGACGTGGAATAGCGCGGATTGCCCTCGTCCATCGCGGTGGTGGAGATGCCCAGCACGCGCGGCGGGGCGTCGGCCGGCCTGGGGGCGGCCGTGAGCAGCGGATGGGGTTCGTGCTTCATCACTTTGCGCGCCGCCACGGGCGGCGTCTGCACGTACACGCCGTCGGCGCGCTCCTCGACGGCGTACACCGCCGCCGCATCCTCGCCGTAGCCCTCCGGCCCCTTTCCGGTGAGCACGCTGTATTCCCAGGCGTGCCAGGGACACATGACGTACTCGCCGCGCAGCCGTCCCTCCGCCAGCGGGCCGCCTTTGTGGTTGCAGGTACTGGAGATCGCGTGAAACCCGCCGTCGTAGAGGAACACCGCGACGGTGTGGCGGTCCAGCTTCACGGCGAACGGCACGCGGGCGAGCAGCTCATCCCGTGTGCCGAGGCGATGCCAGTCGGCCATGCATGGCTCCGGGGGAGAGGGCCGGACTAACGTACCCGCGCTACATTACGCCGTCCATGAGCGCATCCCGGCCGCGGCTCTACATCATCTGGCTGACCATCTTCATCGATCTGGTGGGGTTCGGGATCATCATCCCGATCCTTCCGGGCTACGCGCAGCGGTTCGGCGTGCACGGCATCGGGTACGGCGCGCTGATCGGCGCGTTCTCCCTGATGCAATTCCTCGCGACGGCGTTCCTCGGCCGGCTGTCGGACCGCGTCGGCCGCCGGCCGATTCTGCTGGCGACCATGCTGCTCAACGCCGCCGGGTACGTGCTGTTCGCGTATGCCCCCTCGTACGGGTTGCTGCTGTTTGCCCGCCTGGTCTCGGGGTTCGCGGGCGGCAACATCTCCGCGGCGCAGGCGTACGTTGCCGACATCACCACGGCCGAAGACCGCTCCAAGGGGATGGGCCTCATCGGCATGGCGTTCGGACTCGGCTTCACCCTCGGCCCGGGCATCGGCGCCCTCGCGTCCCGGGTGGGCGGGCATGCGGCGCCGGGCGTGGTCGCCGCGGGACTGTCGCTGCTCAACTTCGTTTCGGCCTACTACATCCTGCCCGAGTCGCTGCGGGAGGAGCACCGCGTGGCCCGTGAGATCTGGCCGTTCGGGCACATGGCCGAAGCGCTGGCGCACCCGGAGCTGCGGCCGATGATGCTCGTCTGGTTCCTCGCGCCATTCGCCTTCGCGGGGTACACCGTGGCGCTCCCGCTGTGGGCCGGAGTGAAGCTGGGGTGGAAGGATGCGGAGCTCGGCGTGTTCTTCATCATCGTGGGACTGGTGGCCGCGAGCGTGCAGGGGGGACTGTTCCGCCTGCTCACGAGGAAGTTCGGCGACCGGGCGCTGCTCGTGACGGGGTTGTTCGGAATGGCCGTGTCGATCAGCGTGGTCCCCTTCCTCGGGTCCAGCCGGGCGGTGTACGCCTGGACGGTGGTGCTGGCCTTCTCGAACAGCATCATGGCGCCGGCGGCGACGGGGCTCGTGTCTACGATCGCCGCCGCCAACGAGCAGGGGACGGTGCTGGGCGTGGCGCAGTCGCTCAGCGCGCTGGGCCGCTTCTCTGGGCCCGAGGTGATCGGGGGCGTGTACGACCGGGTGACGCCGACCGCGTCGTTTCTGGTGGCGGGGGCCGTGATGCTGTTGGGGTGGGTCGCGTCGTTCAGGGTCCGGAAGACGGGGCGCGCAGACGCTCAGGGAGTTGCCGTCTAGCCGTCTCTATCCCACCTGCCCATATTTTCCTCCCCCCCTGCAGGAGTGTCCGCGCGTATGCGCGTCTACAAGACAGGAGAGATTCGCAACGTGGCCGTCGTGGGCCACGGCGCGAGCGGCAAGACGTCCCTGGTCGACGCCCTCGCGTTCGTGGCCGGCTCCAGCAAGCGCCACGGATCCGTGAAAGACGGGACCGCCCTCACCGATTACACCGCCGACGAAATCGACCGCAAATACTCCATCAACCTGGCCCTCGCGGTCGCCGAGTGGATGGACGTGAAGCTCAACCTGATCGACACCCCGGGGTACCTGGATTTCACCGGTGAGGCGCTGGCCGGCGTCTGGGCGGCCGACGGAGCCGTGGTCGTGGTCTCGGCCACCGCCGGAGTGGAAGTCGGGACCGAGAAGGTGTGGGACTACGGCGAGCAGCGCGGCCTGCCGCGCATGTTCTTCGTCTCGCTGATGGACAAGGAGCACGCCGACTTCGAGAAGGTATACGCCTCGATCAAGGAGCGGTTGACGCCGAAGGTGATCCCGGTGGAGATCCCGGTCGGTGAAGGGCCGGCGTTCCACGGGATCATCAATCTCTTCTCGAAGAAGTGCCATCTCTACAAGAAGGGGACCAAGGCGGGGGAGTACGACGAGGTCGACGTGCCCGCCGAGTACCAGGCCCGCTTCGACAAGTACTCGCAGGAGCTGATCGAGAGCATCGCCGCGACCGACGACGCGCTGCTCGAGCGCTACCTGAGTGGAGAGGAGATCGGGCGCGACGATGCGATCCGCGCGATGAAGGCCGGCATGGCGAAGGGGGAGATCTTCCCGCTGTTCTGCGGCGCCGCCGAGCTCACCTACGGGACGCGGGCCCTGCTCACGAAGATGGTGGAGCTGTTTCCTTCGCCCGCCGAGCGGCCGCCGGTCGAGGCGCAGCGCTGGGGCAGCGCCGAGCGCATCACGCTGAAACCCGACGACAGCGGACCGTTCGTGGCGCAGGTGTTCAAGACGATCTCCGAGCCGCACGTGGGGGACGTCACGTTCTTCCGGATCGCCTCCGGGGCCGTGAAGAACGGCCAGGACGTGTACAACGCGCCGCGGCAGGCGTCGGAGAAGCTCAACCACCTGTGCATCGCGGTCGGCAAGGACCGCACGGAAGTGGCCGAGCTGCACGCGGGCGACATCGGCGTCGTGGCGAAGCTGCGCGACACCCACACGAACGACACGCTCTCGACGCAGGCCAACCAGATCGTCCTGCCCCGGATTCCGTTCCCGGAGCCGGTGATCACCGTTTCGGTCGAGGTGAAGCAGCGCGGCGAAGAGGACAAGTTGTCCACCGGGTTGCACAAGCTGCACGAGGAAGATCCGACCTTCCATCACGAGTACAACGGCGAGCTGGGCCAGACGCTGATCCGCGGCCTGGGCGAGCGGCATCTCGAGATCGTGGTGGGGCGGCTGGCGCGCAAGTTCGGCGTGCACGCCCAGATCGGAAAGCCCAAGGTCGCCTACCGCGAGACGCTGCGCGGCAAGGCCGAGGGGCAGGGGAAACACAAGAAACAGACGGGGGGGCGTGGCCAGTACGGGGACTGCTGGATCAGGGTCGCGCCGCTGCCGCGCGGGTCTGGATTCGTCTTCGACGACCAGATCGTCGGAGGCGTCATCCCGCGGCAGTACATTCCCGCCGTCGAGAAGGGCATCGTCGAGGCGATGGCGCGCGGGCCCGTCGCGGGATACCCCGTCGTGGACTTCAAGGTGGAGCTGTTCGACGGCTCCTACCACGACGTGGATTCGAACGAAATGTCGTTCAAAATGGCGGGCATCCTGGCCTTCCGGAACGTGACCCCGAATTGCAGGCCCGTGCTGCTCGAGCCGATCATGGAGGTCGAGGTGTGGACGCCCGATGACTATCAAGGCGCGGTGATGGGCGATCTCTCCTCGCGCCGCGGCCAGATCCTGGGCACGGAGCCCGACGGGCGGCTGGTGAAGGTGAAGGCGCTGGTGCCGGAGGCGGACCTCGACCGCTACGCCACGTCGCTGCACTCGATCACCCACGGGCGCGGCACCTATCGGCAGAAGTTCCACACCTACGAGCAGGTTCCGCCCGAGGTCGCCCACAAGGTGGTCGAAGCGCGCAAGAAGGAACTGGAAGAGGAGAAGGCGTAAGCCGCGCCGATGGCCGATCTGCTGGATCGTTTGCGTGCCAGTCTGGCCGACCGCTATTCGTTCGATCGCGAGATCGGGCGCGGCGGCATGGCGACGGTGTACCGCGCGGAGGACGTGAAGCACCACCGCCCGGTGGCGATCAAGGTGCTGCATCCCTACCTCGCGATGAACCTGGGGTCCGAGCGCTTCCTGCGCGAGATCCAGATCGCGGCGCAGCTGCAGCATCCGCACATCGTGCCCCTGTACGACTCGGGGCAGGCCGGCGACCTGCTGTACTACGTGATGCCCTACGTGGAGGGGGAATCGCTGCGCCAGCGGCTGCAGCGCGACCCCAGGCTGACGCTCGACGAGGTGCTGCACCTGGCCCGCTCCATCGCCGCGGCGCTCGACTACGCCCACCGCCACGGAGTCGTACATCGCGACATCAAACCCGAGAACGTGATGCTGCACGAGGGCGAGGCGATGGTGACCGACTTCGGGATCGCCAAAGCCGTGAGCGCCGCCGCCTCGGACAACCTCACCCAGACCGGCGCGGCGGTGGGAACGCCGGCGTACATGAGTCCGGAGCAGGCGAGCGGGGCCGTCGAGCTGGACGGCCGCAGCGACGTGTACAGCCTGGGGTGCGTGATCTACGAAATGGTGACGGGCCGCACCCCGTTCATCGGCGCGACCGCGCAGTCGATCATCGCGCAGACCTTCACCGATCCGCCGCCGCCGTTGCGCTCGGTCCGGCCGGCCGACGGGACACCCGAGTGGGCGGAGCAGGCGGTCATGAAGGCGCTGGCGAAGGACCCGGCGGCGCGGTTCACCACCGCGGCCCAATTCTCCCAGGCACTCAAGGCCGCGGGCACCAGCACGCCGCCGGGGGCGACGGTGACGACCGGCACGGTCGCGGCCACGAAGTCCATCGCCGTGCTCCCGTTCGTGAACATGAGCGCCGATCCGGAGAACGAGTACTTCACCGACGGCATCGCCGAAGAGATCATCAATGCCCTCACGAAGGTGCAGGCGCTGCGGGTCGCGTCCCGCACCTCGTCGTTCGCGTTCAAGGGAAAGAACCAGGACATCCGCAAGGTCGGGGAACAGCTCAATGTCGGCACCGTGCTCGAGGGGAGCGTGCGCAAAGCCGGGTCGAAGCTGCGCGTCACCGCCCAGCTCGTGAACGTCGCCGACGGCTACCACCTCTGGTCGGAGCGCTACGATCGCGAGCTGCAGGACGTGTTCGCGATTCAGGACGAGATCGCCGAAAACATCGTCAAGGCGCTGCGGGTGGTGTTGAGCGACAAGGAAAAGCGCGCCATCGAGAAGGCGCCCACCGACAACGTGCAGGCCTACGACTACTATCTGCGCGGGCGGCAGTTCTTCCACCAGTTTCGCCGCACCGGGATCCAGTTCGCCCGTCGCATGTTCGAGCGGGCCATGGAAGTCGATCCCGGGTACGCGCGCGCGTACGCCGGCGCCGCCGACTGCTGCTCGTTCCTCTACATGTACTGGGACGCGAGCAAGGCGAACCTCGAATCCGCCGATTCCTACAGCCGGAAGGCGCTCGAGCTCGACCCGGAGATGGCCGAAGCACACGCGGCGCGCGGCCTGGCCGTGTCGCTCAGCAAGCGGTACGAGGAAGCCGAGCGGGAGTTCGCGACCGCGCTTCGACTGAACCCCCAGCTGTACGAGGCGCATTACTTCTTCGGCCGGACGTCGTTCCAGCAGGGGAAGTACGAAGAAGCGATCCGGCACTTCGCGGAGGCATCGCGGATCAGGCCAGAGGACTATCAGACGGCGATGTTGATTTCGATGCCGTACGCGGCGATGGGACGGACCGCGGAGATGGAGGCGGCGTTGCGGCAGGGGCAGCAGGTGGTCGAGCGGCATCTGGAGCTGAACCCCGACGATGCACGCGCCCTCTACCTGGGCGGCATCGCGCTGGCGCAGCTCGGCGAACAGGCACGGGCCCTCGAATGGGCGGACCGCGCCCTCGCCCTCGACTCCGAGGACTCCGGCGTGCTCTACAACGTGGCCTGCGTGCAGGCGCTCTGTGGGAAGCGGGATCACGCCCTCGACCTCCTCGAGAAGGCGATCCAGAATGGCTTTGGGCACCGGGAGTGGCTGGAAAACGATTCGGACCTGGAGACGCTGCGGAGCGACCCGCGCTTCCAAGCCATGCTGCAGCGTCTCTAGCGGGAACACCCCGGCTCGGCCGGGTAACGAGAAGGCGAAAACTACCGCGGATCAGGAGACAGCAATGCGAACGCTTGGGATCGTCACGCTGTGTGTGGCCGCCGTCGCCGCCTGCAAGAAGGAGCAGGCACAGCCCCCGCAGCCCCCTCCACCCCCGACGGCCAGCAAGGTCGGCCAGGTGGACAGCGTGCAGACACCGGAATCGGTGCTGTGGGATTCGGCCCAGGACGTGTACTTCGTCTCGAACACCAACGGCAACCCCAGCGTCAAGGACAACAACGGCTTCATCAGCCGCGTGAAACCCGACAGCGGGGTCGAGAACCTGCGGTTCATCGCGGGCGGGCAGAACGGGGTCATTCTGAACGCACCGAAAGGCCTGGCGCTCCAGGGCGACACGCTCTGGGTGACCGACATCGACGCGATGCGGGCCTTCAACGCGAAGACGGGCCGGTTCCTGAGGATGGTGGACCTGCGCGCGCAGGGCGCCGTGTTCCTGAATGATGTCGTGTTCGGTCCCGACGGCGCGCTCTACATCACCGATACGGGCATCCTGTTCGACTCCGCCGGCGCCATTTCCCATCCCGGGCCGGACCGCATCTTCCGCATCACCGCGAACCGCCGGGTGAGCGTGGCCGCCGAGGGAGACTCGCTGCAGCGGCCCAACGGCATCACCTGGGATGCGACGGGGAACCGGTTCATCGTCGTGGCGTACGGCGGGCCGTCCGTGTTCTCCTGGAAGCTCGGCGACAAGACGCCGACGCTGATCGGCCAGGGGCCTGGCGGGTTCGACGGCGTCGTGATGGCCGGCGGGAAGCTGCTCGTCTCCAGCTGGAACGACTCCACGGTCTCGGCCTACCAGAATGGCAACCCGGAGAAGATGATCACCGGAGTGCCGGGCCCCGCCGACATCGGGTACGACGCGAAGCGCAATCGCCTGATGATCCCCCTGTTCACCCAGAATCGCGTGGAGATCTGGCAGCTCCCATGAGGACGACGGCCGGAGGTGCGACGATGCCAAGGCTCGCCCGGTTTCTCTGCTGCGGTCTCCTGCTGGCGGCGTGCAAGCCGATCGACAAGGGCTCCTCCGCGTCGCAGGATTCCGCGACCCCCGCGCCGCCCCCTCCCGCGCCGACGGCGACGCGGGTGAGCGCGGTCCCGGGCTTCTCGAGCCCCGAGTCGGTGCTGCACGACTCCACGCAGGACATCTACTTCGTCTCGAACATCAACGGCAGCCCGACGGTGAAGGACGGCAACGGGTTCATCAGCCGAGTGACGCCGGAGGGGGCGGTCACAAACCTCAAGTTTATCGAAGGCGGAAAGAACGGCGTCATTCTGAACGCCCCCAAGGGCATGGCGCTCGCCGGGGACACGCTCTGGGTGGCCGACATCGACGCGGTGCGCGCCTTCGACGCGAGGACTGGCGCCCCGCTCGACAGCGTGAGCCTGGGCACCCTCGCCGCCGTCTTCTTGAACGACATCACCGCGACGCCGTCGGGCGCTCTCTACATCACCGATACGGGGATCCGATTCGACGACGTGGGGAACGTGCTGCACCGCGGCCCCGACCGAATCTTCCGGATCGGGCCGGATCGGGCGGTCACGGTCGCCCTGCGCGGCGACTCGCTGGGGTGGCCCAACGGGATCGCGCTGGACCCGGTCGGGAGGCG
>DATICZ010000257.1:0-22591 GCA_035456525.1 Gemmatimonadales bacterium
TCGGCGCGCGGTTCCAAAATCCAGTCTTGCTCGCTGCCGGCACCGCCGGCTTCGGTCGCGAGGTCGATCGCGTGATCGACCTCGAGTCGCTAGGAGGGATCGTCACCAAGGCGGTCACGCCGGAGCCGCGCGCCGGTCATCCCGGGCCGCGGGTGGCGGAGTTCGTCGGGGGGATGCTCAACGCCGTGGGACTCGCCAATCCCGGCCTCGATGCCGTCGCCGCGCACGAGCTGCCCTGGCTGGCGGCGCACCTGACCCGGGCTCGGGTCCTCGTCAACGTGGCCGGGGCGACGGTCGACGACTATGAGCGCGTGCTGGAGCGGTTGAGCGACGTGGCGGTGATCGTCGCCTTCGAGATCAACGCCTCCTGTCCCAACACGTCGTCGGGCGGCCTCGAGTTCGGCGCGACGCCGGCGAGCCTGGCAGAGCTGGTGCGGCGCTGCCGGCGCCGCACCGGCAAGCCGCTCGTGGTCAAACTCTCGCCGGCCCTTCCCGACCCGGCGTCCATGGCGCTGGTGGCGCAGCAGGAAGGCGCCGACGCCGTCAGTCTCGTCAACACCATGCCCGGGGCGTTGGCCGGCAAGCTGGGGCTTGGGTACGGCGGCGTGAGCGGACCCGCCCTCCTTCCGGTGGGCGTGCTGGCCACCACGCGCGTGCGCGAGCGCGTCGACATCCCGGTGATCGGCGTCGGCGGCATCCGCACCGCCACCGACGCCCGGGAGTACCTCCGCGCCGGCGCGTCCCTGGTGGCGGTCGGCACGGCGGCCATGGCGGACCCCCGGGTGCCGGAACGGATCGCGCGAGACCTCGCCCGTGGCTGAGCTGGTCGTCGCCTTTGACCTCGCGACAGGACGCGATGCGCTCGCCCTCGCCGACCGGCTGCCCGGATTGCGCTGGGCGAAGCTGGGGTCGGTGCTGTTCGTCCGGGAAGGGCCGCAGTTGGTGAAGGAGTTCGCCGCGCGCGGCGTGCGCGTCTTCCTCGATCTGAAGTGGCACGATATCCCGAGCACGGTGGCGGAGTCGGTCGCGGCGGCGCGCTTCCACGGCGTCGCGATGGCGACGGTGCACACCCTCGGAGGGCCGGCCATGCTCTCCGCGGCGGCACGGGCGGCGGGGCCGGAGCTGGCACTCGTGGGCGTGACGCTGCTGACCTCGCATTCGCCGGCGGAGGCCGAGCAGATCTTCGGGCGGGGTGTGCCGGATCTGGGAGTCGAGGCGACCCGGCTCGCCCGGCTCGCGTTGGCGGCAGGCGTTCGGGGCGTAGTGGCGTCGGGCCGGGAGCTGGCCGTGCTGCGCGCGTCGCTCGGGACCGAGCCCTGGATCGTGGTCCCGGGGATCCGTGCTCCTTCGGACCCGGCCGGGGACCAGGTCCGGACGGTGACACCCACGGAAGCGGTGCGCGGCGGAGCCACGCACCTCGTGGTCGGCCGACCCATCACCCGCGCCTCCGACCCGCGGGCGGTGTACGAGGGGATCCTGGAGGCATTGTGAGATATCGGGGCTGGGGAGTAGCACTGTTCATAGTCGGGGCCGGGCCGCTGACGGCTCAAGGGGGGCTCGAAGTCGCTGCGCAGCGGGCGCGCGCGGCGTGGCTGGCCCACGATCCGGCCGCCCTGTTGAGCGGCAGCCCCGGCGTCATGCTGCAGATTCCCGGGGCGGACCCTTCGTCGGCGATCGGCCGTGATCAGGCCGGGGAGCTGCTCGGCCGGTTCTTCCGCACCTCGGTAGAGCGGGCGGTCGAGGTTTCCGTCGCGCGCGAAGTCCAGGAAGGGCGTGGCTACGTGGAGATGGTGCGCCGCTATAGCGTCGCGGGCACCACGGAGGAACGGCGTGAGACGGTGTTCCTGGGGTTGCGCTGGTGGGGGGAACGATGGGTCGTGGTGGAGTTGCGGGCGGCACCCTGAGAAGGTGTAATCTCGCCCCTTGCGAGGACTTACGAGGCCGTCTATAGTTCAAGGCTCAATTGGACCTTGAGCCCCGAGGTAGCTGCTTGAAGGTGAGAACGAGCGTTCGTCCGATCTGCGAGCACTGCAAGGTGGTGCGGCGTCGTGGTGTGCTGCGAGTCATCTGCAAGCGTAGTCCCAAGCACAAACAGCGGCAGGGTTGAGGCATGGCACGCATCGCCGGAGTGGACTTGCCGCGCGACAAGAAAGTCGCGTTCGCGCTGCCGTACATTTTCGGGATCGGCCGCAGCAACGCGCAGCGCATTCTGGTCGAGACCGGGGTGAGCCCTGACACGCGCGTGCGCGATCTGCGCGACGCGGAAGTCGCGCGGCTGCGACAGGTGATCGAGCGGGATTACAAGGTCGAGGGCGCGCTGCGCACCGAGACCGCCATGAACATCAAGCGGCTGATGGATATCGGCACGTACCGTGGCGGGCGGCACCGCAAGGGGTTGCCGGTGCGCGGGCAGCGGACGCATACGAATGCGCGGACCAAGAAGGGTCCGCGTCGCGCGATCGCAGGCAAGAAGAAACCGACCCTGAAAAAGTAACCGGCGGGCATGGCACAAGCGAAAGCAACGGGCGCGAAGCGCACGAAGAAGGTCGTGGAAGCGGAGGGCATCGCGCATATCACCGCGACGTTCAACAACACGCTCATCACGATCACCGACATGCAGGGCAACGCGATCACCTGGGGGTCCTCCGGCAAGGCGGGCTTCAAGGGATCGAAGAAGTCGACGCCGTTCGCCGCGACCGTGGCCGCCGAGCAGGCGGCCCGGGAGGCGGTGAACATCGGCGTGAAGCGCGTGCACGTGCGCGTGCAGGGCCCCGGATCGGGACGCGAGTCCGCGATTCAGGCGCTCGCCACGGCGGGCTTGCAGATCCGCTCGATCCGCGACGTGACGCCGATCCCGCACAACGGGTGCCGCCCGCCCAAGAAGCGGCGGGTCTAAGCCATGGCGCGCTATACCGGCCCCGCCTGTAAACTGTGCCGCCGTGAGGGCACCAAGCTCTTCCTGAAGGGGACGCGCTGCCTCACGGAAAAGTGCGCCGTGGAGCGTCGCGCCTACGCCCCGGGGCAGCACGGTCAGACCGCCGGGCGTCGCCGCAAGGCCTCGGAGTATTCGAAGCAGCTGCGAGAGAAACAGAAGGTGAAGCGTATCTACGGGTTGTCGGAGCGGCAGTTCCGGAACGTGTTCGAGCGCGTGCTGAAGGAGCCCGGCGTCACGGGCGAGGCGTTGCTCGTCGCGCTCGAGAGCCGTCTCGACAACCTGGTGTACCGGATGGGCTTCGCCATCTCCCGGCGCCAGGCCCGGCAGATGGTCCGGCACCGGCACGTGCAGGTCAACGGCCGGACGGTGGATATTCCGTCCTACCGCATCCGCCCCGGCGACGAAATCAAGCTCGTCGAGGCGAGCCGCGAGTTGGTGCCGGTGAAGATCGCGCGTGAGCAGTTCACGCGCATGCAGCCGGTGAGCTGGATTCAGGTGGATGGAGAGAAGGCCGTCGGACGGATGACCGAGCGGCCAACGCGCGAGACCATTCCGATCGCCGCGCAGGAACAGCTAATCGTCGAGCTTTATTCCAAGTGATGACGACTCTCGATTTGACGGGGCTCGTCCGGCCGCACCTGGTCGAGATGACCAAGCGCGAGGACAACCCGAACGCTGCCGAGTTCCGGCTGCAGCCGCTGGAGCGCGGCTATGGCTACACGCTCGGCAATTCGTTGCGCCGCATGCTGCTGTCCTCACTCCGGGGTGCGGCCGTCTGGGCCTTCCGGCTGGACGGCGTCGTGCATGAGCACCAGACGATTCCCGGCGTCGTGGAAGACGTGCACCAGATCATTCAGCGCCTGAAGCAGCTGACGCTCGTGCTCGACGCCGACGTCGAGGAGGCGGTGCTGCACATCCGCCGCGACACGGCAGGACCGGTATACGCCCGGGACATCGAACCCCAGTCCGCGGTCAGCGTGGTCAATCCCGACCAGCTGCTGTTCACCTTGCAGGACGACCGGGACATTTCGGGCGATCTGTACGTGAACAAGGGGCGCGGCTACGTGGAGGCCGAGCAGCACCCGGTCGACCGGACGCTGCCGGTGGACGTGGTGCGCATCGATTCGATCTACAATCCCGTGCGCCGCGCGAACTTCACGGTCGCGGAAACCCGCGTCGGCCAGCGGACCGACTACGACCGCCTCACCCTGTCGGTCGAGACGAACGGCACCATTTCTCCCGAGGACGCCGTGGCCTACGCGGCGGCGCTCGCGCAGGAGCACTTCCGCTTTTTCGTGGATTTCGGCAAGGTCCCGATGGTGGCGGCCGAGGCGCCGGTGGTGGGCGGCAGCACCGCGGATGGGCTCGCGGCTTCGCTGGCCCGCTCGATCGACGATCTCGGGTTGTCGGTCCGGTCGGTGAACTCGCTCAAGAACTCCAACATCCGGACCCTCGGCGACCTCGTGCAGTATGCGGAGGGTGACCTCCTGAAGGTCAAGAACGTCGGCGAGAAGGCCCTGGGAGAAATCGCGGATCTGCTGCGGCGCGAAGGCCTCAACTTCGGGATGCGCTACGAAGAGGTCGAGGGCGTCGTCCGGGTGACCGACCCGGGCATGCTTCCGATGGCGCGCGTCACCGACGGCGGGGAGGAATAAGTGCGCCACCGCGCCAAACACCGGCAGCTGTCGCGCACCGCGAGTCACCGCAAGGCGTTGCTCGCCAACATGGCGACCAGCCTGTTCCGGCACGACCGCATCGAGACGACCGAGGCGAAGGCCAAGGAGCTGCGCCCCTACGCGGAGCGGCTCATCACGCTGGCGCGCCGCGGCGACCTGCACGCGCGCCGCCTGGTCGAGCGTCGTATCAAGGACCGCGAGGTCACCCACCGGCTCTTCGCCGAGCTGGGGAAGCGCTTCGCCGCCCGTCCCGGCGGCTACACGCGCATCGTCAAGCTCGGCCACCGGCCGGGCGACGGCGCGGACGTGGCGCGAATCGAGCTGCTGAGTGAGTGAGCGACTGGCGCGGAAGGTGTCGAATGCGCGAAGGGGGGCCCGATGGGTCCCCCTTCTTTCAAGCGGCCTTGGTCACGCGGTTCGACTTGATGCACCGCGTACAGGCGCGGATACGACGCGTTCGGCCGTCCACGACCGCGCGCACGCGCTGCAGGTTAGGATACCAGCGGCGGTTCGTCTTGTTGTTGGCGTGGCTCACGTTGTGGCCCGTCGTCGGGCCCTTGCCACAAATCTCGCACACTCGAGCCATAGGTTCGTCCGGTAGATGAGCCCTTCAGCGCGCTCCCCGGGCCGCGTTCGCGGCGGGGAAAAGCCCGAGAAACCTAAGCCGGGGCCCAAGGCGGATCAACCCCGGCGACGCGCCGTGATTACGGGGGTCACCGGGCAGGACGGCTCGTACTTGGCGGAATCGCTGCTCGACAAAGGCTACGAGGTCGTCGGGGTCGTGCGCCGGACCTCGCACGACTCCTACGAGCGCATCGGGCACCTGCTGGGCAGACTCCACGTCGTCCCCGCCGATCTGCTCGATCAGCATTCCCTCACCGCCGTCATCCGCGACGCCAAGCCGCACGAGGTCTACAACCTGGCCGCCCAGAGCTTCGTCCCAACCTCCTGGACGCAGCCCGTCCTCACCGGCGAGTTCACCGCCCTGGGGGTGACCCGGTTGCTGGAAGCGGTACGCCTGGCGCATCCCGAGGCGCGGTTCTATCAGGCCAGCTCCTCGGAAATGTTCGGCAAGGCGGTGGAAACACCGCAGCGGGAATCCACGCCGTTCTACCCGCGCTCGCCCTACGGCGTCGCCAAGGTCTACGGCCACTGGATCACGGTGAACTACCGGGAGTCGTACGGCCTGTACGCGGTGAGCGGCATCCTGTTCAACCACGAATCCCCCCGCCGGGGCCTCGAGTTCGTCACCCGCAAGGTGAGCCACGGCGTGGCCCGGATCGCGAAAGGCCTGGACCGCGAGCTGCGGCTCGGCAATCTGGACGCGAGCCGCGACTGGGGTTATGCCGGAGACTATGTCGACGCGATGTGGCGCATGCTCCAGCAGCCGGCGCCCGACGACTATGTCATCGGGACGGGCGAGTCCCACACGGTGCGGGACCTGGTCGCGATCGCTTTCGAGCACGTGGGACTGGACTGGAAGAAGCACGTCGTCGTGGACCGCACACTGGTGCGTCCGGCCGAAGTAGACGTGCTGCGCGCCGACCCGTCGAAGGCCCGGCGCAAGCTGGACTGGCGCCCCACCGTCGGGTTCGCGGAGCTGGTGCGCATGATGGTCTCGGCCGACCTGGAGCGACTCGGGTGAAGGTGCTCGTCACGGGAGCCGACGGCTTCGTCGGATCGTGGATCGTGCGCCGGCTCGTCGCCGACGGACACACGGTGACCGGGACCTTCCGGCTCGAGGAAGACCAGCGGGCGAAGCGCTACGACGCCGCGCTGCGCGACCGCGTCTCCTGGGTCCCGCTCGAACTGGCCGACGACGAGTCCGTGCGGCGGGCCGCCGAGGGCGACTGGGACGCCGTGGTCCATCTCGCGGCGGTCAGCTGGGTCACCGTGGCGGAGCGCAACCCCGGGCGGGCCTGGAACGAGAACTCCGGCGGGACTGCCCGGCTCGCGCGTGCGCTCGCCGATGCCAAGCGGGCAGGGGATGCGGACCCGCTCCTGCTCGTGGTGTCGAGCGTCGAGGTGTACGGGCCGGGCCCGGAGACGCCGCGGCGCGAGACGGATCCCGTGGGACCCGTGTCGGCCTACGCGGCGAGCAAGGTGGGCGCCGAAGTCGCGGCGCTCTCGGAATGGCGTCGCACGGGGCTGCGGGTGGTGGTGGCCCGCCCCTCGCCGCACACCGGCCACGGCCAGAGCGAGCGGGCGCTGGTGCCGCGCTACGCCCACCGCGTGCTCACCGCGCGGCGCGCGCGGGCCCCGGCGATCGCCACCGGTCTGCTGGACGGCGTGCGCGACATGCTGCACGTGGCGGATGTCGTCGACGCCTACATGCGGTTGCTGGGCTCCGGCGTGCCCGGTGAGGTCTACAACATCTCCTCGGGGGAGGGGATGGCGCTGAAAGAGCTGGTGGTGCGGCTTTGTGCCCTCGCGGGGTGGCAGCCGATCCTCGAGGTGGACGCCGCGGACGTCCGCCCCGACGCGGTGCCGCACCTCGTGGGCGACGGCGCCAAGCTCCGCGCCCTGGGGTGGGCGCCGCGCCGGTCGCTGGACGAGACTCTGCAGGACGTGCTCGATGCCCAAGCGGACTGATCTGCGTCGCATCCTGCTGCTCGGGTCCGGCCCGATCGTGATCGGACAGGCCGCCGAGTTCGACTATTCGGGCACCCAGGCGGTGAAGGCGCTCAAGGAAGAAGGGTACGAGGTCATTCTCGTGAACTCGAACCCCGCCACCATCATGACCGACCCCGAGCTGGCCGATCGCACCTACATCGAGCCGGTCACGCCGGAGTGGGTGCGCCTGGTGATCGAGCGCGAGCGCCCCGACGCGCTGCTGCCGACCATGGGTGGGCAGACGGCCTTGAACGTCGCGACGGCGCTGGCCAAGAACGGCACGCTGGCGGAGTTCGGGGTCGAGCTGATCGGCGCCTCGGCGCGCGCGATTCAGATGGCGGAGGACCGGGCCGAGTTCGCGGCGGCGCTGCGGCGCATCGGGCTGGACGCGCCGCGCGGCCGCACCGTGGGATCGCTGGACGAGGCGCTCGAGGCGGTGGCGGCGACGGGGTATCCGGCGATCGTCCGGCCGTCGTTCACGCTGGGTGGCACCGGGGGCGGCGTCGCGTACAACCGGGCGGAATTCGAGGAGCTGGTCGAGGGCGCGCTGGATCTGTCGCCCGTGCACTCGACGCTGATCGAGCGTTCCGTGCTCGGCTGGAAGGAATACGAGCTCGAGGTGATGCGCGACGGTCGCGACAACGTCGTGATCGTCTGCTCGATCGAGAACCTCGACCCGATGGGTGTCCACACCGGCGATTCCATCACGGTGGCGCCCGCGATGACGCTCACCGACCGCGAGTATCAGCGGATGCGCGATGCGTCGATCGCCATCATCCGCGAAGTCGGCGTGGCCGCGGGGGGCTGCAACATCCAGTTCGCCGTGAACCCGGCCGACGGCGAGATGCTGGTGATCGAGATGAACCCGCGCGTGTCGCGCTCCTCGGCGCTCGCGTCCAAGGCAACGGGGTTCCCGATCGCCCGCATCGGCGCGAAGCTCGCCGTCGGGTACACCCTCGACGAGCTGCCCAACGACATCACGAAGACCACGCCTGCCTCCTTCGAGCCGGTGCTGGACTACGTCGTCGTGAAGGCGCCACGGTTCGCGTTCGAGAAGTTCCCGACCGCTGACTTCCGGCTGACGACGCAGATGAAGTCGGTGGGCGAAGCGATGGCCATCGGCCGCACGTTCAAGGAAGCGTTCCAGAAGGGACTGCGCGCGCTCGAGGCGGGACGCTCGGGCTGGGTCGTGGGGCAGACGCTGGGCGACGACCGCCTGACGAGCGACGCGCCGGAGGACCTGCGGGTGGCGCTGCGAACGCCCACGCCCGAGCGCATCTTCCAGGTGAAGCGGGCGCTCGCGGCCGGGCTCTCCGTGGATGCCATCACGCAGGCCTCGGGGATCGACCCCTGGTTCCTGTTCCAGATGGAGGAGCTGCTCGAGGCCGAGCGTTGGTACACCGCCCTGGCGCAGGTGGGTGCCGCGGAGCTGCGCCGCATGAAGCGGATGGGGTTCTCCGACCACCAGCTGGCGACGCTGCGCGGCACCACCGAGGAGTCGGTGCGCGAGCAGCGCTGGGCCCTGGGCGTCCGGCCCGCGTACAAGACGGTGGACACCTGCGCGGGGGAGTTCCCGTCGTCCACCCCCTACCTCTACTCCTCCTACGACGACGAGAACGAATCGGAGCCGTTCGGCGACCGGGGCATCGTGATCCTGGGCAGCGGCCCGAACCGCATCGGCCAGGGCGTGGAATTCGACTATTGCTGCGTGCGCGCCGGGCTCGCGTTCCGCGACCTCGGGTTCAAGACGATCATGATCAACTCGAACCCCGAGACGGTCTCCACCGACTTCGACATCTCGGACAAGCTGTACTTCGAGCCGCTCACCCTCGAGGACGTGCTCGAGATCGTCCACCTGGAGCAGCCGCGCGGCGTCGTGGTGCAGCTGGGCGGGCAGACCCCGCTGCGGCTCACCGGCGCGCTGGCTGCGGCCGGCGTCCCGATCCTCGGGACCAGCCCCGACGCCATCGATACGGCCGAGGATCGGGAGCGCTTCGAGCAGCTGGCACGCCGCCTGGGGGTGACGCAACCACCCAACGGCACGGCGCGCTCGGTCGCGGAAGCGCTCGCCGTCGCCGACCGCATCGGCTACCCGGTCCTCATCCGGCCCTCCTACGTCCTGGGCGGACGGGCGATGGAGATCGTGTACGACCCCGCGTCGCTGCGGGAGTTCTTCGAGAAGGCCGCCCGCGTGGCGCCCGAGCATCCCGTGCTGATCGACCGTTTTCTCGAGGACGCGTTCGAGGCGGACGTCGACGCCATCGCCGACGGCCGGCGCTGTGTCGTGGGCGGCGTGATGCAGCACATCGAGGACGCGGGCGTCCATTCGGGGGACTCCGCGTGCGTCCTGCCGCCCTACCTGATCGGGGACCAGCAGGTGGAGGAGATGCGCCGCCACACGCAGGCGTTCGCCCTGGCCCTCGGCGTGGTGGGGCTGCTCAACGTCCAGTACGCCATCAAGGACGGCGTGGTGTACGTGCTGGAGGTGAACCCCCGGGCGTCGCGCACCGTGCCGTTCGTGAGCAAGGCCACCGGGGTGCCGCTGGCCAAGCTGGCTGCGGCCGTCATGGTGGGGCACTCCCTGGACGAGCTGGGGCTGGCGGACGAGCTTCCCGTCCCCGGCGTGGCGGTGAAGGAGGCGGTGTTCCCCTTCACCAAACTGCCCAACGTGGATACCGTTTTGGGCCCGGAGATGCGCTCCACCGGCGAGGCGATGGGGATTGCCGACAGCTTCGGCATGGCGTTCGCCAAGGCCCAGATCGCGGCGGACGGCAGCCTGCCGCTCCAAGGCGCGGTGTTCGTGACGGTCAACGACTCGGATAAGCCGACCGTGACGCCGATCGTGCGCCGGTTCCACGAGCTGGGGTTCCGCATCCTGGCGACCGAAGGCACGCAGCGCTATCTCCGGGCGCGCGGCGTGCCGGCGGAGCGGGTCGCGAAAGTGCACGAGGGACGGCCCAATGCGATCGATCTGCTGGTCTCGGGAGAGATTCAGCTGCTGATCAACACCCCGCTGGGCAAGTTCACGCAGCAGGACGACTACGCCATTCGGCGCGCGGCGATCGTGCACCGGGTGCCGTACACGACGACGATGTCCGCGGCCAGCGCGGCGTGCGATGCGATCATCGCCCTGCGCAGCCGCCGAGGAAGTGTGAGGAGCCTCCAGGAATGGCACGAAAGCACGAGCGTCGAAAGCCGGCCGCCGGCCAACGCCCCGGCCGCAAGTCCGCCTCCCGTCCCGCACCCCGCGCCCCGGTAGCCAAGGGCGCGACGAAGGGGAAGGCCAAGGCGCCCGCCGGCAAGGCGGCCCCCGGGAAGCAGCCGGCCGCGACCAAGCCGGCGACGCCCGCCGTCCCCAAGCTGAAGTTCCACGGGCGCATGCTCGAGAACGAGCCGCTGGCGCGCTACACCACGTGGCGCATCGGCGGGCCGGCGCGCTACCTGCTCCAGCCGGGCGACGTCGAGGACGTCATCAAGGGCCTCGACATGGCGCGGGAGCGCGGGCTGCCGTGGCTCGTGATTGGCCTCGGCTCCAACCTCCTGGTGCGGGACGGGGGCTTCCCCGGCCTCGTGATCCGCATGGGGAAGGGCCTCGACAAGTTCGAGATGAAGGGGGCCATCGCCATCGTGGGGGCCGGCATGCCGACGCCGATCCTGGCGCGGCGGACCGCCGAAGCCGGGTTCTCGGGCGTCGAGCGGTTCATCGGCATCCCCGGGACCGTGGGCGGCGGCATCTACATGAACGCCGGCTGCCACGGCGCCGAATTCGCCGAAATCGTCACCGAGGTGACGGTGATGGACGGCAAAGGGAAGACGCACTCCATTCCCCGCAAGCAGATCTCCTACAAATACCGCGGCTCGAACCTGGGTGATGTGATCGTGCTCGAGGCGAAGCTGAGCCTCGGGGAAGAAGCGCCGGCGAAGCTCAAGGAACTGCAGGCCAAGCTGTTCCGCTGGCGCAAGGCGGGCACCCCGTTCGACCAGCCATGCGCCGGTTCGACCTTCAAGAACCCGGGCGGCAACAAGTCCGCCGGCATGCTCATCGACGAAGTGGGCCTCAAGGGGTTCCGGATCGGCGGGGCCCAGGTCTCGACGATGCACGCCAACTACATCGTCAACACCGGGACGGCCACGGCGGCCGATGTCCTCAGGCTCATCGATCACGTGCAGAAGACGGTCGCCAAGAAGGCGGGTGTCGAGCTCGGCCTGGAGATCAAGGTGGTCGGGGTCTAAGGGTGGCCGACTACTTCGTCCACCCCTCGAGCTTCGTGGACGAGGGCGCGCAGATCGGGAAGGGCTCCAAGATCTGGCACTTCTGCCACGTCATGGGCGGCGCCGTCATCGGCGAGCGCTGCAACCTGGGGCAGAACGTGGTGGTGATGCCCGGCACCCGCATCGGCACCAACGTCAAGATCCAGAACAACGTCTCGATCTACGAGGGCGTGGAGCTCGAGGACGACGTGTTCTGCGGGCCCTCCTGCGTCTTCACCAACGTCATCAACCCGCGCAGCCACGTTTCCCGCAAGAGCGAATACCAGAAGACGCTGGTCCGGCGCGGCACCTCGATCGGCGCCAACGCCACCATCGTGTGCGGCGTCACCCTGGGCGAGTACAGCTTCGTCGGCGCCGGCGCGGTCGTCACCACCGACGTCCTTCCCTACGCCCTGATGGTCGGGGTTCCGGCGCGGCGCATCGGCTGGATGTGCCGCTGCGGCGAGCGCTTGACCGTCTCCGGAGGGCGCGCTCGCTGCGCCGCCTGCGGCACCTCCTATGAGGAAACCGGGGGGCATCTGCGCCCGATTGCCTGACCAGCCCCGTCTGTGTAAATTGTTGCCTCTTTTGCGGATAGAGTCAACGTGAACGTGCCGTTGCTGGACTTGGTCGGCCAGTATCGGGCCATCAAGGACGAGGTCCTTCCCGCCCTTCAGGCGGTTATCGATTCGCAGCAGTTCATCATGGGACCGGCCGTGGCGCAGCTCGAGGCCAAGGTGGCCGAGCTGTCGCATGCCCGCCATGGAGTCGGCTGTGCCAGTGGCACGGACGCCCTGCTGCTGCCGCTGAAGGCGCTCAACCTCAAGCCCGGCGACGAGATCATCACCTCGCCGTTCACCTTCTTCGCGACGGCGGGCACGATCCACAACGCCGGCGGCACGCCGGTCTTCGTGGACATCGACCCGGAGACATTCAACATCGATCCGGCGGCGGTCGAGGCGGCGATTACGCCCCGGACGCGCGCCATCATGCCGGTACACCTCTACGGGCAGATGGCGGAGATGGAGCGGCTGCTGGCGATCGCCCAGCGGCGCGGCCTGAAGGTGATCGAGGATGCCGCCCAGGCGATCGGCGCACGTCGCTCGATCGACGGCGTGTGGCGGATGGCCGGCGAACTGGGATGGGTGACGGGTTACTCGTTCTTCCCGAGCAAGAATCTGGGCGCCTGGGGCGACGCCGGCATGATGGTGACGTCCGACGACGCCACGGCTGAGCGGCTGCGCAAGCTGCGGCTGCACGGCGGAGCCAAGATGTACCATCACGAAGAAGTGGGGACGAACTCGCGACTCGACACGATGCAGGCCGCGGTGCTGCTCGCCAAGCTGCCGCACCTCGCGGACTGGTCGAGCCGGCGCCGGGAGCACGCCGCGTACTACGGGGCCCGGCTCGCCGAGGTGGGCGCGGTCCGCGCGCCGGTCGTGGCCCCCGGGAACGAGCACATCTTCCACCAATACACGCTGCGGGTAGAGCGTCGTGACGCCCTCCAGGCCCATCTCAAGGCCAAGGGCATCGGCTCGGCCATCTACTACCCGATCCCGCTGCACCGGCAGGCGTGCTTCGCGTCCCTCGGATACAAGGCGGGCAGCCTGCCGCGCTCCGAGCAGGCGGCCGAGGACGTCCTGTCGCTCCCCATCTTCCCGGAGCTCACCCACGCGCAGCTCGATTATGTGATCGACGCGATCCGCGAGTTCTACCGGTGAGCCGGCTGAAACTCGGCGTCATCGGCGCCGGGGCATGGGGCAGGAACCATGTGCGCACGGTGGCCGGGCTCGCTGATGCCGAGCTCACCGCCGTGTGTGATACGCAGGAAAAGGTGCGACAGACGGTCGGGCGCCAGTATCCGTCCGCCTTCGTGACCGACGACGTGGACGCCCTACTGGAGCGGGTCGAGGCGGTCGTCATCGCCGCGCCCGCCAAGCTGCACGCCGCGCTGGCCCAGCGCGCGATCGGGGCGGGGAAACCGTGCCTGGTGGAGAAGCCGTTCGCGCTGGGAGTCGCCGATGCCGAGGCGGTGGCCGCCGCGGCAGCCGCCCGGAAGGTCCCGGTCCTGGTGGGGCACCTGCTCGTGTTCCACCCTGCGGTGGATGCCCTGCGGTCGCTGATTACGGCGGGGGAGCTGGGGCGGGTGCTCTACATGTATGGGCTGCGGGTGAATCTCGGCCAGGTGCGGGCAGACGAGAACGCCCTGTGGAGCTTCGGGCCGCACGACGTCTCCGTGGCCCTCCATTTGCTAGGGGAGGCGCCGGTTCGGGTCACCGCGCAGGGGTCGTGCTATCTGCAGCCGGGCGTTGAGGATGTGGTGTTCCTCCATATGGAGTTCGCCAGCGGGACCGTGGCGCACGTCCAACTGTCGTGGCTGGACCCGCACAAGGAGCGCAAGCTCACCGTGGTGGGCGACCGCAAGATGGTGGTCTTCGACGACATGGAGCCGCGTGAAAAGCTGCGGATCTACGATAAAGGCGTGACGCGCCCTCCCGATTATGCATCCTGGGGCGAGAGTCTCGCCATTCGCGAGGGTGACATCTTCATTCCCAAGATTCCCAATGTGGAGCCGCTCGGCGCCGAGCTCACGCACTTCGTGCGCGTCGCGCGTGGGGCGGAGGCTCCCCGCGCGAGCGCCGCGGACGGCGTGCGCGTGATCCGTGTGCTGGAGGCTGCCACGCGCTCGCTCGCGGGCGGAGGAACCCCGATCACCATATGACACCGGTCTCACAATCTCCCCGTGACGCGCTCCTGGCCAAGGCCAAGGACCGGTCCGCTCTGTTCGGCATCGTGGGCCTGGGTTACGTCGGGTTGCCGCTGGCGATGGAGCTGGTCCGCGCCGGCTACCGCGTGCTCGGGTTCGACATCAGCCAGCGCGTGGTGGACAACCTGAACGCGGGCCGCTCCCACGTGCAGGACGTGCCGTCCAGCGAGATCGCCGCCGCCGTGAAGGACAAGAAGTTCTCGGCGACGAACGATCTGTCGCGGCTGGCCGAGCCGGACGCGATCTCCATCGCGGTGCCGACGCCGCTCTCCAAGACCAAGGACCCCGACGTCAGCTACGTCATCGCGGCGACCGATTCCATCAAGAAGACGCTGCGGCGCGGCCAGCTCGTGATCCTCGAGTCCACCACCTATCCGGGCACGACGCGCGAGCTGATGCTCCCGGCGCTCGAAAGCACCGGCCTCAAGGTGGGTGAGGATTTCTTCCTCGCCTTCTCGCCCGAGCGGGTGGATCCCGGCAACCCCAAGTACGGAACGCGAAACACGCCGAAGGTGGTGGGCGGCATCACGCCGAACTGCCTCGAGGTGACGATGGCGTTGTACCAGCCGTCGATCGAGCGGCTGGTCCCGGTCTCCTCGACCGAGGCGGCCGAGCTCGTGAAGATTCTCGAGAACACCTTCCGCAGCGTGAACATCGGGCTCGTCAACGAAATGGCCATCGTGTGCGACAAGCTGGGCGTCGACGTGTGGGAGGTGATCGATGCCGCGGCGACCAAGCCGTTCGGGTTCATGAAATTCACCCCGGGGCCGGGGGTGGGCGGGCACTGCATCCCGCTGGATCCGCACTATCTCGCGTGGAAGATGCGCACGCTGAACTACCGCACGCGGTTCATCGAGCTCGCGGGCGAAATCAACGCGGAGATGCCCGAGTACTGGGTGGCCCGGGTCGCGGATCGCCTCAACGATCAGGGCAAGGCGGTGCGCCGCAGCAAGGTGCTGGTGGTGGGCGTCGCCTACAAGAAGGACATCGACGACATCCGGGAGAGCCCCGCGCTCGACGTGATTCGCCTGCTCGAGCAGCGGGGAGCCGTCGTGTCGTTCCACGATCCGCACGTGGCGCGGCTGCAGGAAGACGGGGTGGAGCTCACGTCCGTGCCGCTCAGCGCCGAGACCCTGCGCGCCGCCGACTGCGTCGTGATCGTCACCGACCACTCGTCGATCGACTACGGGCTCATCGCGCGAGAGGCGAAGCTCGTGGTCGATACGCGGCACGCCCTGCCCGCTGAACCCAGGAGGCCGTCGTGAAGCTTTGCGTGGTGGGAACCGGCTACGTGGGGCTCGTCGTGGGGGCCTGCTTCGCCGAGACCGGCAACGACGTGCTGTGCGCGGACGTCGACACGAAGAAGATCGCCGGCCTGAAGGAGAACCGGCTGCCGATTTACGAGCCGGGGCTCGAGCCGCTCGTGGTGCGCAATCAGCGTGACGGGCGGCTGCAGTTCACGACCGATGTCGCCGCGGCGATCGAGGCGTCGGACGTGGTGTTCATCGCCGTCGGGACACCGCCGGACGAGGACGGCTCGGCGGACCTGCAGCACGTGCTGGCCGTGGCGCGGACCATCGGGCAGCACATGAACCGGCCCAAGGTCGTCGCCACCAAGAGCACCGTGCCGGTGGGGACGGCAGAGCTGGTGCGGGCCGAAATCGCCAAGCACACCAAGAAGGAGTTCCACGTCTGCTCCAACCCGGAGTTCCTGAAGGAGGGCGCGGCCGTCGACGACTTCATGAAGCCCGACCGCGTGATCGTGGGCGTGGACCACCCGGAGTCACGCCGCATGTTCGAGGAGCTGTACGGTCCCTTCGTGCGCACCGGCAACCCGCTCATCTTCATGGACATCCCGTCGGCGGAGATGACCAAGTACGCCGCCAACGCCATGCTCGCCACCCGCATCACGTTCATGAACCAGGTGGCGCAGCTCTGCGAGGCCGTGGGTGCCGACGTGCAGCTGGTGCGCAAGGGCATCGGGTCGGATCACCGCATCGGCCCGGCCTTCCTGTTCCCGGGCCCCGGGTACGGCGGCTCGTGCTTCCCCAAGGACGTCAAGGCGCTCGTGCGGACGGCCGACGGCAAAGGGGTCACGCTCGGTGTGCTGAAGGCGGTCGAGGATGGCAACGAGCGGCAGAAGCGTGTGCTGTACGAGAAGGTGGCGCGGCACTTCGACGGCACGCTCAAGGGCCGCACCATCGGCGTGTGGGGTCTCGCCTTCAAGGCGGAGACCGATGACGTGCGCGAAAGTCCTGCGCTGGTCCTCGTCGAAGCCCTGCTGGCGGCGGGCGCCACGGTGCAGGCCCACGACCCGGCCGCGATCGAGACCGCGCGCCACGTGCTCGGGGACCGGGTCCGGTACGTGGAGCACGCGTACGACGCGGTTGCCGGCGCGGACGCGCTGGTGATCGTGACAGAGTGGCGTGAGTACCGCAACCCGGACTTCGGCCGCCTGAAGCAGGCGCTCATGCGCCCCCTCATCGTGGACGGCCGGAACCTGTACGAGGGCACGCGCCTCGCCGAGCTCGGGTTCACCTACGACTGCATCGGCCGCCCGCTCGCATGCGCATCCTCGTAACCGGGGCGGCGGGATTCCTCGGGTCGCACCTGTGCGACCGGCTGCTGGCGGATGGGCACCGCGTCATCGGGATGGACAACTACATCACCGGGACGCCGGCGAACCTGGCGCACCTGACGCACCATGCGGCGTTTCAGTTCGTGCGCCACGACGTCACCACCTTCATCGAGGTGGACGGCCCGCTCGACGGCGTGATGCACTTCGCCAGTCCGGCGAGCCCGGTGGATTACCTGGAGCTGCCCATCCAGACCCTGAAGGTAGGCTCCCTGGGGACGCACAAGGCGTTGGGGTTGGCGCGGGCGAAGCGCTCGCGGTTTCTGCTCGCGTCCACGTCCGAGGTGTACGGCGATCCCCTCGTGCATCCGCAGCCCGAGAGCTACTGGGGGAACGTCAATCCGGTCGGACCGCGCGGCGTGTACGACGAGGCGAAGCGTTTCGCGGAAGCGATGACCATGGCATACCATCGCTATCACGGGATCGACACGCGGATCGTGCGCGTCTTCAACACGTTCGGTCCGCGGATGCGCCCGCATGACGGTCGGGTCGTCTCGAACTTCATCATGCAAGCGTTGCGGGGGGAGCCGCTCACGATTTACGGGGACGGCTCCCAGACGCGCTCCTTCTGCTACGTGGATGATCTGATCGACGGCATCGTGCGGCTGTTCGAGCGGGGCACGCCGGACCCCACCAACATCGGGAATCCGGGGGAATTCACCGTACGCCAGCTCGCCGACCGCGTGCTCGCGCTCACCGGCAGCAAGAGTCCGGTGGTGCAGCGGCCCCTGCCGGTGGACGACCCCCGGGTGCGCCAGCCCGACATTGCGCGCGCGCGGCAGCTGTTGGGCTGGGAGCCCAAGATCCCCCTCGACGACGGTCTGACCCGGACGATCGCCTACTTTCGTGGAGTCCTGACGGCATGAGCAGACTGCTGGTCACCGGTGCCGCCGGCTTCATCGGGTCGCACGTGTGCGAGGCACTGCTCGACGCCGGGCACGAGGTGGCCGGCATCGACAACTTCGATCCGTTCTACGCCCGGGCGACGAAGGAGCGCAACGTCGCGAGCCTGCGGCAGCGCCGGGGGTTTCTGTTCTCCGAGGGCGACGTGGTACGCGACCCGCTGCCGCTTGAGGGAGTCGAGGCGATCATCCACCTGGCCGCTCGTCCCGGGGTCCAGCCCTCGCTCGAGCAGCCCGCGGCCTACATGGAAACGAACGTGACGGCGACCGCCCGTCTGCTCGACGTGGCGCGCCGCGAGGGGATCACCCGGGTGGTCTTCGGGTCCTCCTCCTCGGTGTACGGCGAGTCCACCCCCGCGCCGTTCCCGGAGGATGCCCGCGCCGACCACCCGATCTCCCCGTACGCCGCGAGCAAGCGGGCGGGGGAGCTCGTGTGCCGGGCCTTCTCGCACCTGTACGCGACCCGGATCGCCTGCTTGCGGTTCTTCACGGTGTACGGACCCCGCCAGCGCCCCGACCTGGCGGTCCACCGGTTCACCGCCCGTGTCATGGCCGGCCAGCCGATCCAGATGCGGGGGGACGGTTCGAGCGAGCGCGATTACACGTATGTTTCCGACGTGGTGGACGGGACCCTGGCGGCCCTCGACTGGACGGCGCGGGTCGGCCGCGGGGGCGGCGGCGCCGAGCCATGGCGGGTGTTCAATCTCGGGGGCGGCGAGCGGGTGCGGCTCGATCGGCTGATCGCGCTGATCGCGAACGCCGTCGGCTGCGAAGCCGTGATCGAGCGGAGCCCCGATTCGCCCGGTGACGTGCCGCTCACGGCGGCCGATCTCACCCGCTCCGAGCGCGAGCTGGGGTACCGGCCCAAGGTGGGGATCGAGGAAGGCATCCGGCGGTTCGTGTCGTGGTACCGGGAGGTTCATGGACGCCAGTCCTGAACGCCGGGTCGATCAGGCCCGTGAGCGTTTTCAGCTGCAGGACTACTACGGCGCGATCCACCTGCTGGAGGAGATCTCGGCGGTCGGCCACGCGTTCGCCGATGCCGAGCATATGCTGGGCCTGTGCTACTCGCTCGTCGGCCAGCCGGAGAAGGCGCTGGCCCACCTGGATCGCGCGCTCGAGCTGAACCCGCACTACGTCGAAGCGTTGGTGCACCGCGCCCTGGTCCTCAACGATCTGGGACGCGAGCAGGAAGCGACCGACTCGCTGCGCCGCGCTGGCCAGATCGGTGGGAAGTCCCGGCTCGGCTTTCCCACGCACCTGGCGGCGAAGCTCGCGAACCTGCACGCGCACCTGGCCGAGGCGTACATCGAGGCGGGGGGCATGCGCGAGGCGATCGGTCAGTATCAGGCGGCGCTGGCGCTCGGCCCTGAGTTCCACGACCTGCGCTACAAGCTGGGCCGGCTGCTGCTGCAGGCCGGACGCGTGCTCGAGGCTCGCGAGCAGTTCGAGATCATCGTGCGCTCCCGGCCGAACTTCCTCGACGCCGCGGCGATGCTCGGGTTGGCGTCGTACCTGAGCGGCGACGGCCTCTCGGCGCGCGTGGTGTGGGAGGACTGCCGCCGCCGCCGGCCAGAGGATCCACGCGTTGAAGCCTACCTCGCCATGCTGGACCGCGGCGATCTCATCGGGATGCCGGGGGAACCGGCGCCGCGCATCTCGGGCCGTCAACGCACTCCGTGAAAGTGTGGGCGACGGCGGCCGCGCTCGTGGCGCTGGCCTGCGCGCCGAGTGCGGCGGACCATGTGGTGCTCGGCGACCGCAACTACGTCGCGGGCACCTATGCCGACGCGCTGGCCGAGTATCAGCTGGGCCTGCGCGCCGGCGGCGCCAATGCGGACCTCCATGCGAAGGCCGGCGCGGCCGCGCTCCACACGGAGGACTTCAGCTTCGCGGCGCAGGAGTATCGCGCCCTGGCGCGGGAGGATCCGAGCCGCGCCGATGAAGCAGTCGACGGCCTGGAACGCGCGGCGCGCGGCGCCGTCGCGGCCAACGACCGGATCGCCATGGCGCAGGCGCTGCAGGGGATACGGGAGATCGCGCCGAGCCGTCCACTCGGCGCCTACGCGCGTATCGTCGCGCTCGACGCGGCCGCCGCCGGGAACACGGCGGACGCCATGGCGTACTTGCCCACGGCGATCGCCACCGCCCCCGACGCCCGTACGGCCGATTCACTGCTGTACGTGCTGGGGGAAGCGGCCGCCCTCGCCAAGGACTGTGTGACGGCCATGGCGGTGTTCGAGGGAGTGTTGCAGCGCCAGCGTCAGCCGGTCGTCCAGGATGCGGCCCGCGAGGGGATTGCGCGCTGCGCGCTGATGCGCGGCCAGTCGGCGCTCGTGGCCGGCCGTCCGGTCGACGCCGAAGAGTGGTTCCTGCGTGCCGCGACGCCCGGATCGGCGATCGAGGTGACGAGGGCGGCGTATCTCGGACTGGGCGATGTGGCCCTGGCCCGCGGCGACGTCGCGGCCGCAGTCGACCTCTATCAGCAGTCCCTGATGGGCGGTGTGCCGGGCGATTCCCTGGCCCAGCGCGCACAGGAGAAACTCAACGCGCTGGGCAGGGCGGACAGCGCTCCGGCACCCCCGCAACCGTGACGTCTATGCGCGTCGTTCGTTGGCTGCTTCCTCTGGCATTGGCGGCGTGCGCGCACCGCGCGCGCCCCGCCCCGGCGCTCGCCCCCGAGCAGGTCTTGGCGCAGGCGCGGGCCGAGTTCCGCGCCGGCAAGTTCACGAAGGCGTTGCAGACCTTCCGCCGCGTGCAGTTCGAGCTGCCCCCCAACGATCCGGCCCTGCCCGAGGTGCACTACTCGATCGCCGAATCGGAATTCCAGGCGGGGCAGCTGGTGGACGCCGCGCACGATTTCCGCCAGGTGGCCGATCGCTATCCGGGGAGCGCGTACGCGGCGGTGTCGTTGCTGCGCTCCGGGGACGCCAACATGCGGCTGTGGCGCAATCCCGAGCTCGATCCGAGCTACGGCGAAGCGGCCCTGGCGATCTACCAGGACCTCGCCGGCCGCTACCCCGATTCCGACGCGGCCGCCCGCGCGCAGCTCCACGTGAAGGACCTGCGCAATTGGTTCGCCGACAAGGCGTACAAGAACGGCCTCTTCTACTTCAAGCGGCGTGCCTGGGACTCCGGCATCATCTACTTCAAGGACATCGTGGCGAACTTTCCCGAGGCGGCGCGGGCGCCCGACGCCTTGCTGCGGCTCGTGGATACCTACCGCGCGATCGGCTACAAGGAGGAGCTGCAGGAGGCATGTGCCCACCTGCGCCGCTTCTATCCGCAGGCGGGGGGCATCGCCAAATCCTGCCCGCCGGATCGCGCCGCCCCCGTCCCGCCCGGTTCTCCCTGAGCGCGTGGACGCGCTGTTCGGGGGATCGTTCGATCCGGTCCATCTCGGGCATCTCGTGGCCGCCGAAACGGCGGCGGAGGAGCTGGGGGCGCGCGTTCGTCTGATGCCGGCGCGCGAACAGCCCTTCAAGCGGGCGGCGCACGGGGCGACCGCCGTGCAGCGCGCCGAGATGCTGGCCCTGGCGCTCGCCGGCAATCCGCGCCTCTCCGTGGAGCGGATCGAGCTCGAGCTGGCCATGCCGTCCTATACCGTGCGGACCCTGCGGGCCCTGGGGGAGCGCGAGCCGGGGAACCGGTTCACGTTATTGCTGGGGGCGGATGCCGCCCGGGACTTGCCGGCCTGGTTCGAGGTGGAGGCGCTGCCCGCCCTGGCGGACGTGGTCGTGTTCGGCCGGCCGGGGGCTCCCGTGCCGGACCTTCCCATCATCCGCCGGGCGATCGAGGTGCCGGCCGTGGACATTTCGGCGACGCTGGTGCGGCGCCGGGTGGCCGAGGGCCGGTCCATTCGTTACCTGGTGCCCGACGCGGTTTGCGATTACATCGCCGCGCACGGGCTGTATCGCTAGACTGAGGACCGATGGTCAAACGGCTGTTTACCAAGGTGTTCGGGACGCGGTTCCGGCGGGAGATGAAGCGCATCCGCCCGCTGGTCGACGCGATTCACCGGCACGAGGCGCGGCTCAAGGACCTGAGCGATACGGAGCTCCAGGCCCAGACCGCCAAGTGCCGGGGAATCATCGCCGAGCGCACCGCGGAGCTGGCCGCGGAAGTCGACCGCCTGAGGCGGGCCAAGCACGACTGCCCCGACGCGGAAGAGCGGGCGCGGTTGTCGGATCAGCTGGGCCAGGCCGAGCAGCGCTACGCGCGTGCGCTGCAGGCCGCGCTGGACGACGTCCTGCCCGAGGCCTACGCCACCGTGCGGGAGGCGTGCCGGCGGCTGCTGGGCACGAAGGTGACGGTCACCGGGCACGAGCAGACCTGGGACATGGTGCCCTACGACGTGCAGCTGATCGGCGGCATCGTGCTGCACCAGGGCAAGATCGCGGAGATGGCCCCCGGGGAAGGGAAGACGCTGGTCGCCACGCTGCCGCTCTACCTGAACGCCCTCTCGGGGAACGGCGCCCACCTCGTCACGGTGAACGACTACCTCGCGCGGCGCGACGTCCAGTGGATGGGCCCAATCTATCACTTCCTGGGCCTCACCGTGGGCTCGATCATCCACGACACGAGCCTTCTCTTCGACCCCGCGTACATCCCGAAGGACTACCGCCTGCTCCACCTCCGGCCGGTCGATCGTCGCGACGCGTACCGCGCCGACATCACCTACGGGACGAACAACGAGTTCGGGTTCGACTACCTGCGCGACAACATGAAGTTCGGGCTCGACGAGTACGCGCAGCGCGAGCTCAACTTCGCGATCGTCGACGAGGTGGACAACATCCTCATCGACGAGGCACG
>DATICZ010000258.1:0-26228 GCA_035456525.1 Gemmatimonadales bacterium
CCCGGTGACGAGCCGCGACGAGATCGGTGTGTTGTCGCAGGCGTTCCGCAACCTGGTGGAGGACTTGAAGGAGAAAGCGCAGCTGGTCGAGTACATGATGCACGCCGCCACCGGCTCGACGACCCAGCCGCTCGCTTCGGCACCGACGGCCATCCGCCGGATCGCCGAACGACCGGCGGGTTCCTCCGGCGGCGAGCTGCTGCAGGCCGGCTCGATCTTCGCGGGCCGCTACGAGGTGAAGGAGGTCCTGGGCGCGGGCGGCATGGGCGTGGTGTATCGCGCGTTCGACCGCGAGCTCGGCGAGCCGGTCGCCATCAAGACGCTGCGGCCCGATACCGTCGCCGGTGATCCCGTCGCCCTCGAGCGCTTCAAGCAGGAAATCCGCCTCGCCCGCAAGATCGCGCACCGCAACGTGGTCCGGACCTACGACCTGGGGGAGGTCGACGGCCAGTACTACCTCACGATGGAATTCGTCGAAGGGACGTCGCTGAAGGCGCTGATCGAGAGCCGCGGCCGGCTGCCCGCCCCGGTCACCCTGACCATCGGCAAACAGTTGTGCCGGGCGCTCGAGGTGGCGCACGACCAGGGGGTCATCCACCGCGACATCAAGCCGCAGAACATCGTGGTCGATCCCAACGGCTTCCTCAAGGTGATGGACTTCGGGATCGCCCGGCTGGCCAATCCGCCGAAAGGGAAGGGGCTCACCGAAGCGGGCATGGCCATCGGCACGCCCGACTACATGTCTCCCGAGCAGCTCTCGGGGCAGGAGCTCGACCCCCGGAGCGATCTCTACTCGACCGGTGTCGTGCTGTTCGAATGCCTCACCGGCCGGCTCCCGTTCGAGGCCGACACGCCGTGGTCGCTCATCGCGAAGCACATCGAGCAGGAGCCGCCCAGCCCGCGGTCCATGAACGCCGAGGTGCCCGACGCGATCGCTCAGGTGGTGTTGCGGGCGATGGCGAAGGACCGGGAGCGGCGCTATCAGACGGCGGTGGAGCTGTATGATGCACTGGAGGCTATCGGCTAGGTGTCAGGCGCCGGGTGCCGGGTGTCAGGACCTTATGACCTGACACCCGACACCTGACCCCTGGAACCTTCTATATCCCCCCGAACCACGGATACCCCTGGTCCTCCCAGTACCCGCCCGGTCGCGTATCCATGAACGTCATCGACAGCAGATACTTGGTCATCTTGTAGCCGAGCTTTGTCGGGGAGTAGAGGCGCAGCGGCGCCCCGTGCTCGGGCTGCAGCGGGTTGTCGTTCATGGCGTACGCGAGAATCGTCTGCGGGTGCATCGCGCTCGCCATGTCCCAGCCGTTCGAGTAGTCGGCGTCGAAGCTGCGGAACATGATGTAGCGCGCCGCCGGCTTGGGGCGGGCCCGCAGCACGATCTCGCTCACCGGGACACCCGCCCACGACGCGATCGCGCTCCACCCTTCCACACAGTGGTGCTTCACCGTGTAGCTCGCGCGGGGCATGCGGTGGAGATCGTCGAGCGACAGGGAGAGCGGCTGCTCGACCAGGCCGTCCACCGTGAGACGCCAGCTCGCGGGATCGCGCAACAGCGGCGTCGCATCGGAGATATGGTAATTGGGGAGGCTCGGCGCGCGGAGCGCGGGATCGTAGGTCGGCGCCAGCCGCGTCGGCGAAAAGAGAATCTTCTCGCCGACCCAGTCGTTGAGGCGGCTGATGGAGAGCAGCCGGGGCCGGATCAGGTCGCCCCCGTCCCAGGCGCAGGCCGCGGCCAGCGCGGCGGGGCCGGCGCCGGCGGCGATGCGCAGGAACCCCCGCCGGTCGGTGCGTTTATCCATGACTCGGAAACCTCCCCCGGTAGCGGCCGGTCAGCATCGCGCGCAGGCTGGCGGGGTCCACGAGGAAGACGAGCAGCACGTGGGTCACGCTGAACCCGACGAAGATCCACACGATCCAGAAATGCCAGTAGCGCGCCGCCTGGAACCCGCCGAACAGCGCGGTGAGCCAGGGGAACTGCGTCGGCTTGTAGATCGCGAGCCCCGTGAGCAGGGCGAGCACGCCCAGCAGCACCACCGCGGTGTAGGCGAGCTTCTGCAGTGGGTTGTGCTTCCCCTGGGGCGGGTGCTCCTTGCGCAGCCGCAGGTAGTACTTCGTCATCTCGATCGCCCCGGGGATGTCCTTCGGCCGGAAGAGCAGGGAGCGCCACTCGCCGCTGCCCACCAGGTAGGCGGCGTAGAGCAGGCCGAAGAGGACGAGCGGCCACATCAGGGCGAAGTGCCAGTTCAGGCCGCCGGCGAGCCAGCCGCCCAGCCGGATCGCGGGGTCGAAGCGGACGCCCTCGAACGGGTTGGGGTAGCTCGGGGCCCCCCGGTTCCCGAACCGCGCGTAGGCCTGGTAGATCTGGAGGCCGCTCGCGATCATGCCCGCCAGCACGATGGCGGTACCCCAGTGGGTGAGGCGGACGATCCAGTGGTGGCGTCGCACCGCGGGCGCCGGTGCCGCCGGGGGGGGCGGTGGCGCGGCCCGCTCGGGAGCCTGGGCCGGAACGGGTTCGGGGCCTGGGGCAGTTGGTGCGCTCATGACGGCGTAATCTACCCCCGCGGCGTCCGGTCGGCGTGTCAGCTTCACGTGGGCGGCCGCCGCGGGTCGGTGGTCACACGGCAAGACCCGGACATCCATTATCTTCCCCCCCGTGAGACGCGTCTGGCTTCCCCTCCTGGCCCTGGCGGCGTGCCGCCCCTCTCCCCGCCCCGCGCGGAAAGCCGCCGGGGGCACGGCGCACCCCGATAGCTCCACGCTGTCTTCGCTGTGGCGTGCGCCGCGGGATTCGATCCACGACCGCCTGCTGCTCGCGCCGCGGATCGTGACGGCCCCCACCGTGGTGGTGTTCTGGCTGCGCTCGGGAGATACGCTGAACCGGGACTCCGCCCAGGCGGCTTCGCGCGACCTCGACTTCTACACGGAGCAGGTGGCGCAGACGCTGGCCCGGAACGGCATCATGCTCGTGCCGACCAACGCCGACACGGTGTACGTGGAGCTGTCCGATCACCAGCGGCGCGCGATCGTGCTGTCGGGGCTCGACTATCCCTACGGGTACCTGCTGATCGATCCCGGGACGCCGGAGCGCATTCTCACGGGGATCTACAACAACGAGGATCTGCTCGACGAGCTCGACGCCTACTTCGACCTCACCGAGGAGCCGGACAGCACGCACGCCATTCCGCGGGTGATCACCTAGAGGGCCCGCGTCGCCGCGGGCCCTCGCCGGTCTACTCGGCTACTCCCTTTTCCTTCAGGATCTTCCAGACTTTCTCCGGCGTGATCGGGATGTCGATGTGCCGCACGCCGAGGTGTGACAGCGCGTCCACGACCGCATTGGCCACCGCGGGCGGGGCGCCCACGGTCGCCGACTCGCCCACGCCTTTGGCGCCGAGCGGATGGTGCGGCGAGGGGGTCACGGTCTTGGCGGTTTCCCACTGCGGCGTTTCCACCGCCGTCGGCAGCAGATAGTCCATGAAGCTGCCGCCCTGAATGTTGCCGTTCTCGTCGTAACTGATCTCCTCGAGCAACGCCGGCGCCATCCCCATCGTCAATCCGCCGTGGATTTGCCCGTCCACGATCATCGGGTTGATGATGTTGCCGCAGTCATCCACCGCGACGAAACGGCGGATCTTCACCATCCCCGTGCCGCGGTCGATATCCACGACGCAGATGTAGCTGCCGAAGGGGAAGGTGAGGTTCGGCGGGTCGTAGTACGACACGGCCTCGAGCCCCGCCTCCATCCCCTGCGGATGATTCGTGTAGGCGGCGAAAGCGATCTCCTGGATCGTCTTGCTCTTCTGCGGCGCTCCTTTGACGGAGAATCTCCCCGGCTCCCACACGAGATCTTCCTCGCTCACCTCGAGCAGATGGGCGGCGATCTTCTTCGCCTTGTCGCGGATCTTGCGCGCGGCCATGGCGCCCGCGGCGCCGGCCACGGGGGTCGAGCGGCTGGCGTACGTGCCGAGGCCGTAGGGGGCGGTGTCGGTATCGCCTTCCTCGACTTCGACGTGCGCGGCCGGAATGCCGAGCTCCTCCGCCACGATCTGCGCATAGGTGGTCTCGTGCCCCTGGCCCTGCGACTTCGTGCCGAAGCGCGCGATGGCCTTCCCGGTGGGATGCACCCGGATCTCGCACGAGTCGAACATCTTGATGCCCAGGATGTCGAAATGCTTGGACGGCCCGGCACCGACGATCTCGGTGAAGCTCGAGATGCCGATGCCCATCAGCTCGCCCTTCTTGCGCTTCTCCGCCTGCTCCTTGCGCAGCGCGTCGTAGCCGATGATCTCCATCGCTTTCTTCAGCGCGCCGGCGTAGTTGCCGCTGTCGTACTCCCACCCCAGCGCCGAGCGGTAGGGGAATTGCCCGGGCGGGATGAAGTTCTTCATGCGCAGCTCGGCCGGATCCATCTTCAGCTCCTGCGCGAGCACGTCCGCCATCCGCTCGACGGCGTGCACCGCTTCGGTGACCCGGAAGCTGCAGCGATAGGCAATGCCGCCGGGCGGCTTGTTGGTGTACACGCCGTCCACTTCGGCGAACGCATGCTTGAAACCGTAGGAGCCGGTGCAGATCGAGAACATGCCGGCGGGGAACTTGGATGGATTGGCCGCCGCGTCGGTGTAGCCGTGGTCCGCGACCGTCTTGATGCGCATGGCGGTCATGGTCCCGTCCTTCTTCGCCGCGACCTCGGCCTTCATGTGGTAGTCGCGGGCGAATGAATCGGCCTGGAGGTTCTCCATCCGGTCCTCGATCCACTTGACCGGGTGACCGGTCACGACCGAGGCGGCGATGGCGATGACGTAGCCCGGATAGACCGGCACCTTGCCGCCGAAGCCGCCGCCGATGTCGGGCGAGATGATGCGGATCTTCTCTTCGGAGAGGCCGACGTGGCCCGCCACGAGCGCCACGACGGTGCGGATGGCGTGCGGCGCCTGCGTCGTCATGTAGACGGTCAACTTGCCCCGCACCCGGTCGAAATCGGCCACGCACCCGCACGTCTCGATCGACGCGACATGGATGCGCGGGATGTAGATGTCCTGTTGCACCTTCACGTCCGCTTCCGCGAACGCCTTGTCGGTCGCCGCGCGGTCGCCCACTTCCCAGTGGAAGATGCGGTTGTCCTTCTTGTCCTTCTTGTCGGTGCGCAGCACCGGGGCGCCGGGCTCGAGCGCCTTGAACGGATCCACCACCACCGGGAGCGGCTCGTAGTCCACCTCGACCGCCTCGACGCCGTCGGCGGCGGCGTAGCGGCTGGTGGCAATGACGCCGGCAACTTCCTGCGCCTGGTACATCACCTTTTCGACCGGCAGCACCATCTGGGTGTCCGACATCAGGGTCGGCATCCAGTGCAGGTTGTACTGCTTCAGGGTCTCGCCGGTGATCACGGCGAGCACGCCCGGGACCTTGAGGGCCTTCTCGGTCCGGATCTCCTTGATCTTCGCGTGGGCGAAGGGGCTGCGCACGATGTCGAGGTAGAGCATGTTCGGCAGCACCACGTCGTCCACGTAGTGTCCCTGGCCCCGGATGAAGCGCGGATCCTCCTTGCGCTTGATCGAGTGCCCCATCCCGCCGACTTCGGCCGTCGTCTTGGGTGCCATGGTCGCTCCTACTGCTGCTTGGCGGCCGCGTACTGCACCGCCTTGACGATGTTCACGTAGCCCGTGCAGCGGCACAGGTTGCCGGAGATGGCGTGACGGATCTCGTCTTCACTCGGCTGCTGGTTGCGTTTCAGCAGGGCGTAGCTGGTGAGCATCATGCCGGGGGTGCAGAAGCCGCACTGCAGGCCGTGCTCCTGCATGAACCCCTCCTGGATCGGATCGAGCTTCGCGTCCTTCTCCAGTCCCTCGACGGTCATCACCTGGCGGCCGTCGGCCTGCACCGCCAGCATCGTGCAGCTCTTCACCGGCTCCCCGTCGAGCAGCACGGTGCAGGCGCCGCAGTGGCTGGTGTCGCACCCGATGTGGGTGCCCGTCATGCCGAGCGTTTCACGAATGAAGTGCACCAGCAGCAGGCGGGATTCGACTTCCGCCGAGCGCGGCGCGCCGTTCACGGTCACCGTGATCTTGTGCATGGACATGATCACTGTCCTCCCGCGCGGCGGACCGCCGCTTTCAGGGCGCGCACCGTGAGGACCCGCGCCATGTCCCGCTTGTACTCGACCGAGCCTCGGCGGTCGACCGAGGGATTGGTCGCTTTGGCGGCCAGGCGCCCCGCTTCCTGGAGCGTGGCGTCATCGGGCTTCTTGCCCGCCAGGAACTTCTCCGCCTCGGCGGCCTTGATCGGTGTCGGTCCCGCGTTGGTGAGCCCGATGCCCACCTTCTCGATCGTGCCGTTCGCCGCGAGCGTGACCTGTGCCGCGGCGCCGGCCGTGGCGAAGTCGCCGACCTTGCGCTCCAGCTTCACGTAGGCGCCGCCGCTCTTCGCCGGGGGCGTCGGGATGCGGATCTCGGTGAGAATCTCGTTGGCCGCCAGCGCCGTGGTGAACAGTCCCTTGAAGAACTGGTCCACGGGAATGGTCCGCTCGCCCTTCGGTCCCCGGACCACGACGCTCGCGCCCAGGGCGAGCATGGTGGCGGGATGGTCGTTGGCGGGATCGCCGTGGGCCAGGTTGCCGCCCGCGGTGGCGCGGTTGCGCACCACGGGATCGGCGATCACCAGGGCGGTGTCGAGCAGGATCGGGTACTTCGAGCGGATGAGATCCGAGCGCTCGAGCGCGCTCTCCTTCGTGGCCGCGCCGATCCTGAGAGTGCCGCCCTCTTCCTTGATGTAGTCGAGGCCCGGGATGCGCCCGATGTCCACCAGGTGGCCGACCTGGGCGAGCCGGATCTTGAGCATCGGCAGGAGGCTCATCCCGCCGGCCAGGATCTTGGCGTCGTCTCCGAGTTTGTCGAGCAGCGTGACCGCGTCGGCCAGCGAGCCGGGCGCGTGGTAGTCGAATGTGGCCGGAATCATCCCCGCCTCCTCACGAATGCGATGCTAGTGGAGCAGCCACCACAACACGATGAGCACGAGCAGCACGACGATCCAGAATGCGGGACGGCGCGCGGTGCGGCCCAGCGCCCGACCGGCGACCCCGGCGCCGAAGGACAGTGCCTGAATCGGCTCGGACGAGCGTCCGGGGGGAGCGGGAGCAGTCGCGGCTCCGCCGGCCGCCGCTGCCGGCACCGCCGCTTCCAGCTGCGCCCGCATCGCGCCCGTGAATCGCTCGAACAGCTGATCGCCCACGTCCTGGATCATCCCCCGGCCCATCTGGGCCAGGAGTCCCGTGACGCTGATGTCCTGCACGACCTGCACCTCGGTCTCGGCGGCCCCATGCCCGGTGAGGGTGCTGGTCATCCGCAAATCGGCGCCGCCCTTGCCGCGCACGTCCTGCCCCGAGGCGGCGATCTCCGCGGTGCGCGAGGCGGGATCGAGCCGCTCGAAGCGGACCTGCCCGCGGTAGCTCGTGGCGACGGGACCGACCTTGACGGTGATCGTTCCCGTCCAGGTGCGGTCGTCGGTCTGGCCGGTGATGGCGGCGCCGGGCAGGCATCCGGCCACCTTGACCGGATCGGTCAGGAACCTCCACACCGCCTCGGGCCCCGCCCGCACCACGAACCGCTTCTCGATCTGCATGCCGTCAGGCCGCCAGATAGGTCACGAGCCGCTCGAGCGACTCCAGGTTGTGGGCCGGCGCCAGCCGGTCGATGTAGGGCAGCGCCGCCTGCATGCCGCGCGCGCTGGGCTCGTAGCGTGGATCGCCCAGCAGCGGATTGAGCCAGATCACCCGCCGGGCGCGCGCATGAATGGCGCGCATCGCCCGGACCAGCTCTTCGACCTCGCCGCGATCGAGGCCGTCGCTCAGGATCACCACCGTCGTCCGGCTGTTCACGCAGGCGGTCTGATATCGCGCGACGAAGTCCCCGAGGCAAGTCCCGATGCGGGTCCCGCCGGACCAATCCGGAACGCCCCCGGCGAGTCGATTCAGGGTGAGGTTGATCTTGCCGGGGAACAGCCAGGGCGTCAATCGCGTGAGCGCGGTGTTGAACGCGAACACCTCGAGCCGGCGTACTACCCGGCGCAACGCGATGGCAAAGCACAGGAGAAACCTGGTGTGGCTCTCCATCGAGCCGCTGGTGTCGCACAGCAGGACCAGCCGGGGCAGCTCGGCGGCGCGGGCGCGCCGGGCCAGCGCCAGCGGCTCACCACCGGTCGCGACCGTCCGGCGCAGGGTGCGGCGCAGGTCGATCAACCCGCGACTCGGAGTGGGCACGTAGCGCCGGCTTTCTTCCGTGGCGAGCCGCAGCGTCAGTCGCTCGAGCAGCCGCTCCATCGCGACGATCTCCGCGGGGGCGAGGGCATCGAACGGGCGGTGCCGCAGCTGTGCCTGCGGACTGTAGCCCGGCGTGCCCCCCTCGGTCCGGTCGCCCGGCGCTTCGTCGGCCGTTGACTCGGCCGCCCGCCACAACAGGCCTCGCGGAAGGGCGGTGGAGCGCGTCCGCGAGGTTTGCCGTCCGTGGCGCGGCGGGACAGCCCGGCCCAGCCACACCGAGGCGAACAGCTGCTCGAACGCCGCGCGATCCCGCGGCTGGATCTTGAGGGCCACCAGCAGCGCGCGCCTGACCTCGTCGATGTCGGTCACGTCGACCATGGACAGGGCCTGCGCGGCGTCGATCTCGTCGCTCAGGCTCACCCGCACCCCGGCCGCCCGAAGTGCGCCCGCGAATCGTGCGAGATGGCCTACCAGCACACTCATCTCATTCAGTCCCTGGGGCGGCGGCTGCGGCGACGAGGGTCGTGAGATCGGTCTGAGCCAATTCGGTCTGATCGTTCCGATCTTTCAGGACGCATCCCAGCGTCTGCTCCACGGTCTCCGCGTCCAACGAATCGCGGTGCAGCGTGACGAGCGCCCGTGTCCAGTCGAGCGTTTCGGCCACCCCGGGTGGCTTGGCGAGCGGCCGCGCGCGCAATGCCTGCACGAATCTCCCTACCTGGTCGGCGAGCCGCGGTGCGGCCTCCGGCACGCGGGCGTGAATGATCCGGATCTCTTTCTCGAGCGTCGGGTGCTCGATGTAGAGGTAGAGGCAGCGGCGCCGCAGCGCGTCACCGATCTCGCGCGTGCGGTTCGAGGTGAGGACGACGTAGGGGATGTGCTGCGCGCGGATGGTGCCGAGCTCGGGGATCGTCACCTGAAAGTCGGACAGGACCTCGAGCAGGAACGCCTCGAATCCGTCATCGGCGCGATCGACCTCGTCCACCAGCAGGACGGGCGCTCCTTCCGCGCGGGTGATGGCGCGCAACAGCGGCCGCTCCAGCAGGTAATCGCGGCCGAAGATCAGCTCCTCGAGCCGGCCCGGATCCTGGTCCGGTCGCTCCTGGATGCGCAGCCGCAGCAGCTGCCGCTGGTAGTTCCACTCGTAGAGCGCTGTGTGGACGTCGAGCCCTTCGTAGCACTGGAGACGGATCAGCTCGGTATCGAGCATGCGAGCCAGCACCTTGGCCAGCTCCGTCTTACCCACGCCGGCGTCGCCCTCCACCAGCAGCGGTTTGCGCATCGTGCGGGCGAGAAAGACGGCCGTCGCGATCGTGGGTTCGGCGACGTAGCCGTGCCGTTCGAGCGCCTCCTGGGTGGCGCGGATGTCGGCGTTCAGCCGGCGTCTCCCGACGGTGCGGCGGCGAGGAAACGCTCGGGCTCGCGCAGGAACTGGCCGCGGCACCCCGGGCAGCAGAAGTACCAGGTCCGGCCCGCGAACTCGGCGGTATGTCGAGCGGTCGCGACGTCCACCGTCATGCCGCATACGGGATCGGTGGCCTGCGCCGGGGGCGAGACCGGAGCGGGGGCGGGGGCGGGGGTGGGGGCAGACACTGCGGTCGCGCGCAGCTGCACGATCTGCGCGAGTACGCTCAACGCGATCTCCTCCGGCGAGCGCGCACCGAGGTCCAGCCCTGCAGGGCAGGTGACGGAATCGAGCGCCGCGGCCGGAACGTGCGTCAGCAGGGCGCGGATTTCGCCCCAGCGCTTGCGGCTCGCCACGACCCCCACGTACACGGCGTCGAGCGACAGGGCCGTGGCCGTCGCTTCCTCGTCCCATTGGCCCATGGTCGCCACCACCGCGCACACGCGGCTGCTCGTCGGAGGACGAACCGCCGCGGGCGAGCGATCGGTGATCACGCGGTCGGCCTCGGGGAAGGCGGTGCGGTCGGCGTCGGGGTCCACCGCGTCGACGTCGTATCCCAGCACCTTGGCCAGCCGGGCGAGCGAGCGGGCGACCGGCGACACGCCGAACACGACGAGGCGGGGCGCGGGTCGCTGCGGCTCGAGATAGATGTCCACGCTGCCTCCACTGTGGCAGGTCATCTTGATCGGGATGACCCCCGGGCGCAGGTCCGATTGCGGGTTGGGGGAGAGGGCGATCAGTCGCGGCTGGCCGTCGGCCAGGACTGCCAGCGATTCCCGCACGACCGATGGCTGCGTGCAGCTGCCACCGAGCCAGCCGTGGAAGGCGCCGGCGGGCGTCACGAGCGCCGAGTCGCCCACCCGCGCCGAGCTGGGCGGCTCACGGCGCACGACCGTCGCGAGGACGAAGGCCTCGCCGCGGCGGGCGAGATCGGAGGCGAGCAGGAGCAGGTCTTTGCGCATCGTCTAGCCCACCGGGGTCCGGGACTTGGCCCGGTCGTAGTCGTCGGGGACATCCACGTCGTCGAGCCGCTCGGCGGGCCAGGCGACCACCGCCGCCTCCTCGCGATGCCGCCGGACGACCGCCTTGCCGCATCCCGGGCCCTCGGCGCTCGCCAGCTCGGCGAACAGCGGGCGGGCATAGAGCGTCGGTGGTGCCTGGACGTCGCCGTATTGCGAGACGACGAGCGGCGCTGCGCCCCCGCGGAACTGTCGCACCAGCGTCGCGAGCATATCGGTCGTGACGAACGGCATGTCCGCGAGCATCACCACCGTCGCGTCGGCCGTCTCGGGCAGCGCGGCGATCCCGGTGCGCAACGACAGGTGCACGCCGCCTTGTGCGTAGTCGCGGTTCACGACGGCCGTGCAGGGCAGTCCATCCAACTCCTGTCGGGTCCGATCGGCTTCGTGGCCCAGAACCACGATCACCGGGTCGAGCCCGGCGGCGATCGCCCGGCGGACGGAGCCGCGCAGCAGGGACTCACCGTCGAATTGCAGTAACAATTTGTTGCGCCCCATCCGGCTCGACGTCCCGGCGGCGAGGACGATGCCGGCGATGCGCGGCACGCGGTCAGCGAGCATGGATGGCGCTCTCCTTCTCCCGCAGATGACGCGGCGTGCGCGCCGCACGCACCGCCATGAGCTCCGCCACGATGCTCAGCGCGATCTGCTCGGCGCCTTCAGCCGCGAGGTCGAGTCCCACGGGACCGAAGACGCGGTCGCTCGCAGCGGCGCCGGCCTCCTCGAGGAGTCGTTCGACGCGCGGACGCGGTCCCAGGAGGCCGATGTAGCCCGCCTCGGTCTCGAGAGCCCGCCGCAACCAGGCGCGATCGTGTGCCAGGGAATGCGATTTGACGACGACGTAGCCGTTGGCTCCGGGAGACGGGGTGCCGAACCCTTCATCCGGGCGGGCGCTGCGCAGCTCGACGCCGGCTGCGAACCGTTCCGGGGTGAGGTAGCCGGCCCGGTGATCCAGCACCGTGACGCGGAAGCCGACTCCGGTCGCGGTGGCGGCGAGCGGAATGGAATCGTCGCCCGCTCCGCAAATGAACAAGCGGGGCGGCGGGACGAAGGCGTCGACGAATACACCGGGCTCTGGTGCGGGAGCCTCACCGACCGTCACGCGGCGGGATCCCATTCCGGGGCCGTCGATCACCGTCGAGATGGCGAACGGCCGGTCCCCGCTGAGCAGGTCGAGCACGGCGGCGGTCTCGGGCGAATCTCCAGCGGCGGGCTGCACGAACACGTCCACCGCCCCGTTGCATCCCATGCCGAGGCCCCAGACGGTGGTGTCGTCGCTGCCGGTATCGTAATGGAGCAGGCGGGGCGTGCCGTCGCGGATGACGTGCAGCGCGTTCTCGCGCACGTCGGCCTCGAGGCAGCCGCCGCTCACGCTGCCGCACATCTCACCGTCCGCGGTGACCAGCAGCTTCGCCCCCGGCCGGCGGTACGCCGACCCGGAGATACGGACGACCGTCGCCAGTGCCGCGCGGCGCCCGGCCGTGGCCAGGCGGGCAGCCGTCGTGAGAAGCTGCGAAGTCTCCTGCCAGTGCTTCATGCGCCGGTTTCGTCGCGGGGGGCTCGGGTATCCTACCCCGCGGCCTGTAGGGGGTCAACTTGAGCGCCTTCACGCTGGCGCTCCACGCCCATGCGGGGATATTGAACGCCCGTGCCAGCACCTCCCAGTCGGTCGCTGTGGCTCACCGGCGCCCGCGTCGTGACGATGGACGCGGCGCGCCGGGTGCTCGATGCCGACGTCGAGGTCCGGGACGGGAGAATCGCCGCGCTCCGGCGACGAACCAGGCGCCGGCGCGGGCAGGAGCGTGCGCTGGACTGCTCCGGCCTGATCCTCATCCCCGGCCTGGTCCAGGCGCACATCCACCTGTGCCAGACGCTGTTCCGTGGCCTCGCCGATGACCTCACCCTGGAAGACTGGCTGGCCAAGCGCATCTGGCCCCTCGAAGCCGCTCACACGCCCGAGACGGTCTACTGGTCGGCCATGCTGGGCGCCGCCGAGCTGCTGCTGGGCGGCACCACCGCGATCCTCGACATGGAGACGGTGCGGCACACCGATGCCGCCTTCCGGGCGCTCGAGGAGATCGGCCTGCGCGCCACGGCAGGGAAGTGCCTCATGGACGCCGAGACGAATTCCGCCGGGCTGTTCGAGCCCACGGGCCGCGCGCTGCAGGAGTCGGCCGACCTGTGCGGACGCTGGCACGGCGCCGCGAACGGCCGCTTGCGCTACTGCTTCGCCCCCCGCTTCGCGCCGAGCTGCACCGGCCCGCTGCTGCGGGCGGTGAGCGACGCGGCGGAGCGCGCCGGCGCCGTGGTCCATACCCATGCGGCCGAGACACCGGTCGAGCTGGAGCTGGTCAGGCGCGCCACCGGCCAGGACGAGATCGCCTACCTCGATTCCGTGGGGATCGCCGGACCCCGCGCGGCGCTCGCCCACTGTGTCTGGGTCGACCGGGAATCCATGGGACACCTGGCTCGGGCCGGGACGAACGTCGTGCACTGTCCCAGCTCCAACCTGAAGCTCGGGAGTGGCATTGCTCCGATCCCGGAGATGCTCGCCGCAGGCTGCCACGTCGCGCTGGGCGCCGACGGGGCGCCATGCAACAACCGGCTCGACGGATTCGAGGAGATGCGCCTCGCCGCGTTGATTCAGAAGCCGCGCCTGGGACCCGAGGCGATGCCCGCGGCGAAGGTGCTCGAGCTCGCCACGCTGGGCGGGGCGCGGGCGCTCGGGCTGGAGCACGAGATCGGCTCGATCGAGGTCGGGAAACGCGCCGATCTCGTGACGCTCGATCTCTCCGGCCCGCACGGCCAGCCGGCCGATGCCGATCTCGCCTCCCGCCTCGTGTATGACGCCCGGGCCGCCGACGTCCGCCACGTCGTGGTGGACGGCCGCGTCGTGGTGCGGGGCGGCCGCCTGCTCACCGCCGATCTCGAGGAGATCCGTGTCAAAGCGAACGCCGCTGCTCGCCGTTTGCGCCGCGCTGTGGGTCTGTAACGCCGCGGCGCAGGAGCCCGCGCGGGTGATGCCCATCTATCTGGTGCCGCGCGATCTGTCGTTTCCCCTGAGCGGCGTCGTCTATCATGCCCGGGTGATGGAGGACGTGCGCCGCTGGTACGGCGAGGTGCTGGGCGGCCGCACGTTCGTCGCCGAGCCGCTCGTGGTGCAGATGAGCCGGCACACGTTCGCCGAGCTGGCGGCCGACAGCTTCCAGGCGTGGTGGCCGCTGCTCGAGCGGGAGTTCGCCGATTACGGCTGGTCGTGGAACAGGCAGGCGAAGTTCAAGCTGCTCTTCCTGACGCACGGCGCCGGGGCCTGGGCGGGCGCCGATTCCGAGAACGGCGGGATCGACAGCACGGCGGATGCGGGCCGCGTGGACAAGGGGAACCGGGGCGGGCTCGCCGTGATCGGCGACTCGAGCGTGGGTGGCGTCGAGGCCGGCGTGTGTCCGGAGGTCGCGCAGGGCAAGGCCGATTCCACGATCGCCACCGCCTGGTGGTGCTCGGGGTCCACCTACCGCGGGACGGTCGCGCACGAGCTGGGGCATACGTTCGGCCTGCCGCACCCGGACGCGTTCCGGAAAGGCTTCCGCTGCGCCGACTCGACCGCGTACACCATCATGCAATGTCACTGGGGATGGGGCCGGGCCGGGCTGCTCGACTACGAGATCGTCCACCTGCGCAGTCTCGACTTCTTTCAATTCGACACGGCGCCGGGATACATCCTGCTCCCGCGGCAACCGCCTCTGTCGGCGGTCGGATCCCGGGTGAGCCGCCTGGAGCGGGGAGATTCGCTCGTGTGGCTCGACGGACGCGGGGGCGGCACGGGATACCCGTGGGCGATCGCACTGGCGCGCACCGGAGCCGCCCTGCGCTACGCCACCGCCGGTGGACGCGTCGTGGCGTTCGATCTCGGACTGGCACGGGGCTCGGTGGGCGAGGCGGACCTGGCCGTTCTGATGGATGGTCGCGCGGTCGGCTTGTACCAGGTGCAGGCCGGGCATCCTCCTCAACGCATCGTCCTGGAGACGCGCTCGGCGGGAGAGGTGACGTTCCGTCTCGCACGACGGCAGGGGCGTGGCGCCGTGGTGTTGGGAAATCCCCGACTGTATCACTGACGCCGGCCTTCACACTTTTCTCATGCTCAACGGCGTGCGACAGTGTCCGGTATTGGCACTCTTGATCCCAGAAGCGCGCGCTCGCACAACACGCGAGACAAAGGAATTCACTCGCTCGCAGGGACTTCGAGACAGGCGGCAGACGGTCCGTAAGTTGCCTCTCCCGGGCGTGCGCCTCTCGGCTAGGACACCGTGAACATCCTGACCGCCGACTTCCGTTTCGCGTTTCGTCAGCTGCTGCGCCGCCCGGGCTTCACCCTCGTCGCCGTGCTGACCCTCGCGCTCGGCAGCGGGGCGGCCGCGGCGATGTTCGGCATCGTGGATCGGGTGCTGCTGCGACCGCTGCCGTTTCCCGATGCGGATCGCCTCGTGGCACTGTGTGAGACGAATCCGTCCGTGGAAGGCTTCTGTGTGGCCTCACCGCCGAACGTCGAGGACTGGTCGCGCAGGACCCGTGCGCTGACGTCGATCGGTCTCGGCCGGACGTGGTCCTTTTCGATGCGGACCGAATCGGGGAGCCAGGGGGTCGGTGGCGGCCTTGCGACCCCGGGGCTGTTTCGCACACTGCGCGTGACGCCGTTGCTCGGACGGACGTTCACGCCGGAGGACCTGACACCATCCGGCCGGCATGTCGCGGTGTTGAGCGCCGGATTCTGGCGGAGCCGATTCGGCGGGAGCCGTGAAGTGCTCGGCCGCACGATGCTGCTCGACGGAGAAAGCTACGAGATCGTGGGCGTCCTCGGGGCGGAAGCCGACATCCCACGCTTCTCCACGGTACAGGTTTGGGTTCCCTTGCCGTTCGATCCCCTGGATGAGGAGAACCGGCGTTGGCGTGGCTTCGAGACGATCGGCCGGTTGGCTCCGGGCATCAGCGTCGCGACGGCGCAGCGTGAGCTGCAAGCGATTCAGCAGGAGCTCGCCCTGAGCCATCCCGAAACGAACCGCGATTGGAGTGCGCGGATCGTTCCGCTGCTGGACAGGGTGGTCGGGCCGGTCCGTCCCACGCTGCTCGCGTTCATGGGCGCCGTCGTGATCCTCTTGGTAGTCGCCGGCGCCAACGTCACCAACCTGCTCGTGGCGCGCGGGGCCGCGCGAGAGCGGGAGTTGGCCGTGCGCGCGGCGATCGGGGCGAGCCGAATCGCGCTGTTCCGGCTGGTTGCTGCGGAGGGCTTCGTGCTCGCCGCCGTCGGCGGAGTGGTCGGATTGGTCGTCGCCGCGTGGGCCGCCGACGGGCTGCTGCGATTGATGCCCAACGGCCTGCCCCGGGTGACGCACGTCGGCCTCGACGGACGCGTGCTCGGATTCACTCTGCTCCTCACCGTCGCCGTCGGGACGCTCGCGCCGCTCGTACCGGCGCTGCGCGCGATGCGCCTGGACCTCACCAGCGCCCTCAAACAGGGCCAGCCGACAGGGTGGCGCTCGGCCCTCGGGGTGCGAGGGGGGTTGGTGGTGTTCGAGGTGGCCACGGCCTTTCTGCTGGCGATCGGCTCGGGCCTCTTGGCGCGCGGTTTCACCACGCTGCTCAGGTGGCAGCCCGGCTTCGAACGCGCCCACCTGCTCACGTTCTGGACCCTCGCCTCGCCTGGCACATACAAGGACGCTCCGAGCGTCGCGGCCCTCTTCGCGCGCGTGGAAACCGAGCTGCGCAGCCTACCCGGGGTGACCGGGGTGGGGATGGTGTCCAGTGGGCCCCTGTTCGGAGGTGAGGAAACGGGCGAGTTCGCGCTGGATGGCGCAGGTGGGGGCGGAGAGCCCTTCCTGGCAGCCCGCTGGTACGACATGAGCGCGACCTACTTTCCGACGCTCGGCGTGCCACTGCGCCGCGGCCGGTTCTTCGGCGCGGCTGACCGCGCGGGGGCACCGCCCGTCGCGTTGATCAATGAGACCATGGCGCGGCGGCTCTTCGGGGTCGCCGATCCCGTCGGGCGGCGCGTTCGGGAGCGGAACGACGATCGTGCGGTGGAAATCGTGGGAGTCGTGGCGGACATTCCTCCGTTCACGCCCGGCGTGTCGACCCAACCGGAGATCTACTGGCCGTACCCGCAGCGGCCTCGGTGGGGCAGCTATTTCGTCCTGCGAACGAGCGGCGAGCCCGCTGCCCTGGCCCAGGCGGCGGAAGACAGGCTGGCCGGCGTCGATCCCGACTTGCGGCCCGGCCACATACAAACCATGGGCGATCTGGTATCGGCGAAGCTGGCGCGGCCGCGCTTCCAGATGATCCTCATTGGAGTGTTCGCCGCCCTGGCACTGACGCTCGCGCTGGTGGGCGTCTACGGTGTCCTCGCGGCGTCGGTGGCGGCGCGCACGCGGGAGCTGGGCGTCCGTTTGGCCCTGGGAGCCGGTACCGGACAACTGCTCGGGCTCGTGTTTCAACAGGGCATGCTGCTTGCCGGCGCGGGAGTCGCCATCGGTGCACTCGCGGCCCTCGGCGTGTCGCGCTTCGCGACCACTCTGCTGTACGGCGTTCGCGCGACGGACCCGCTGACTTATGGTCTCGTGGCGTCCCTGGTGCTCGTGGCCGCCGCGGCGGCGTGTCTGATCCCGGCCCGTCGTGCCACGAGAGTGGATCCGATGACCTCCCTCCGCGGAGAGTGAGGCGGCGGAGACCGCCTACCGCGTCGTCACCGCGCCGTCCGCCCGGAAGCGGCGCGCGGCCTCGGTGAGGCGCGCCGCCGCGGCGCCGAGGCGCTCGGCTGCCTCACCCAGCTCGCCGACCGACGAGAGCTGGCCCCTGGTGGCGCTGGCGGTGCGCTGGGCTCCGGCGGCCGCCTCCTCGCCGATCCCGGCCAGATCGGTCATGCGACGCACGACCAGGTCGATCTGACGGGCCTGGTCCTCGGCCTCTCCGGCGAACGTGGTGGCGAACTGCGTGGTGTCGTTGAGCGTCCCGAAGATCGCGTCGAGCGCCTGGCGGGCCGCACCCGAAACCGTACCGGCGTCCTGCGCGGCGATCCGCCCCTGCCGCAGCGCGGCCGCGACGCTCGCGATCTGCTCCTGGGTGAGGCGCATGCGGGCGTGGATCTCTTCCACCGCATGGGTGGACTGCTCGGCGAGGTTGCGCACCTCCGCCGCGACCACGCGGAAGCCCGCCCCGGAGGCGCCGGCGCGGGCCGCCTCGATGGCGGCGTTGAGCGCCAGCAGCTCCGTCTGACTCGCGATCCGGGTGATCCCGTCCATCAGCTTGCCGATGTCCCGCGACCCCTGTTCCAGGGTGCCCGCGGCCCGGCTGGCCTGGTCGATGTGGTTCACCAGGGACTCCAACAGCTCGCGGGCACGCGCGATCTCCTCGCCGTGGCGCCGCGCCTCGTGCGCCGCGGCACCGACCTGACGCTCCGCCTGCTGAAACCGCTGCCGCAGCGCGGCCGCGATGCGCGCCGCGGCGTCTCCGGCGCTCCGTCCGCTCTCGATCGAGCGGCGCTGCCGCACCGTGCCCTCCGTCAGCGAATCGGCGGTGGACGCGATCTGCTGGGTGGACGCCTGGAGCTCCACGGCGGCGCTGCCGAGGCGCCGCGCGAGCTGCACCAGCCCCTGGGCCTGCTGCTGGACCTCCTGCACCGCCTCGCCCACCGCCGCGGTCGTCTTGTCGACGCTGGCGCTCAGGTAGCCCAGCTCATCTGCCTCCGGGTCGCTGATCCGGACGGCCAGATCACCCCGCTCGACCTGGGCCAGGAGCTTCCGGGTGCGCCGCAGCCGACGCGTGATCTCGGCGAGCGGCGGGATCAGGGCGGAGGCGGTGAACAGCAGGACCAGGCCGGCCTGCAGGTACACGTTCCAGCCCCACGCCGGTTGTGGCTCGCTCGCCCGGACGGCCGCGGCGATCGTGAACCCCGCCAGGTTGATCGTGAGGGCGGTCCAGCCCGCCCGCCGTCCCAGCTGCAGCGCGGCCTGCAGCGGGGCGATGAGATACACGGCGTAGAGGAGGTATCCGGTTCGATCGAGCCCGTACACGACGGCCGAGATCATCGCCGCGCCGAGCGCGAGCGTGAGCACCACGTAGCCGGGATGGAAGGCCGTTTCCCGGACCAACCGGGTCATGGCGTAGTTCGCCGCGACGCTCGCGACCGCGAACCCGACCAGGAACACCCACGACACTGCGACGACGTTGAACAGCCGGACCACCGCGAGCAGCAGCACCCCGACGACGATGAGCCGCCAGCGTGCCTGGATGCCGGCGAGGACGAATTGCCGCTGCCTGGTGCGGTGCTCCGCCGTGAACTGTTCAGAGAGGTCGGTCATCGTCCGCAATAATGGCCGGCCAGCGCTGGGAAAGGTAGAGTCTCAGGGGGTGAGCGCGACCGGCTCCGCGACGCGCACGGGACGCGCCTCGTCGAACCGGGAGCCGTCCCCCAGCTGTCCCGCCGCGTTCTTCCCCCAGCACATGATCGCGCCGTCCGGCCGCAGGGCGCAGGTGTGGGCGTCCCCGGCGCTCACCTGCGTGTAGGGTCCCAGCACGTCGCGCCCCAGCTGCTCATCGAGATTGGCGCCCCGGCACGACACGGCATGCGCCCCGCGGGTCTGCACGTAACAGGTGTGCCAGCGTCCCGCACTGACGAAGGCCAGGCTCAGCGGATCGCCGGCGAAGGTCGGGACCCAGAGGATCGGGTCGCCGAGCGCGGCGAAGGCCCGTCGCGAGTTGATCTGCTCGTGGAAGTTGTCGCCCCAGCAGAACAGTGCGGGACGGCGAGCGTCCGTGGTGATGCCGCACGTGTGCTGCGCGCCCGCGCTGAGCATGCGCCAGTGCCGGTGGTGCGCGACCGGCTGCGGTCCGCGCCGCTCGCCGTACGCCCCGATGCCGAGCTGGCCGCGCCGGTTGCTGCCCCAGCAGTAGGCCAGGTTGTCCGCGGTCACGCCGCAGGTGTGGTCGTCCCCGGCCGTGATTGCGCGGAACCGCAGCGTGCCGGCCACGGGCAGCGGTCGCGCGCTGGAGAGCGTGTCTCCGGTGCCGAGCTGGCCCCGGTCGTTGGAGCCCCAGCAATACGCCCGGCCGTCGTCGGTGATGCCGCAAACATGGTCGGCCCCGGTAGCGATGGCGCGGAACAGCAACCCGCCGGTGACCGGCACCGGCACGAGGCTGCGGGGCGTGGCCGCGTTGCCGAGCGCGCCGGTGGTGTTGCGGCCCCAACAGTACGCCTCGCCGCCGGTGGTGACGCCGCACGTGAACTCGACGCCGGCGTCGATCGTCAGGAACGTGAGGCCGCCGGCGACGGCGACAGGGGCGGGAGAATCGATGCGCTCGTTGCTGCCCAGCTCGCCTTCACTGTTGTCGCCCCAACAGTACGCGCGTTCGCCGGTGGTGAGCGCGCACGTGTGACTCGCGCCGGCGCTCACGGTGGAGAAGGTCAGCGAATCCTGGGCATTGGCGGTCGCGGCGGCCAAACAGGCGACCAGCGTGGCGATCGAGTGGCGGGCGCGCATGGGACCTCCCCGGAGTGCTTTTCCATAATACCGCAGGCGGCACGCCGGGGAAACGTCGGTCCGCGGCCTACATGCGGAAGAGGTAGCTCCCCTTGATGAAGAACCCGTCGCCGGTCCGCCGCAGCTGCTGGAAGCGGAAGGCGTCCCGCTCTTCCAGCGACGCCCCGTACCCGATGAAGAGCACCGTGCCGGGCGTGGGGCGGTAGGAGAACAGGAAATCGCTGCGGAAGTTGTTGAACACGGTCCCGCCGGCCGGTCCGACCCGCTGTTGGGCGGTGGAGTCCAACACCAGCGCGAGTCCGGTACGGGGGTCGACCAGGGCGTCGCGCCGCTGGGCGAAGTACTGCCCGACATACCGGAAGAAGACGGCCCGGTTGAGCTGGTATTCGAGCTTCAGGCGCGGGATGTTGGCCGTGGAGAACCGGCTTCCGTCGCGGGCGCGCGTGATGCGCTGGTGCGTCCATAGCGCCTCGATCCGCGCCGACTGCGTCGGCCGCCAGGTGACGACGCCCTGCGCGTCGAGCTGGTGCCCTTCGGCGGCCTCGGCGAAGATCGGCGCGGCGCCGTACCCGACGTTCACCGAGAGGGTCAGCGGGCGATTGGGCGTGTTCAGGCCGACGTTTCCGCTCAACAGGTTGTAGAGGCCGTGCGGCGTCACGAACGGCGTGCCCGCGCTGTCGGTCGCGTACCCGGCGTAGTCGGCCCGGTCGAAGCGCTGCTGGTTGTCGCTGAAGTTGACCGACACGCCCCACCCGCCCCGCAGGCTGGCGTTCCACGAGTCGCTGAAGCCGCCCTCGATGGTGCTGCGCAGGTGGAGGAAGTCGTCATAGTGCCACAGCGGGTCGAACCCGATGAACGTCGAGACCTGCTCGACGAGCGCGCCCGGCCGCCCGTACCAGGTGAAGCGGTTGAACAGCCGGATCGCCACGTAGTCGGTCCGCGGCACGAACCCGGAGCCCGCCACGAAGTCCGGGCTGACGCCCTGGATCTCGCCGTGGTTCCCGTACGCGCGCCCGGTGCGATCGAAGGCCGTCAGGTCCCACATGGTGCCGGCGCGCGTCCCCCCGGCCGGGTCCCGCGTCCAAGAGCCGACGACCTGGGCCTGGGTGAACCACAGTTTCTTCCAGACCACCCGCAGATCCGTGCCCGCGACCCGGTTGTACGCGCTGCCGTCCACGCGGTCGGTGTAGACGAGCCCGGCGGTGGAGCTCGCCCCCAGGTCGCGCCGCACGCGCAACAGGTTGTAGACGGGGTTGCTGCGGCCGAACGATTGATCCCGGTCGTCCACCGCGGCGAGGTAGGCGACGTTCGTGCTCCCGATCTTCCCGGTCAGCTTGGCCCCCCCCAGCGGCTCCGCCACGCGCCGCGTGTAGATCAGCCGGTTGGGCGAGTCGTACTGCTCCAGTCCCTCGAGGAAGAAGGGCCGTTTCTCGGGGAAGAACAGCGGGAAGCGTGCGTTCGCCGTCACCTGGCCGACGTCGGCCTCGACCTGGGAGAAGTCCGGATTGGCCGCGGCCGTGAGGCTGAGGTTCTCGGTGACGCCCCAGCGCAGCGTGCCGCCCGCATCGGGCGTGGTGGTGTAGCCATAGGCCGTGGCGCCGGGCGCCCCGTTGACCTTGGTCGTGACCTCCGGAGTAATGTCCATCACGAGGCCGCGATGCAGTCCGGTGAGGCCGGTGAGCCGGCCCGACTGGATGAGGAAGCTGGCGCTGGCGCGCACTGCGGGCGTCCAGGTGTCTTCGTAGCCCGAGTGCTGGATGACGCGGTCGACCTGGATGCCCCAGGTCTGCGGATCGGCGGATTGATAGCGCAGGCTCTTGAACGGGATCCGCACTTCCACTTCATAGCCCGTCGGCGTGACCCGCCCGCGGGATTCGAACACGAAGTCGGGGTTCAGGTCGATGGTCGCATCGAACCGTCCCCCCGCCTGCGGGCCGCCGGCGGACGCCTCCACCCCGTCGCTCCAGACCCCGTCCTCCTGCACCCCGAGCGGATTGACGGCGAACAGCAGCGCGCGGCGGTGATCGGCGTAGGTGTCCAGCAAGAGCTGCACGCGGTCGTCCGCGTCGATGTTGTCGCGGTTGGCGAGGGTAGCCCGCACGAGGGAGCCCCCGTGGCGCTCGAACGCGCGGATCCCGAAATAGATCGCGTCGGGCGCGTACCATACCAGCACGTCGGTGGAATCTTCCGCCGGCCGGCCGTCCGCGGGACGGTATTGCGAGAACCCGGTGAGCAGGGCCGCGCGGCTCCAGGGCGCCTCATCGAGCACGCCGTCGATGCGCACGGTGGCTTCGATGCGGGGCGGGGCGACGTCCAGCTCGCGAGCGACGCCGCGGTAGACTGGGCCGGGGTCTGACGATGCCTGCAGTGCGAGCAGGAGGCCGAGCATGGGGGAATAATAAGGCGTGGGGCGTGGGGAGTGGTACGGTGCAGGGCTCGGACGGACAATGCCACCTCTGACACGCTCCTGACCGTCACTCCCCACTCCCCACTCTTCACTCCCCGATGTTCTGCTCCCGACTATTCGTAACGCAGCGCGATGATCGGGTCGAGCGCCGCCGCGCGGCGCGCCGGGTAGATCCCGAAGAACAGCCCCACGATGGCGCTGAAGGCGAAGGCGAGGAAGATCGAGAAGGGCGAAATCGCCGTATTCCAGTGCGCGACCTTCGAGAGCACGACCGCGCCCAACGATCCGATCAGCACGCCGACGGTCCCGCCGACGAGGCAGAGGACGAGCGCCTCGACCAGGAACTGGAGCAGGATGTTCCCCTTGGTGGCGCCGAGGGCTTTGCGCACGCCGATTTCGCGGGTGCGCTCGGTGACCGACACCAGCATGATGTTCATGATCCCGATGCCGCCCACGAGCAGACTGACCGCGGCGATCCCCGCGAGCAGGAAGCCGAAGGTCTCCGTCGTCTGCTGGAACGTCGAGAGCACGTCCGCCTGGTTGCGGATCTGGAAGTCGTTCTCGCCGCCGGCGCGGATCTTGTGCTGGCGCCGCATGATGCGCTCGACCTCGATCATCGCCAGGTTCATGTTCTTGATGCTGTCCACCTGGACGGTGATCGAGCGGAGGCGGTCGGTGCCCATGATGCGGTAGCGCGCCGTCTGCAGCGGGATGAGCACCTGCTCGTCCGGGTTCTGGAACCCCTGCGACCCCTTCTCGCTCAGGATGCCGATGACGGTGAAGGGGATACCGCGGATCTGGATGTCGCGCCCGATCATCGCGGCGGCGTTGGCGTTGAACATGTCGGAGACGGCCGAGCCCAGCACGGCGAACCGGCGCCGTGCCTCGTCCTCTCCGGTCGTGAACATCCGGCCGGCGGTCAGCTCGTAGGCGTGCACTTTGGCGTACGCCGGGATCGTGCCGACGACGTTGACGTTCACGTTCTGGTTCCCCAACTGCACCTGCATGTTGCCCGCCAGCTCGGGCACGACGGCCGAGACATAGCGGGCGTTGTGCGCCAGGGCGGTATCGTCGTCCATGGTGAGGCTCACCCGGCTGGTCATAGCGATGCCGCCGCGGAAGCTCTGGCCGGCGAACAGCGTCAGCAGCGTGGGCCCCAGGGCCTGGATGCGGGCCTCGATGGCTTTCCGCGCCCCGGTGCCGAGCGCGATCATGGTGATCACGGCGCCGACGCCGATGATGATGCCCAGCGCCGTGAGCAGCGAGCGCAGCTTGTTCGCGCGGATGGCCTGCAGCGCGACGCGGATCGTTTCGTCGATGAGCATCGCTATCTCGGCGCGGGCGCGCGCTGGGTCCCGCCGCCCTGGCCCTGCGGCGTCTGCTGGCGCATCCCGGGGATGCCGCCGCCCGTCATCGACTGCACGCGCTGCTGGAACTGCCGCTGCGAGTTCACCAGCGACGCGGATGGGAGCACCAGCACGGTGTCCGTCTCGGTCAGCCCGCTCGTGACCTCCGAGAAGTCGAGATCGGTGAGCCCGGTCCGGATCTGCACCGGGGTGGGTGCCCCGTTGCGCAGCACGAACACGATGTAGCGGCCGCCGGCGTCGTTGGCCTGGTTCCGCATTGCCCCTCCCGCGCCGGGCCCGCCCGCTCCACGGCCTCCACGGAACTGGGAGAACACCTGCCGCAGCATGGCCTGCTCGGCCGCGGTGAGCTCACCGCCCGAGAAGCGCTTGCGCATCGCCGCCTGCACCTGCTCCGCGCTGACGCCCGCGGGCAGGGGGATCTGGCGGCCGTCGGGAAGCGTGAGGGTCGACTGCGACTGCGCCGGTTTCCCCGCATTGGGCGGGTTCGGGTCGCCGCGCGTCCCGCCGCCGCCCATCGAAGCGCTGCCGCTGTCGCCGCGGGGTGCCGCGGCCGGCAAGGCCGCCTGGGCGAGCTGCTGTTGCACGGCCTGTGGGTCGAGGCCCAGCACCTGCGCCGCTGAGGCGACGTCGCCCTGGGTGCGCAAGGAGGCGTTGGGGATCGCCAGCACGTTCTGGCGCTGCCCCACGTGGATCTCCACCTCCGTGTTCATCCCCGGCTTCAGCACGTGGTTCGGGTTCCCGATGTTCACGAGCACGGGAAACTGCGTCACGTTCTGCGTGACCTGCGCCTGCGGCTCGATCTTGAGCACCGTACCCTCGAAGGGACGGTTGGGGAACGCGTCGACGGTGATGGTGACCGGCAGGCCCGGCTGGATCTTGCCGATGTCGGTCTCGTCCACCAGGGCTTGCACCTGCACGGTGTCGAGGTTCGCCATGCGGAACAGCACCGTGCCGCCGCCCACGTCGCGCATCGGGCTCGAGATCACGGTGCCGAGCTCCACGTTCTTCTGGATGACCGTTCCGCTGAGCGGGGCGGTCACGCGCGTCTGGTCCCAGGCGATCTGCGCGTCCTGCAGATTGGACTGGGCGTTGACGAGCCCCGCCTGCGCCTGCGCGAAAGCGACCTTGGCCTGTTCGTACTCGGTCTGGGTGATGGCCTGGGACTTGAGGAGCGTGTCCTCCCGGGCCAGCTGGGTCGAGGCGTTCTCGAATTGCGCCCTGGCGACGGCGAGATTCGCCCGTGCCTGATCGAGCGCGCTCTTGGGGAGGCGAGGGTCCACCAGCGCGAGCAGCTGCCCCGGCCGGACATCATCGCCGGTCTGTGCGCGCATCTCGGTGATGGCTCCGGACGCCTGCGACTTCACGTCCACCGTCAAGAGCGGTTGGATGGCGCCGGCGGCCGAGGCGGTCACGACGATGTCGCGGCGCTCCACGGCGACCTTCTCGTACACGGGCGCGGGCACGGGCTTCTTGCAGGCGGTCCAACCGGCCGCCACGATCGCCGTCAGGAAAAGTCGCTTCACTTGGTTCGCTCCATCGTCACGTCCCGCTCGACGAGACCGTCGCGCAGGTGGATCTGGCGGCGCGCATGCGCCGCGATGTCGTGCTCGTGGGTGACCAGGACGATGGTCTGTCCGGCCGACCAGAGCTCCTCGAAGAGCTTCATGATCTCCTCGCCGGTCGTCGAATCGAGGTTTCCGGTCGGCTCGTCGGCGAGGATGATACTGGGGTTGTTCACGAGCGCCCGGGCGATGGCCACGCGCTGGCGCTGGCCGCCGGACAGCTCGTTGGGCTTGTGCTCCATGCGGTCGCCCAGGCCGACGCGCTCCAGGGCGCGGCCGGCTTGAGCCCGTCGGGTCTTGGCATCCACGCCGGCGTAGATCAGCGGCAGCTCCACATTGTGGAGCGAGTCGGCGCGGGGCAGCAGGTTGAACGTCTGGAACACGAAGCCGATTTCCTTGTTGCGGATGCGCGCCAGCTCGTCGTCGGAGAGGTCGCTCACCTTCTGGCCGTTGAGCCAGTATTCACCGTCCGTCGGGGTGTCGAGGCAGCCGACGAGGTTCATGAGCGTCGACTTCCCCGATCCCGAGGGGCCCATGACCGCCACGAACTCGTTGCGGCGGATCTGGATGTCCACGCCGCGCAGCGCATGCACCACCTCGCCGCCCATGTCGTAGTTCCGGGTGAGATGGTGGGTGAGGATGATGATGTCCGGGTGCGGCGTTTCGCCGGTGCTGAAC
>DATICZ010000259.1:0-3057 GCA_035456525.1 Gemmatimonadales bacterium
GGCGCGCCGCCGCAAGGTGCGTCGCACGTTGCAGCAGGCCAGCCGGGTACTGAAGACGGCGGGGAAAGCCGCGCTCGCCGCGGGAGCCGTCGCGGCCGTCGGCGCCGTCGCCCGCGAGGTACAGGCCAGGACGAGACGGGCCTAGCGCGCCAGGCGACCGGCCACGTCGCTGAACCAGCGGTCGGCCCACACCAGCTGTGAGGCCCCCTGTGCGCCGGCCCGCCGCGGGCTGACGAAGACGAAGGCGCGTCCATCCGGCGTCACGTCGTAGGACTGGTGAAAGCCGGCCACGACGAAGCTCGAGGCATTGAACAACGAGGTTCGTCCGGCCGAGGAGAACGTCGGCACGGTACGGACTTGGACCGCGTTCAATCGGACATCGCCGTCGAGGTAGAAGAGCTCGCGGCCGTCGCGGGACCAGCGCGGCTCGCTGCCGCTGCCGTTGGACACCTGCCACCGGCCTCCGTGGGCGTCCGGGAACGGCCGCACGTACACCTCGTTGATCCCCGACTCGTTCGACGTGTACGCCAGCCAGTGTCCGTCGGGTGACAGCGCCGGGTGCAGCTCGGTGTATGGGCTCGAGGCCACGGGCACCGGGGTACTGTCCCCGCTGGTGCGCACGGCCACGATATCGCCCGCCCCGGCCTGCCCGTTGTCGGTACGGACCAGGATCCAGCGGCCGTCGCGCGACCACTCGCCCTCCTGGATCAGGCGGTCCAGTCGAACCAGCAGTCGATCCTGTCCGCCGCCGTCGGCGGGCCGCGCGTACACGGCGCTGGTGTTGTTGCTGTCCCGGACGTAGGCCACCGTCCGGCCGTCGGGGGACCAGAAGGGGCGGCGGTCCTGCCCGCCGAACGTCAGCCGCGTGGATGGCCCGCGATCCAACTGCTTGATCCAGATGTTCAACGCTCCGCCCGAGCCGACGCCGACCGCGAGCCGGCGCCCCTCGGGGGAGAGCGCGACCGAGTTGAATTCCCCATGCCATGCGGTGTCGATCTGGGTGATCGCTCCGTCGCGACTCACCCGGACCATCGCGTTGTCGGTCGAGCCGCCGGCGCCATGCGCATAGACGAGGGATCCGGACGGCGACCAGGCGAGCAGTGCGAAGCCGGCGTTCGAGGTGACCTGCACGCCTTCGAGCACCGGCGTCGCGGCACCGGTGACCTCGAAGCGATCGAGGTCGAACGGCGCCACCAGGGCCACGCCGTCGCGACGCACGTACAGGAGGTGCCCGTTGGGCAGATACCAGGCCTGCGCGACGTCGTTGAGTAGCAGCTTCGCTTTCCCCGTACGCAGATCCATGACGAAGATGCTCATGGTCACGCAGCTGGACGCGCAATTCTGAAACAGCACGCCCCGGGCTCCCGGCAAGCCGACCGGCATCCCCGCTCCCCCACCGGCCAGCGTGGCCGTGCCGCTTCTCAGCGCCACCGTGCTCGGACCTCCCGACGCGCTCACCCGGCGCAGCTCCTGCAAACTCGGCGGCATGTACACGAGGGTGCCGTCGTCGAGCCAGGCGGCGCCGCCGTATCCGCCGGCGACCGAATCCGCCAGCGTGACGCTTGCCCCACCCGAGGCGCGGACCTTCTTGAGGCGCCCGTCGGCGACGTAGGCCAGCCACTCCCCGTCGGGCGAGAACACCGGGTTTTGGGCCCGCTCGGTGCCGCTGATCGGGGTGGGGTTCAACTCGCCCCGCTTCTTGATCCAGAGACGGCCGTTCTGGCGGCCGTCCTTGAAGACGAACAGGGAGCCATCGGGAGATAATGCCATCGATGGATTCTGGGTGCTGAGCACGACGCTGTCGCCCAGCGTGATGTACTGCCAGGTGGCCGGGTGGCGCGCCGCGCTGCGGACGCGCAGCCAGCCCCAGGCGCCGAGGGCGAGCGAGACCACGGCGGCGCCGGCCGCCACGCGGAAATACGTCCGCCACGGGGTCCCCGCGGGCGCTGGAGCGGCGACGCGGGCCTGGGTCGTGGGGACGGTCAGCCCCGGGTGCGTCAACGCCTCGGCGAACTCCGCCGCACTGGCGAACCGGTCGGCCGGGAGCTTCTCGAGCGCCCGGTTCACCGCCGCCTCGACGTGCGGCGGGATCGAATGCCGCTGCAGCATGAGGCTGCGTGGCTGCTCCATCATGACGCGCGCCACGATCGCCTGCGCCGTGGGGCCGGTGAAGGGCGGCTCGCCCGAGAGCATCTCGTAGACCACGCAGCCCAGCGCGTACACGTCGCTCTTGGCGGTGATCTCGCGTTCCCCCATCGCCTGCTCGGGGCTCATGTAATGGGGCGTGCCGAGCGACATGCCGGTTTCGGTGAGTCGTGTGCCGCCCTCGGAGCGGGAGACGGCGAGCGCGATGCCGAAATCCGCCACCAGCGCGGAGCCGTCGTGCAGCAGGATGTTCTCGGGCTTGATGTCGCGGTGGATCACGCCATGGCGGTGCGCGTAGTCCAGTGCCGCCGCGACCTCGGTCGCGATGCGGAGCGCGTCGTCGAGCGGAAGCTGATGCTCGCGCGCGAGGCGCTGTCGCAGCGACTCTCCTTCGACATACGGCATGACGTAGTAGATCAGCCCATCGGCTTCGCCCGAGTCGTGCAGTCCCAGAATGTGCGGATGCTGGAGGTTGGCGGTGAGGCGGATCTCCTTGAGAAACCGCTCGCCGCCCAGGATCGCGGCCAGCTCGGGGCGCAGCACCTTGAGGGCGACGGGCCGATCGTGCCGGACGTCGTGGGCCAGATAGACGGTGGCCATGCCGCCGGCGCCGAGCTCGCGCTCGATCCTATAGCGGTCGGTCAGGGCGGTGGTGAGGCGCGTCAGGGAGTCGTTCATGCGGGATACAAGATGGCCAGGTGTGGCGGGTGGGTCCAGGACGAATCGGGTGCGCTGCTAGCCGCCGGTGCCGAACTGGCGGGTGAATTTGATCAGGAACGACCGGGTGATCGATCGGTCCCAGGCGAAGAGGCCGGTCGCGTTTTCGGCGGTGTTGAGCACCGCGAACAGCCCGGTGCCCGCGGTGTTGAGCCAGCCGAACCGGATGTTCGCCGAAAACGTCCCGGCCTGGTT
>DATICZ010000260.1:0-2010 GCA_035456525.1 Gemmatimonadales bacterium
CTGCCCGGGCGGATCTGCCCGAGCCATCTCATCATGTCCTTCTCGTCGGCTATGACGGGGGACCTGTTCAGCGGGAGCATGATCGCGCTCGTCGGTTTGGAAAATGCCCGGTTCCTCGCCATCGTGCGGCCGGGAGACACCTTGCGCACCGAAGTGGAAGTCATCGAGAAGCGGGACTCCTCGCAGAACGATCGTGGGGTGGTGGTGTTCCGCGATCATGTCTACAACCAGAGCGGCGAAGAGATTCTCTGCAACGACAAGATCACGCTGATCCGCCGGCGCCCGCAGGGTGGCCCGAGCGCAGTCGGGACGGAGTGAATCGTGGAGCTCGGCTTACGCGGTAAGCATGTCCTGATCACCGGCGGCAGCAAAGGGATCGGACTTGCCTGCGCCAGGGTCTTCCTCGCGGAGGGCGCCAAGGTCACCGTGACCTCGCGGTCCCGCGAGAACCTCGATCGAGCACGGGCCGCCATCGGGGAGGTGCTGACACTCGCAGCCGACCTTGCGGACGCAGCCGCGGCCGTGCACGTGGTGGAGGCCTGCGAGGCGCACCATGGCCCGATCGATGTGCTCATCAATTGCGCCGGGGCAGCCCGTCGGCGACCCCCCGATGAGCTCGATCCGGCCGCTTACCGGATGGCCATGGAGGCCAAATACCTGCCGTACGTGAACACGATGGACCCGGTCGTCAAACGGATGGCTTCGCGCGGGCGTGGCGTCATCGTCAACGTGATCGGTAACGGCGGTAAAGTCGCGTCGCCGATCCACCTTGCCGGCGGCGCAGCGAATGCCGCGTTGATGCTCGTGACTGCGGGCCTGGCCGCCGCCTATGCGCGGCGGGGCGTGCGGGTCGTGGGCGTGAATCCTGCGCTGACAAACACCGAGCGCGTGGCCGAGGGGCTGCGCGCCGATGCCACCATGCTCGGCATCTCCGAAGACGAAGCGCTGCGCCGGAGCCAGGACCGCATCGGGATGGGTCGGATGGCGGAGCCTGATGAGATCGCGCAGGTCGTGGCCTTCCTTGCCTCCGACAAGGCGAGCTACGTTTCAGGCACGACCGTGACGATGGATGGCGTGCAATATCCCATCATCGTTTAAGCGTGCGGACCCCCTCACGCGCCTGCGATCACACGGTTCTCAGGGATGGAGCGTGCGCAATGCCCCGATCAGAGCCTCCAGCGCCTGGACATCCTCGTGCGCGACGCGCACGAGAACGGCGAGCGGGGGGACGGTGACCGGGGGCTGAATTGGGATGCGCCGGATCACGCCGCGACGCTCGGCAATCGCTGCGGCGGCGACCGGTGCGAGCGCGATGCCGACGCCGGCCGCCGCGAGCTCGATGTTGGTCGCGAGTTGCGCCGATTCGACCACCGGACGCGGCAGCAGCAGCCCGGCCCGCGCGAGGGTTTGGGCGAGCGCTTGCCGGACGACCGTGCGCTCGGGGGGAAGGATCCAGTCGGCGCTCGCCAGATCACTCCAGCCCACCCGGCGGCGTCGCGCGAGCGGATGGTCGGGTGCGGCGATCACGGCGAGCGTCTGGCCGGTGAGCTGCTCGCATCGAACGTTGGCGGCGCGGCTCGCCTCCAGCATCTCCGGGGTCTGCAGGCCGACCACGCACTGCAGGACCCCGCGCTCGAGCTGCTTGATCAGCTGCGGCAGGTTCGCCTCGAAGAGCTGCACACGCAGGGTTGGCATCGCGGCCCGGGCCGCGGCGAGTGCCCCTGGCAATGCCCAGGTGACGAGGACGGGCGGGGCGCCGATCCGCAGGACCGGCGCGTCCCCGGCGTCGCTCGACGCGAGCTCGCCTCCGAGGTAATCGAGCTCGCGTAGCAGCACCTCCGCGCCGCGGACCAGAGCATGGCCCGCACGCGTCAGTTCCGTGCCCTGCGGGCTGCGCTGGAACAGCTCGACGCCGGTGAGCCCCTCGATCTCGCGCACCGCCTTGCTCACCGCCGGCTGGCTGAGATGCAACCGGCGCGCCGTCTCGCGCAGGCTCCCGCTGTCGGCGAG
>DATICZ010000261.1:0-9877 GCA_035456525.1 Gemmatimonadales bacterium
CCCCACCACACCTGGTCGGCGGCGGAGGGCTCCCGCACGACGAACTTGTCGCCCGGGCTGCGGCCCGTGTGGGGAGTGGTGACGGCGCAGAACGGGCCCGCTTCGGCCAGCACGCCTTCGCCGCGGCGCACGGCGTGCTCGTACAGCGCGGCGGGGCCGAGATTCCAGTACACCGCCCGTTCGGGGGCGAAGCCCAGAAGCGTCGCGCCAGACGGGCGGGCGCTGCCGGCGGCCGATGGGGCAATGGTCTGCATGTGAAGTCCTTTAGTGCGTAGGCCGCGCGTGGCGGCGATGGTCGAGGGCATCCAGAGCGGCGAGCACCGCCAGATTGACGATATCGCTCACTTCGGCACCCCTTTGCAAGACGTGTACCGGCTGGGCCATTCCAACCAGGATCGGCCCGATGACCTCGGCGCCGCCCAGCCGGTCGAGCAGCTTGTAGGAGATGTTCGCGGCGTCGAGGTTGGGGAATATCAACACGTTCGCGGCCGTGCGCAGCCGGGAGAAGGGGTAGGTCCTGTTGAGAATGCGCTCTACCACCGCCGTGTCGGCCTGCATCTCCCCGTCCACCTGGAGCTCCGGCTCGCGCTCGTGCAGCAGCTGGACGGCGCGCCGCACCTTTTCCACCGAGGGGTGTTTGACGGACCCGAAATTCGAGCAGGACAGCAGCGCGACGCGGGGCTCGATGCCGAGGCGCCAGACGAACCGCGCCGTCGCGGACGCGATCTCGGCCAGCGTCTCGGCGTCGGGGTCGATGTTCACGGTACAGTCGGCGAAGAACAGCGTCTGGTGCTGGAACACCAGCATGTAGATGCCGCTGGTGTGGCGCCGGCCGGGCTCGACGCCGATGACCTCGAGCGCCGGCCGGATCGCCTCGGCGTAGTGCATGTCCGCTCCGGCGACGAAGGCGTCGGCCTGCCCCTGTCGCAGCATCAGCAATCCGAAGTACATCGGATCCGCGATGCGCGCCCGGGCCTCGCGCAGCGTGATGCCGCGGCGCTGCCGGCGCCGCCACAGCTCCTGCGCCATCGTCTCGGCGTTCACCGCGCGCCGGGGATCCAACAGCTCGATCTCCTCGAGCGTGACGCCCACATTGTCGGCCTGGCGCCGCATCACGTCCACGTCGCCGAGCAGGATCGGGCGAGCGGCGCCGTCGTCGGCCAGCACACGCGCCGCCCGCAGAATGCGCGCGTCCTCGCCTTCCGGAAACACGATGCGCTGCGGGTCGTGCTGCACCCGCTGCGACAGGCCGCGCATCACGCCACGTACCCGCCCGAGCCGGGTGTCCAGCTCGGCGCGATACTCCTCGACGTCGATCACCCGGCCGGCGACCCCGGAGCCGACGGCCGCCCAGGCCACGGCGGGGGCGACCCAGAGCAGGACGCGCGGATCGAACGGCTTGGGAATCAGGTACTCGGGACCGAACCGCAGCCGTTCCAGTCCGTAGGCGCGCATTACCGGCTCGGGCACCTCGGCCTTGGCGAGCGCCGCGAGCGCGCGGGTCGCCGCCATTTCCATCTCGGCGTTGATCTTCTTGGCCCGCACGTCGAGCGCGCCACGGAAGATGAAGGGGAACCCGAGGACGTTGTTCACCTGATTCGGGAAGTCGGAGCGCCCCGTCGCCACGATCGCATCGGGGCGGGCGCGGCGCACCTCGTCGGGCATGATTTCCGGGGTGGGATTCGCCAGCGCGAAGACGATGGGACGTTCGGCCATGTCCCGGATCATGTCGCCCGTGACGATGCCGCCCGCCGACAAGCCGACGAATACGTCGGCCCCGCGGAACAGCTCGGCCAACGTCCGGGCGCGCAGCGTCCGGGCGAAGCGGCGCTGGTAGGGATTCAGGTCCGTCCGGCCGTCGTGCAGCGGGCCGTTGATGTCGCACAGCGCGATGTGCTCGCGTTGGACGCCCAGGCGGACATAATGCTCCGCGGTGGCGAGGGCGGCCGCACCCGCCCCGGCGAAGACCACCTGTACGTGGGCCGCATCCTTCTCGACGAGCTCCAGGGCGTTCATGAGCGCGGCGCCCGTGATGATCGCGGTGCCGTGCTGGTCGTCGTGAAACACCGGAATGGACAGCGTCTCTCGCAGCCGCTCTTCCACGTAGAAGCAGTCCGGGGAGCGGACGTCTTCGAGATTGATGCCGCCGACGGTCGGCTCGAGCAGCTGGCAGAACCGGATCAGGTCGTCGGGATCGGTGGACCCGACTTCCAGATCGAACACGTCGATGTCCGCGAATGCCTTGAAGAGGATGCCCTTGCCTTCCATCACCGGCTTCGAGGCGAGCGCCCCGATGTCGCCCAGCCCGAGCACCGCGGTGCCGTTCGAGACCACCGCCACCAGGTTGCCCCGCGTCGTGTACAGGTAGGCGTCCTCGGGGCGCTTGGCGATCTCGAGGCACGGCTCCGCCACCCCCGGCGTGTAGGCGAGGGACAGGTCGCGCTGGTTCTTGAAGGGCTTGGTCGGCGAGACCTGAATCTTCCCAGGGCGGCCCTGCGAGTGATAGTCGAGGGCCTCCTGGCGGCGGCTGGACATCGAGTTCCAGAAGTCCTTTTCGGGGAAGGAGTTATGCTAGGCGGACGAAGCAGGGGTGTCAAGCCGAAGCGCCGTATTCCCAGGCACGCGTGGGACTTACGGCCGAGGCGGCGGCGGCGCGAGGGTGGCTGGGGTGTGATACAGCACCTGTGCCGTGCGGCGGTCGATGGCCGCGGGTTCGCTCACGAGGGGCGGGGAGCGCATGACGGACAGCGTGTCTGACGCCTCCCGAAACAGTCCCAAGGCATGCCCGAATTCGTGGACCGTCGTGCGCCGGACGCACGCCGCCACCTGCTCGGGCGTGAACACCGTGCCAGTGAGAATGCTGATCTCGGTCTCGAAGGGGGCGGCGAACGCCTGCCCGGTCGAGTCCAGAACCCCCTGGGTGACGCCACCGCACGCTTCGACGGGCGGACCCGGATCGGGCGTGGCAGCAGGCGGCACACTGTCGGCCCAACGCACGATCACGTCTGCGCGGTTCGAGTCTGCCACCATGACCACCGTGAGCTCACCGTAGAGCAGCTGCCGCGCCCAGAGATCGACCGCCCGGCTGACCAGGGCGGAGAGATCGCCGCGCGGGTCGGCGTAGATGTGGACGGGGAGCCGGTCGGCCGGCCAGTGGAACACGTCGCCGAAGGCATCGGCGAACGGGTAGATCGCGGTGCGGCTGGGCACCAGGGGATCGGTGCAGGCGGCGGCCAGCAGCACGGCACCCGGCACCGCCCAGCGCCCACACTTCACGGTGCCCTTCCGCGCCGCAGGTCCAGTCGCACGCCGACGCTGATGCGATACACGACCCGGGCGTCGGTGAATCCGGTGTTCCGCAGCGCCGGGGTGAGAAACCGATGCACGTCAGCGGCTGCCTCGAGCGCCAGGCGCCGCCGTGCGAGGACCGCCGGCACGGCGTCCAGCGCGACCGAGCCGTATGGCATCACGCCGCCGGTGCCGGCGCTGAACAGGCCGATCGAGGCGGCGGGCAGGTACTTCAAGCCACCCACGGCGGCACGCCCTTCGAGCCAGGGATTGAGCTGGCGGCGCAAGCCCACCGAGACGCCGAGCATCCACACCCGGGTGATGGGCGCCGTGCCGCCGCCCGCGTCGTGGCGCCGCACGATACTCGTGGAGACGTCGGCGAGGAGCTCGAGCTGCCAGGGAGCCGCCAGCGGCAGATCCACCGCGCCCGTGAGCATCGGCGCGAGATCGGGTCGCACGTCGAGGGGGGCCACGATTGAATCGTGCACCAGCGTGGAGGTGTAGCGGGCGCCCAGCGTCGCGTGCACCGACGCCTGGGCTGTGAGCACCGGGCCCTCCAACAGGAGGACCAACCCGAGGGCGATTGCCCTCGTCCTTACACCAGTCACGCCGCGGACCTCCGCACCGCCTGGATGGCTGCCACGATGAGGAGCAAGGCGCCATACACGCACACGATCAGCGGCCCGGTCGGCAGGTCCTTCGAGTACGACAGCCACAGACCGAGGATCGACGCGAGGGCCCCCGTGCCCCAGGAGATCGCGGCCAGGCGGCGCATGTCTCCCGTGAACAGGTTGGCGATCACGGCCGGCACCACGAGAAAGCTGAACACCATCAGGACTCCGGCGATCGGAACGGCGAGCGTGATGACGACGCCGAACGACAGGTAGAACAGGAAATCCCACCAGCGGATCTTCCATCCCTGCCGTTCGGCATCCTCGGCATGGAAAGAAATGGTGAGAAACCGGTGCCGGAACACGTACTGGAAGACGCCGAGTGCGGCGTAGATGATCGCGAGTTTGGCGATCTCGGGCCAGGTGACCCACAGCAGGCTGCCCACCAGGGTCTTTTCCACCGCCTCTCCGCCGCCGGGCACCTTGTTGGCGACGAGTACGGCCGCGGCGGAGGCCACGACGTAGACGATGCCGATGAACGCTTCCTGGGGCACGCGCCCGGCGTGACGGGAGGTTCGGGTGAGGGAGAACAGGAGCGCGCCGAGGGCGGTGGCGACCAGGGCGAAGATGTAGGTCTTCGAGGAGTCCGGGTCGATGTGAAACAGCAGGGCCACGAGACTCCCCAGAGCGGCCATTTGGGCGAGCGACAGGTCCACGAAGATCACCTCACGGGCGATCACGTGGAGCCCCAGGTAGGCGAGCATGGCGACGAGCACCATGCACGCCACGAACGGCGGCAGCATCAGCTCCAGTCCGCTCACAGTCCCTCCGTCAATTGGCCGGGGCGCCGGTGGACGCGCCGAAGGCGCGGCCCAGCTCCGTGATCCAGAGGTTCACCAGGTCGAAGTAGGTATCGGCTCCCGAGGCGCCCCCGGTGTTGGACGGGACGATCACCGCCCTGGCGCCGGTTCGTTGCGCGACGTCGACCACCTGGCTGCGATCGTAGTAGTTAGTCGAGAGCAGCACCGGAATGTGCCTGTTCCTCATGCCGACGATGATTTCCTGCACGTGACGCGGCGTGGGCGGGATTCCCGGTTTCGGCTCGATGTAGTCGAAGCAAGTGACCTGGAACTCGCGAGAGAAGTAATCCCACTCCTTGTGATAGCACGCCACCAGGGTGCCGCGGAACGGGAGCGCCTGCTTGAGCCAGCCACCGAGCCGGTTGATCAGCGGCGCGCCTTGATACTGCCGGGCCTTGAGGAAATCGAACAGCTTGCCCTGACGGTCCAGGTCGGCGAGGGTCTGTCCGCCGAGCAGCTGCACCAGCTCCGGGCCGAACAGGGCCTGGTACAGGCGGTTCTCGAATTCCACTTCCCGGGCCGTGAAGTATTCGCCGTCGGCCGGCGCCACGCGCTTCAAGCCGGTGAGGATGTTGCGGGCGATCTGCACGGCGTTAAGAGGGTCGGTCCAGATGTGCGGGTTGCCGTACACGTGGATGTCGCCCTGGGTGCGCGAGAAGCTCGTCGGCACGTCGAGCAGATCGACCCCGGCGTACGCCGCGACGTATCCGGGGCCGCCTTCGGTGACCTTCGGGTTGCCGGCCTTGTCGAGCAGCGCCGGCACCCACAGCTCGAGATCCAGTCCGGTGGTGACGAACAGGTCGGCCCGTGCGAGCGTCGGCACGAAGCTGGGCTTAGGCTGGACGTAATGGGGATTCTCGTTGCCCACGGCGATCGAGGACACTGTGCCGCGGTCGCCCACGATCTCGCGGGCGATGGCGGCGTAGGTCGTGAGCGAGGTGACCACTTTCACGGGTGGAGCAGGGGGTGCCTGGTCGACGAGCGCCAGCACCAGAGGAATGAATGCGAGCATGTCAGTAGGTCTCATGTTTGTGAGGTCCCATCGCCCAGACGGCCTGTAGGGCGACCTGATGTGTGGAAGTGGCCGTCGCGACCTTTTCCCAAGTGTATTGCGCGCGCAGCATGACCCACTCGCTCTGCCACAGCGTCAGGGAGGGCACCAGGTGGCGAACGATGACGCCTGCCGACGGCTCCTCGACGTAGTCGTACCGCAGGCCGGCGATGAACCGCTGGTTCAGCTTGTACGTGCTGCTCACGTAGCCGCCGATGCGCGTGGCGCCCGTCCCGGACACGCGCTTGCGGAGCGCGAGGAGCTCACCACGCACCGTCCAGTCGCGGTACAGCGCACGCTGCGGCGGCCGCCACGTGAAGCGGAACTCGATGCCGCCCACGGCCGTGCGCAGGCTCGAGTCGGGGTTGCCGCCGAGCAGGCCGGTCCCGCCGATTTGCATGTATGTGGCGCGACCCAGCTGCCAGAAATTCAACAGGTGAACGAGGTAGCTGGGGCGCCCCCCGCCCCCGAATAGCTCGCCATCACTCGCGCTGCGGGTGATCTGTGCCACGATCTCATGTGTGCCGAGACCGCCGAACGCCCGGTACAGGGACAGCCCCGTGCCGCTCAGGCCGTCCTCGCCAAGGTACGTCCTGAGCGCCAGCGGGTACTCGGTTTCCGGCACGGCGTGCAGGTGCCACCGGTTCAGCTCGCCGAACTGTTGGCGGAACTTCCCCACGTCGAGCCGCAAGCGGCCGGGGAGGCCGGTCCAATAGGCGTAACCCTCCTCGACGGCCACCTCGCCGTTCTCGAGGCTCACGAAGACCTTGGTACGGGAGTACGGGTCCAGCGCCGATTGGAAGCCGACTTCGAACTCACGTGGGTCGAAGTTTTCGCGCTGAATCCCGGATGTAGTGCCGGTCGCGCGCACATCTCCGGTGACAGTGAGCTCTGGGTTGAGCTGGCTCTGGTCGCGACCGACGACCCGCGTCGGCGGCGGCGTCCCGGCGGTGTCGCGCGGGCCGGCGGCGGCGGCCGCCGCGGCCCGGAGTGCGGCGAGATCGTCCTGCACGGACACACTTTCCGCCCGGACGGCGGCGAGCGTGGTGTCCGGGCGCGGGCCGGCGGCCTGGAGCCGCGCGAGCACGACGAGCACGCTGTCGAGTCGCGCCTGGAGCCGGCGCAGCTCGGCGGCGAGGGAATCGACCTGGCGCTGCGTCGCCGGGGCCGGCCGTTGGGCCACGAGGCCCGCCGCGGGGAGGCTGAGTGCCGCGACGGCGGCCAGCCAGCGCGGGGTGAGTGATGTCATAGTGCGTTCGACTCCTGTCTGGACCGGTTGCGCGCGCCCCGCCGATCTGGGCGGTCGCGCGAACGAGCCGTCGCCCGTGCGGGCGCGGCGGGTGCTCAGGACAGGGCGGCCGGGGGTGCGCGCGGTGGAGCGACGCGCGGTCGGCGACGGGCGGGTGCCGGTCGTGCGCGATCGGGTGTCGGCGACCGGCGGCTGGCACCGGTGGTCAGAGGCACGCGGCGTTTAGCCGCTGGCCAGGACCGGGTCGCGTCGTACTGGCATTGCGCGCAGCGTGCGGCATCGTGGATCGTCACGCACCGCGCGCTGTGTTGCGACTCGAGCGTTGCCGGACCGGCGAGGGAGTCGCTGGCATGCGCCAGCGCCACGGCGCCGCCCGCCCCCGCCTGCAGTACGAATAGCAGGGTCGCGACGCCGCGTGCCATTCTGCGATGCACTCCGGTCGACCAGCGTTGCATGATCGCCCTCAACGCGCCGTGGACGGGATGGCACGCGCGTACGCGCGCAGCCGCCGCAACATGCGCCGGTCGTGACGCACCGGATCGTCCGCCTTCGGGGTCTCGATAATCTTAATCACTCCCACGAGATTCGGGTCCCGCATGATGCGCCGGAACGCCTCGGGACCGATCGCGCCTTCCCCGATCCACGCATGCCGGTCGACGCGCGATCCCCGCGCCACCCGCGAGTCGTTCAGATGCAGGCACTTCAAGTGCGTCAGTCCCACCACGCGGTCGAACTCACTCCACACCGCCGCGATATCGGCGGCCACATTATACCCGGCTGCGTGCAGATGGGCGGTGTCGAGGCAGAATCCCACGCGCGACCGTACCGCGGGCGGCAGTGCCTCGCGCAGGGCCGCCAGCTCCTCGAAGGTGGCCCCCAGCGCCGTCCCGGCCCCCGCGGTCCCCTCGATGAGCACTCCCGGACCTTCCACGCGGGCCAGGCAGGCGGCGTAACCCCGTGCGTTGCGCGCGAGGCCCGCGGCCCGGTCGTCTATGAAGTTGCCCGGGTGACTCACCACCCAGGGGATACCGAGCATCCGGCAGCGCTCGAGCTCACGAGTGAAGCTCTCTTCACTGCGTTCCCGCAACGCCGCATCCGGCGAAGCCAGATTGATCAGGTAGCTGTCGTGCGCGACCACGGCCCGGATCCCCCATCGGGTCAGCGCCGTCCGGAAGACGTCGGCCTGGCCCGCGTCGATCGCCGGCTCACGCCACTGGTTGGGCGTCTTGGTGAACACCTGGATCACGCGCGCCCCGATCGTTCGCCCGCGCTCGGGTGCGTGAGCCACGCCGCCCAGGCTCGACACGTGCGCGCCCAGCAGGTCGTCGTGGAGAATCAGGGCGACTCCGCGGGAAACGCGAGCCGCGAGATCAGGGGCACGAAACGCACCCCGCCCGCGCTGCGCTCGGCCCACCCGTTCGCCCGCCGCTCCATGATGACCAGCTCCTGCTCCGCCTGGTCACCGACCGGCGCCACGATGCGCCCTCCCGGCCTCACCTGCTCGAGCAGGGGTCGAGGCACGCGGGGGATCGCGGCGGTAATGAGGATGCCGTCGAACGGCGCCGTCTCCGGCCAGCCGGCGGCTCCATCGCCGAGGCGCGTGGTCACGTTGCCGATCCCGAGCCGGCGCAGCCGCTCCTCCGCCTCGACGAGCAGATCGGGCAGCCGCTCGACGGTGTACACGTGGCCCACCAGCCGGGCGAGCACGGCGGTCTGGTAGCCCGATCCCGTGCCGATCTCGAGGACGAGGTGCCCGCGGCGGGCGCCGAGCGCCGTGGTCATCAGCGCCACGATGTAGGGCTGCGAGATCGTCTGTCCGTTGCCGATGGGCAGCGGGCCGTCGCGGTAGGCCTGCCGGTCGAGGGCGTCGGCGAGAAACCACTCGCGCGGGATGCGGGCCATCGTCGCCAGCACTCGGGCGTCACGAATGCCGCGCGCGGCGAGCTGTCGGCGGACCATGCGGCGGCGGGCGGAGCGGGTTTCCGGGGCGAGTGGCATCACCCTAAACATGCGTGTGGGGAGTGGGGAGGGGGGAGTGGTACTCGACGGAACGAGGCGAGTCCCGCTGCACACCGTAGTGTACCACTCCCCGCTCCCCACACCCTGCTTACCTCAGTCCAGCGTCTTGTGGAATCTCCGCACCGCCAGCGAGATCAGGGCCACGGCGAAGCCGCACAGAATCAGCACCTGCGGCCAGATCGCGTTCAGGCCCACGCCCTTGAGCAGAATGCCGCGCAGCACCTGGAGATAGTGTGTGAGCGGCAGCAGCAGGCTGAACCACTGGAACAACGCCGGCATCGCCGCGCGCGGGAACATGAAGCCGGAGAGCAGGATGTTCGGCATCACGAAGAAGAAGCTGACTTGCATCGCCTGCTGCTGGTTCTTGACCATGGTGGAGATGAACAGGCCGAAGGAGAGGCTGGCGATCACGAAGATCAGCGACACGCCGTAGAGCAGCAGCAGGCTGCCCGAGAGCGGCACGTCGAACACGAAGCGGCCGAGCGTGAGCACCGCGGTCATCTGCACGATCCCCACCCCGATGTAGGGGGCGATCTTCCCCAGCATCAGCTCGGTCTTGGTGATCGGCGTGACGATGAGCTGCTCCAGGGTGCCGCGCTCGCGCTCCCGGACGATCGCCATCGCCGTGACGAGCACGAGGGTCAGCGTGAGGATCACTCCCACCAGCCCGGGCACGATGTAGTTCGGGCTGCGCAGCCCGGGGTTGTAGCGCGGCCGCACGCGCACCTCGAGCGGGAGGGTCGATCGGCCCGCGCCGGCCTCGAGCGCACCCAGATTGCGCACCTGGCCGACGCCGGAC
>DATICZ010000262.1:0-3475 GCA_035456525.1 Gemmatimonadales bacterium
GGGCCGCCCCACCGCCCAGCCGAGCCGCCATCCCGTCATGCAGAAGCTCTTCGAGAGCGAATGGAACTCGACCGCGACCTCCCGCGCCCCGGCGATCTCGAAGATGCTGGGCGCGACGTAGCCGTCGAAGGTGATCTCGCAATAGGGATTGTCGTAGACGATGAGGATGTCGTGCCGGCGGCAGAACGCGACCGTCCGCTCGAGGTAGTCGCGTGGGGCGATGGCCGCGGTCGGGTTGTTGGGATAGTTCAGGTAGACGAGTTTCGCCCGCCGCACGACGTCCGCCGGCAGCTCCTCCATCTCGAGCAGGAAGTCGGTGCGCGGCGTGAGCGGGACGAGGTGCGGAGTAGCGCCCGCCAGCACCGTCGCCCCGTGGTACACGGCGTAGCCCGGCTCGGGCACGATCGCGACGTCCCCCGGGTCGAGCACGGTGAAGGAGAGGTTCGCGATCCCCTCCTTCGACCCCAGCAGCGGATGGAGCTCGGTGAACGGATCGACCGTCAGCTTGAAGCGCCGCTGCAGGTACGCCGCCGCCGCCTCACGAAACGCCGGCAGGCCGATCTGGAACGCGTAGCGGCTCATGGCCGGCTCGCGCGCGGCGCGCGACAGCGTTTCCACCGCGATGTCGGGCGGCGCGAAGTCGGCGTCTCCGGCCCCCACGTCGATCAGATCCACGCCCTGCTGCAAGAGGCGCCGCTTGATGGCCGGAATCTCGGCCATGGGATACCCGGGAAGCTGGGCCAGACGGTTGCTGAGCTGGGGCACGGATACCTCAGGTTGTGGAGGACGGTGGAAGACGGTGGAGGTTGGTGGAGGCGAACCGGTGTACTTCCACCGTCCTCCACCGTCTTCCACCGTCCTCCACCCTCCTCCAAATCTAGTCTCTTCTCTCCGCCACCGGCCGGAACAACGCCGGCGCCTGGGCGATCGCGTCCACCGCGATGAGCATACCGTCCCGCGGCAGCGCCGCTACACCAACCACGATCCCCGCCGGCGGGTTCCGTGCCGGAAAGAATTCGGGCGCGGCCTGCCGGATCACGGCGAAATCCTGTGGATGGTAGTTCACCACGTACACCGTGAGTTTCACGACATCCTGCGGCTCGTTTCCCGCGATCCGCAGCGCCAGCGCCAGATTGGCGAATGCCTGCTTCGCCTGCGCGGCGAGGTCGCCCGGCCCCACCAGGGTGCCACTGCTGTCGAGCGGCACCTCACCCGACACGTAGGTGACGAACCCGAGCCGTACGGCGTGCGTGAAGCCGTCGAGCGCGGCGAGCGTCCCGGGGTTCACGAACCGACGCCCCGACGGCTCCGACCGGCCGGGCGGTGCACCCTGCCCGGGAGGCGTCACGCAACCAGTCAGTGCCGCGAACCCCGCGACCGCTGCCCACAGTGGTACGACCTTCATCCCCTCGCCTCCTGACGGAAGTGTTCTCTGGTGGGCTACGCTCAGACCCGCAAGGATGCTGCGTGACGCGCGAAGAACTCCTCGCAGGCGTCCCGGATGTCTTCCCAGTTGGCCACCACCCGGGTGGCCCGCGGCAGGCCTTCCAGGATTCGTACCCCGTAGCGCTTGGTTACGGCGCGCCGGTCCAGCAGGACGACGGCGCCGACGTCGGAGCGGCTGCGGATCAGGCGACCGAATCCCTGCTTCAGCTTGAGACCGGCCAGGGGCACGAGGTAGTGGCTGAACCCGTCCAGCCCCTGTTGCTCGAGCCGCTCCACCCGCGCTGCTGTCAGCGGCTCCGACGGCACCTTGAACGGCAACTTTGACAAGATCAGGACGCGGAGCGCACGCCCCGGAACGTCCACGCCTTCCCAGAAGGAATCGGTGCCGAGCAGCACCGCGCTGCCGGACTCGCGGAACCGGCGCAGGAGCCGGTCGCGCTGGTCCTCGCCCTGCACCAGCAGCGGCCATCGCCCGCCGATCCGCCCCCGCACGGCGTCCGCCGCCCGGCGCAGCGCCCGGTGGCTCGTGAACAGGCAGAACACGCCGCCGTCGGCCGCGTGCGCGAGCTCGATCAGCACGCGCGCCACGGCGGCATCGTGGCCGTCCGCGTCGTCGCGCGGCTCGGGGACGTCGGTAGGAATACCGAACAGGCACTGGCTCACGAAGTCGAACGGCGAGGGAAGGATCTCGCGCGTCACGACGCGCGACGGCTGCAGCGACAGGCCGAGCCGGTCCTCGAGAAATCCGAAGTCGTTGCCGGAGGCGAGCGTCGCGCTCGTCAGCACGACGGTCTCGACCCGGTCGAACAGCGCGTCCTTGAGCACCGACGCGAGGTCGAGGGGCACCGCGGCGAGCGAGAGATTCGCGGCCTTCCGGCCGCGGCGCTCGAGCCAGCGCACCGCCGGGGCCCCTTCGGCCGCGGCATCCCGCCCCGGCCGCAGGCTCGCCGTGAGGCCGCGGGCGGCGAGGTCGAGCCGGCGCACCACCCCGCGCAGCTCGCCGAGCAGCGCCGCGGGGCGGTCGGCCCCGTCCTGCAGCGAGAGCCGGTCGGCGATGGTCTCGACGCCGTCCCGCAGGCCGGCGAAGGCGGCCAGCAGATTGTCGAGCGCCACGTCCAATCCCTCCGACCAGACCGCGTCCTCCACGAAGGCATCGGTGAGGCGCAGCGTCGGGCCGCTCTGGCCTGCCGGCTCGCGCTCCAGGCGCCGGCCGAGGAACCCGAACAGCTCTTCCGACCAGCGCCGCGCGGCCCGCAGTGCGTCGAGCAGCCGCTGTTCCAGCAGGTCGCGGCTCGCCGCGGAGAGCAGGTCGTCGCGCGACGTCAGCTCCGCATGCAGCGCCGGCAGGAGCCCACGTCCGCCCCGCTCGAGCCGCCCCAGCAGCCGCTGCACGCCCATCTGCGAAACCTGGGCCCCGAGGTGGGCGGCCGCGACATCTTCGAGATGATGCGCCTCGTCGAGGATGAGCCGGCGGTAGGGCGGCAGCACCGCCGCTTCCATCCAGTTGTCCGCCGCCAGGCGGACCGCGAGGTCGGAGGCGAGCAGGTGATGGTTCACCACTACGACGTCGGCTTCGGCGGCGCGCCGCCGCGCCTGGAACACGAAGCACCGCTCGAAGTGCGGGCACTTGAGCCGCGTACACAGATCGGATTCCGCCGCGACCGCGTCCCACACGTCCTCGGACGGATCGTCTGGCAGGTCGGCGAGACTACCGTCGGCGCTGCGTGCCGCCCACGCGGCGATCCCCTCCAATTCCGCCGACCGGTTCGTCTCGAACAGCGTCTCCTGCGTGCCGCGCGCCTGCTCGAGGCGGGAGAGACAGAGATAGTTCCGCCACCCCTTGAGCAGCGCGAACGTCGGCTCGTGATCGGGCGTCGCCAGGGCGCGTGCCAGCACCGGCAGATCCTTGCCGACCAGCTGCTCCTGCAGATTGATGGTGTTGGTCGAGACGACGGTGCGCTCGGCGTTCGCCTGTCCCCACAGGAGCGCGGGCACGAGATACGCGAACGACTTGCCCACGCCGGTGCCG
>DATICZ010000263.1:0-5546 GCA_035456525.1 Gemmatimonadales bacterium
CGCGGGCCCAACCGCTCGACGGGCGCAGCGACATCTACTCCCTCGGCGTGGTGGCCTACCAGTGCCTCACCGGCCTGGTGCCCTACGACGGCGAGGATTCCTTCTCCATCGGCTACAAGCACATCATGGAGGAGCTGCCCGCCCCGGTGCTGGAGAACGACGAGCAACGTGAGCTCTTCGAAGTGATCCGGAAGATGATGGCCAAGCTTCCGGCGGAGCGGTTCCAGACGGCCGACGAAATGGTCGAGGTGCTGGAGAGCGGCTCGGGGTTCGTCGCCACCGGCATCAGCACGGCTCAGACGCGGGCCATGCCGTCGCTGGGTGGCGGATTTCCCAAGCTCTCCACCGCCCCCACCACTCCCTTGCCGCGTTTCAGCGCCGGACTGCCGCCGGTGCCCGAGGGCGGCCCCCAATCGCGCTCCGCCGTCAGCGGACTGCTGATCTGGCTGCTCGTCATGGGCGCGGTGCTGGGCGGCGGCGGCTACCTCGCCTACAAGAAGGGTCTGATTCTCGCGCAGACCCCGGCCGACACGACCGCGCTGGCGCACGCCGACTCGCTGCAGCTCGCGGGAGACTCCGGCGCAGGACCGCACGCGGACTCCATGGCGGGCGGTACGGGAGACAGCACCGGCCGGACGGGGACCGGGGGGACCTCGGGGACGGGGGGCCCGGCGGTGGCGCCCGGTACGCCCGGCCGGCTGGTGCTGCAGGGCACGTTTCCGGCCGACGCGCACGTCACGATGGATGGGAAGACGGTGCAGGGCAATCAGCTCGAGCTGCCGCCCGGCACGCACAAGCTGGCGGTGCGCGCGGCCGGCTACGTGACCTACGAGCGTCAGGTGCTGGTGGCGCCCGGCGGCACCTCTACCGTCCCGGTCACGCTGCAGAGGTCCCGGCTCGTCGGCGACACGGTCGTGCCTCCCGGCGGCGGCGCGTCCTCGTGCGACCAGTTCGGGCCGACGTACAACCAGGACAACGCGTGCTTCGACAAGCGGCCCGCTCCACTCACGGCCCCCTACGTGTTGCTCGCCCCGGATGCGACGGAAACCCCACGGCTCGCGATTCTGTTGGTGAAGGTGTCACGGGAGGGCGAGACGCTGGAGGCACGGGTGTTCGTGGGCTCCAACGTCGCCACCTTCACCAACGCCGCCCTCGATCTCGCCAGGGGGCTGCGCTGGAATCCGGCGCAGAAGAACGGCGAAGCGGTCGACGCCTGGACGCAGCTGCAGGTCCTGCCGCAGAGGCCCTGATTCACATCGATCCGGAGGCGTACATCGCGCCCGGAGCCTGGGTGACGGGGGACGTCACCCTGGCCCCGCGGGCGAGCGTGTGGTACGGCGCCGTGCTGCGCGGCGACATGGATCGCATCGTGGTGGGTGCGGACACGAACCTCCAGGACGGGACCATCGTGCACGTGGACGAGGGGCGGCCGGCGCTGATCGGCGACCGCGTCGGCGTGGGGCACCGGGCGATCGTGCACGGCTGCACGGTGGAGGACGACTGTCTCATCGGCATGGGCAGCGTGCTGCTGAACGGCGTGGTGGTGTGCGCGGGCAGCGTGGTGGCGGCGGGGGCGGTGGTGCGCGAGGGGATGGTGATTCCGCCCGGCTCCCTGGTGGCGGGGGTGCCGGCGAAGGTGGTTCGGCCGGTGGACGACGGGTTGCGCGACCGGATCCGCGCGACGTGGCAGCACTACGTCGAGCTGGCGCGGCGGCACCGCGCCGGCGCGTTCCCGCCGTGGCAGGCAGGTTTGTGATGTTGAAACGGAGGAAAGCCCGGTTTCCGTGGATTCCCGCGAAAACTTGCCCCTGCGAGGAAGCGTCCCTACCTTGGCCCTCCGCGTCTTCAAGAAGTCCACGGCCGTCTAGTTAACTTCAACGCCAGGACCAACCCCGTGCCCGGCTCCCCTCGGGAGCGCACTGGGGCATTGGTCGCCGACCAGCCACCGTCCGATCGAAGGGGACGAGCCGCATGACTGCTTCCCGCACCAAAGGCACGCTCGATCTGAGTGCCAATGCCCTGACGGTCCTGGAGCGCCGCTACCTGGTCAAGGACGACCAGGGCAAGCCGGTCGAGCGCGCCGAGGACCTGTTCTGGCGGGTGGCGCGCACCATCGCCGCACCCGACCGCGCCTTCGGCGCGTCCGACAGGGCCGTCGAGACGGTGGCCGAGACGTTCTTCGAGCTGATGGCCACCCGCGTATGGATGCCCAATTCGCCCACCCTGATGAACGCCGGCCGGCCGCTGGGCCAGCTGTCGGCCTGTTTCGTGCTGCCGGTGGACGACGCCCTCTCCAACGGTAAGAGCGGCATCTACGACACGCTGCGCTCGATGGCGCTGGTACACCAGTCGGGCGGCGGCACCGGCTTCGCCTTCTCGCGGCTGCGGCCCCAGAACGACGTGGTGCGCTCGACCATGGGTGTGGCGTCGGGCCCGGTCTCGTTCATGAAGCTGTACGACGCCTCCACCGACGTCGTGAAGCAGGGCGGCACCCGCCGCGGCGCCAACATGGGCATCCTGCGCGTGGACCACCCCGACATCATGGACTTCATCACCTGCAAGGACGACCTCACGCAGGTGACCAATTTCAACATCTCGGTCGCCGTGACCGACGCCTTCATGGAAGCGGTGGAGCAGGGGCGGCCCTACGACCTGATCCACCCGCGCACCGGCAAGGCGGTGGGCCAGCTCGACGCGCGCACCGTGTTCCGCAAGATCGTCCACGGCGCGTGGAAGACGGGCGAGCCCGGCGTGTTCTTCATCGACCGCGCCAACCAGTACAATCCGGTGCCGCACCTGGGGAGCTACGAGGCGACCAACCCGTGCGGCGAGCAGCCGCTGCTCTCCTACGACGTGTGCAATCTGGGCTCGATCAACGTCGGGCTGTTCGTCAAGAACGGCGACGTGGACTGGGAGCGGCTGCGCGGCGCGGTGCACCTGTGCACGCATTTCCTCGACAATGTCATCGACGCCAACAAGTACCCGCTGCCCGAGATCGACGACCTCGCCAAGCGCATCCGGCGCATCGGCCTCGGGATCATGGGGTGGGCCGACCTGCTGGTCCGCCTGGGCATCCCGTACAACTCCGACGAGGGCGTGGCGCTGGGCCGCCGGCTGATGCAGTTCGTGGACGAGGAGTCGAAGGTCGCCTCGGAGAAGCTGGCCGAGACGCGCGGGCCGTTCCCCGAGTGGGAGCGTTCGATCTGGGGACCCGACAAGGCCTGCGCCCGCGACGCGGCCGGACAGCGCATCCGCCCGATGCGACGCCTGCGCAACTGTAACCTCACGACCGTGGCGCCCACCGGCACCATCTCGATCATCGCCGGGTGCAGCTCGGGGATCGAGCCGCTGTTCGCCGTGGCGTTCATGCGCAACCAGGCCGGCGTGCTGATGCCCGACCTGAACGAGGACTTCGTCGCCTGCGCGCGGCGCGACGGCTGGTACTCCGAGGCGCTGATGCAGCGCATCGCGGAGAGCGGCCACATCCACTTCCCCGAGGTGCCGGAGGCGGTGCAGCGCGTCTACGTGACGGCGCACGACGTCACCCCGGAGTGGCACATCCGCATGCAGGCGGCCTTCCAGGAGTACACCGACTCGGCGATCTCCAAGACCTGCAACTTCCCCAACGCGGCGACCGAAGAGGACGTCGAGCAGATCTACCGCCTGGCCTTCCAGTTGAACTGCAAAGGCGTGACGGTCTACCGCGACGGCGCACGCGAGATGCAGGTGTTGTCCACCGGCACGACCGCGCGCAAGGTGCAGGAGCAAGCGGGTGGGCAGCCGGCGGAAGCGGCTCCCGCCGAGGCCGCGGACGCCCTCGCGGAAGCGCTGGGCCGCATCGCCGAGCTCGAGGCCGAGCTGTCGCGGACCAAGGACCGGCTGCACGAGGTCGAGAGCGAGAACCTGCAGCGCCGCGCCAAGCGCTCGCGCCCCGACCTGCTGCGCGGCACGACCCGCCGGCTGGAAACGCCGCTGGGTACGATCTACGTCACCATCACCGAGGACGATCTCGGGCAGCCGTTCGAGGTCTTCATGTCGCTCGGCAAAGCCGGCGCGCCGGTCATGGCCGACGTCGAGGCGATCGGCCGGCTCATCTCGCTGGCGCTGCGCTCGGGCATCCCGCTGCCGGAGATCCACCGCCAGCTGCGCGGTATCTCCTCCGACCGCGTCGTGGGCCTGGGCCCCAGCAAGGTGCTCTCGGTGCCCGACGCCATCGGCATCGCGATCGAGAAGTGGATGCAGGAGAAGCAGGGGGTGCAGCAGGACCTGCTGGCCGCACCGGGGGGTGTACCGGCGGCGCGCGAATCGTTCCGGCCCGCGGAGATCGTTCCCGGTGCGGCGGGGCAGGGCACGGCGGCCGCCCGCGTGCGCGACGAGGGGCAGGACTTCATCGGGACCTGTCCGGACTGCGGATCGCAGCTCGTATTCGCCGAAGGGTGTGTCAAATGTCACGTCTGCGGCTTCAGTGAGTGCGGCTGAGCACGGGACGACCCCGCGAATTGTGACAGTTGTCACGACGCGGCACCCGGCGACTATATAGAGTCTTGGAGATGGCAATTCCGATGGAAGCGCGCCCGATTACGCCTACCCGGCTCCAGCCCAAGGGCTGGGCGCGGGTCGGCCCGGCCGGTGCCCACACCCTGCGCCGCGGGGCCTGGTACCCGGTCGTCCGCATGTCGTCGAGCAACATCGTCGTGCTGGACGTGAACCGCCACAACGTGCCGGTGGACCGCCGGCTGCTGGAGATCCGCTACCAGCCGCCCGAGCGCTGGACCATCGTGCGCTGCGAGCCGCGGCTGATCGAGCGCATCGGCCGCATCTTCCCGCTGACCTACGCCGTCTGCCCGGCGTGCCGGCACCGCCAGGCGTTCGGCGCCGACGCGAAGCGGCTCACCTGCGACCGGTGCCACAATCTCGCGACGCTGGCGTGGGACGAGTTGAGCTGAGAGCGGCGGCTGTCGGCTATCGGCTATCAGCAAAGGGCCCCCGGGGAACTCACCCGGGGGCGTTTTCTTGCTTTGCCGATAGCCGATAGCCGATAGCCGATAGCGCCCTTCAGATTGCGTACAGCACGTCGCCGATGGCGACGGTGCCCGAACCTTCCGCGGTGCAATAAAACCCCCGCATCCCGCCCTCCAGGAATTGCAGGTGCTCCTTCAGCACCGCGGCCTCGACCGTGCCGCCCAGCGCCCACCCGGTGAAGGGACGGCAGGGGTGCGCCACCTCGAGCACCCTGAGCCGCACGCGCTCGGTGCCGTCCGGGGCGAGGATGACCAGGCCGCGCGCGACGTCGTCGAATTGCAGCCGCGACCCGGTGTCGGCGATGAGGTTCTCGCCGGCGCACCCCAGGGTGAGCCGCTCGCCGAACCGCTCGCGCATCGCGCCGTAGTGCGCCGTGAAGCCCACCGAGACGCCGTGCAGCCCGTCCGTGTTCTTGGTGTCGGGATGCGCGCGGTGATGCACGTCCACGAGCCAGCCGCCGTCGGGCGTGGAGCCGAGCGCGCCGTCGGGCGACAGCGCCAGCCGGCCGACGGCCCGCAGCGGGG
>DATICZ010000264.1:0-20561 GCA_035456525.1 Gemmatimonadales bacterium
CGCTCCAGCAGTCCTTCGGCCCGCCCATAGCCGACCTGCTGCTTCCAGAAGGCCCGCAGGGAATTGCGCCGGTGGTGCCACACCAGGGCGGCGGGACTGAACCCCAGCGTCCAGCCCCGCTCGCGCAACGACCAGCAGACGTCGACATCGTCCCCGGCGACGCGGAACTGCTCGTCGAAGCCGCCGATCGCCTGGAGCACGTCCCGCCGGAACGCCATGTTGCAGCCGGGGATGTGCTCGGCCTCGCGGTCGGTCAGCATCACATGGATCGGGTTGCCCGGAGCCAGGGCGACGCACCTGGCGATCGGTCCGTCGCCTGGAGGCGCGATATTCGGCCCGCCCACGCCGACGTCGGTGGTGCGGAGGAAGGTGGCCGCCAGGTGGGTCAGCCAGTCGGAGTCCGGATAGGCGTCGTCGTCGATGTAGGCGACGATCTCGCCCCTCGCTTCGCGCCACCCGGTGTTGCGCGCACTCGAGAGGCCGCGGTTTTCCGTGCTGATCAGGCGCACGTCGTACTCACGAACGATCTCGGGCGTCCGGTCGGTCGAGCCGTCGTTCACGACGATCACTTCGAAGTCGGGATAGCGCAGCCGTCGCACGCCTTCCATGCATTCGCGAATGGTCCGGCTGCCGTTGTAGGTGCACACCACCACGGACATGCGCGGCCAGCGCGTCTCGGCCGGGAACGGAGTGTCGGCGAAGGCGGCCTGCACGGCGGCCAGTGCCGGCTTCGGCGTCCGGTCACGGCACGTGAGCCCGAACCGCCAGTCGGTCACATCCTCGCCGGCGCGGTACCACTCGTCGGTCCAGGCGTACACGAAGACGCCCGCGCAGCCTTCCGCGAAGCTGGTGCGGACCTGCCAGTCGAGCGTGCGCGCCTGTGCGGCGTCACCGTTGCGCAGGCTATCCAGGCCGACCTCGGTGAGCAGCAGCGGGCGCTCACCGGCGACGTGATGCAAACGCGCGAGGTACGCGGCCAGCGGGGCGCGCGCCTCGAGAAAGACGTTGAAAGAGACGAAATCGAGGAAGGGGAGCTGCAAGTACTCCGTCGAGGGATAGTTCACGTACGTCACGAGGCCTGACGGGTCCTCCGCCTTGGCGGCGCGAAACAGTCCCTCCAGGAATCGCTCCACGCGGCCGGCGCCGTGCCACCGGGCGGTCGCCGCGGGGATCTCGTTTCCGATCGCATATGCCAGCACCGCCGGGTGACCGGCGCAGGCGGCGACGCCGCTGCGCACGAGGCGGCCCGTGTCGGGTGCGCCTTTGCGGTCCGTCAGATAGCCGATGTAGCGCTCCACCGGGATCCCGACCAGCACGTGGAGCCCGTGGCGCGAGGCCGCGTCGAGCAGCCAACGGGGAGGGACTGTGTAGGTGCGCAGCGAGTTCACCCCGTGCGCCGCCATCAACGAGAAGTCCCGCTCCACGACATCGGGCGTGGGGAACTCACTGTCGTCGGCTTGGGGCCGGAACGTGCCGTACGTCACCCCACGGACGTGGAGCTTTTCGTCTCCCAGGAAGAGGAACTTGCCGCGCACGCTGGGCCTCGCGGCGGGGATGACGGCTGGTGGTTGGCCGGCGGACGGGGCGGGCGCTGCGGCGCGCGGGTTCTCACCGGCGCGCGCCGGCGCGAGCGGCGTGAGGATCGCCGCGTGTCCGAACTTGGTGCGCAACCGGATGATCCTCCGCGAAGCCTTCCTGGTGTGGCGCGACCTCCACACCGGGGCCGACGGCGTCGCGCCGCCGCGTGTGGGGACCAGCGTCCATGTGTGCGTCGTTTCGCGGAGTTACCCGATCGACCACCGCGACGAGCTTCCGCGCCGCCGCTAGGCGGGGGCAAGAAGCACGCCGTAAACCACTGAAACGGCAACGAGTAAGATGCGTTACTCCAGGCGGGGTTCCGGCATCTCCGTGGCGCTCATCCGGAGCGACGCATCGTCTCCAGCGCCGCGGGGACAGGGCGTGCGCTGATGGCGTAGGTGGGACAGTGACGGATGAAGCCGCCGCTGGCGGGCATCCACTCCTGCTCCGGCTGCGTGACGACGGCTTTGCGCTCGGTGTCGAGGACGAACAGCCCCGGCGGTCCCTGGAACAGACAGGCGCCGCAGCCGATGCAACGGTCGCGAGCGACCTGGACGATCACGCGCCGCCGCGGGTAGACGCCCTCGGCACCGCGCGCCGGCCAGGTGTCCGCGCGCTCCAGCGCTTCGGTCGTCGCGCGGTAGCCCTCTTCGACCACCTCGCGCAGGTGATCGAACGAGAACATCGAGATGTGCTCGACGCGCGGGTGGATGTAGTAGACCGGTGGCGTGGCCCACTGCCGCAGCCTCTGCTCGAGCAGCGACCCCATCGCGATCTCCGTCGCGCGCCCGAACACGGCGGCGAAGCCTCCTTCCTGCGTGTCCTCGCGCAGCGTGCTGGATGCCGACACGTCGACCGCGAAGACCAGTTCGCTGTCGAGCGCGCGGGCCGCCGCGATCGGGAGGTTCTCGATCACCGCCCCGTCCACGAAGTGGCGCCCCCGGATCTCGTGGGGCGGGAGATAGCCCGGCAGCGCGCACGAGCCGAACACCGCTTCACCCACCGGGATGTCGTCGAGCCCGGGCAGTCCCCAGAGCACCTGCATCCCCGAGTTGATGTCGACGGTATTGCAGATCACCGGGACATCGAGGTCGGAGAACGAGGCATCACCCACGAGCCGCTCGATCAGCAGCGCCAGCGGCTCGCGCCGGAACAGGGCGGGGGAGCGCATGCGCTTGAACGCCATGTCCGCGTGGGCGATCTGGAAGACGTCCTTGCGCTTCAGGTTGATGGCGATTTCGCGCAGCTCGGGAATGCTCTTGCCGGACGACCACGCCGCGCCGACCAGGGACCCGACGCTGCACCCGACGATGTGGGAGGGCTTGAGCCCCCGCTCCAAAAGGGCCTCGAGCACACCGACGTGCGCCAGGCCCTTCATGCCGCCGCCCCCGAGGACGAGGGTGAAACGGGTGCCGGGATTCACCGTCTTGCCATACGCAGCTGCGCTTGATTTGTCGTGCGAGTTCCGAGTAACGTAGTCGAGACCCCCATGCAAGCGCCACGCCATTGGCGGCGTTTCGCCCGCGACCGCTGGGCGCTGACCGGACTCGTCCTGGTGACGATCCTGGCGGTGCTCGCGCTGACCGCGCCGTGGATCGCCCCGGCCGACCCGTTGCACGGCTCCCTGTCCGTCAGCCTGCGCGGCCCCTCGAGCGCCTTCTGGCTCGGCACCGACGTCCAGGGGCGTGACGTTTTATCACGTGTCTTGTACGGCGCTCGCCTGTCGCTGCTGGTCGGGCTCGTGAGTCAGACGGTGGCCAGCGTGCTGGGGGTCGGGCTCGGCCTCGCCGCCGGCTATTACGGGCGCTGGGTGGACGCGTCCATCATGCGGCTCGCCGACGTCACCCTCGCCTTTCCCTCCCTGCTGCTCCTCATCGCCATCGCCGCCGCCGTCAACCCCTCGCTTCCCATGGTGTTCGTGGTGATCGGGGTGGTGGGGTGGGCCGGCGTCGCCCGCGTGGTCCGCGGCGAGGTGCTGAGCCTGCGGACCCGGGAGTTCGTCCTGGCGGCGCGCGCCCTGGGCGCGAGCGACGTGCGGGTGCTGGCGCGCCACCTGCTCCCCGGCGTGCTGCCGCCCGTAATCGTGATCGCGACGCTCGGGATCGGCGGCGCCATCATGGCCGAGGCCGCGCTGTCCTTCGTGGGACTGGGCGCCCGCCCCCCCACGCCTTCGTGGGGCGCGATGGTCGCCGACGGGCGGGATCTGTTGCGCGTGGCGCCGTGGGTGAGCCTCGTGCCCGGATTGGCGATCGGCTTGGCGGTGCTGGGCGTGAACCTGGTCGGCGACGGCCTGCGGGACGCATTGGAGGTGCGGACGGCGTGACCGACGTCGCGTTTCATCCGGCCAAGGTGAAGGCGCTGCGCGAATCGCTGCGGCACCTGCGGGCCAGCGAGTTCCCCTGGACCGCGGACACGGCGTATCTGAACAACGCCTCGATCGGTCCCATCCCCGAGCGCACGCGCCGCATCCTCGACGCCTTCAACGCCAAGCGGACCGCGCCGCACCTGCTGCCCGATCGCGACCTGTTCGCGGGGCTGCAGGCCGCGCGCGACGCCGCCGCGCGTCTCATCAACGCCGACACCGGGGAGATCGCGCTCGCCACGAATACGGGCTTCGGGTTGAACCTCGCCGCGCACGCGCTGCCGCTCGGGCAGGGCGACCGGGTGATCCTCTCGGACCGGGAGTTTCCGGCGAACGTCTATCCCTGGCTCATGCTGCGCAAGCAGGGGGTGGAAGTCACGCTCGCGCCGTGCACGCGCGAAGGCTGGCCCGACGAGGACTACCTGCTGAGCGCCCTGCGCGACTCCCGGGTGAAGGTGCTCGCGGTGTCGTTCGTGCAGTTCTCCAACGGCTTCCGCGCCGACTTGAAAAAGCTCTCCGCCGCGGCGCGTGCCAACGGCACGCTGCTCGTGGTGGACGGGATCCAGGGCGTGGGCAATTCCGTGCTCGACGTCCGGGACACCCCGGTCGACATCGTGGCGTGCGGCGGGCAGAAGTGGCTCCTGTCGCCGTGGGGCTCGGGGTTCGTCTACGTACGCAAGGAGCTGATCCCGACGATCGAGCCGGCGATGATCGGGTGGATGGCGTTCGAGGGCACCGACGACTTCTCGCGGCTCACCGAATACAATCCGACGTTCCGCGCCGACGCCCGCCGCTTCGAGATGATCACGCTGCCCTACCAGGACTTCTACGGCTTCACCCAGTCGGTGGAGCTGCTGCTGGAGATCGGCATCCCGGAAATCGCCGAGGTCACGCGCAGCCTGCACGACCCGATCCTCAATTGGGCCGACGCGCACGGCATGCGGGTCGTCTCGCCGCGCGACGAGCGGCACCGCTCGGCGATCCTGTGCATCGCCCCCGAGGAGCCGGTCGAGGCGTACCACGCCATCAAGCGCGCCCGGATCGTGTGCTCGCTGCGTGAGGGGGCGATCCGCCTCTCCCCGCACTGCTACAACACGGTGGGGGAGATGGAGAAGGTGCTGGACGTACTCGATGGCCTGAAGTAGGGGGGTCAGCCGGCGCGCCGCAACAGCGCGTAGTCTTTCTTTCCTTTTCTGAGCAGCACGTGACCGCCGGCGAGCCAGTCGCCGGCGCCGAGGGTCCCGTTGGGGTCCTTGGCGCGCTCCTGGTTCACGTAGATCCCGCCCTGCTCGATCTGGCGCCGGGCCTCGCTCTTGGATTTGACGAGCCCGGAGGCGACCACGGCGTCGACGAGCGGAGACGGGCCGGCCGCGAGGGTGCCCGTCGGGATTTCCTGGGCCAGCACCGCGAACGCGTCCGCGGTCGCGCGGCGCGGGTCCCAGTCGCTGAACAGGATCGCGGCCGCCGCGGCCACGGATTCGGTGACCCGCTTGCCGTGGACGCGCTCCGTGAGCTCGGTCGCGAGCGCGCGCTGGGCCCCGCGGCTCGCCGGGTCGCTGGCGTGCGCCGCGAGCAGGGGATCGATGCCGTCGGGGCCGTCCTTGGGCCGCAGTGAAAAGAACCGCAGGTAGGTGCCCACGTCGCGGTCGTCCGTGTTCACCCAGAACTGGTAGAACTTGTAGGGCGACGTCAGGTCCGCGTCGAGGTAGATGGCCCCGGATTCGGATTTCCCGAACTTCGCCCCCGACGCCATGGTGACGAGCGGGGCCACGAGGCCGTGCGCTTCCGCGCTTTCGACGCGCCGGATCAGGTCGACGCCCGCGGTGATGTTGCCCCACTGGTCGCTGCCGCCGACCTGGAGGGTGCACCGCTCCCGCCGAAACAGCTGCAGGAAGTCGTAGGCCTGGAGCAGCATGTAGCTGAACTCCGTGAACGACAGGCCCGCGTCCAGCCGTCCTTTCACCGACTCCTTCTGCAGCATCACGTTGACGGAGAAGTGCTTGCCGACATCGCGCAGGAAGTCGATGAGCTGCGTGGGGACGAGCCACTCGGCGTTGTCGCGCAGCAGCGCCCGATCCTCGCTGAAATCCAGGAACCCCATCATCTGCGCGCGCATGCGCTCGAGGTTCCGGCGCAGCTCGTCCCTGGAAAGGAGCGGGCGCTCGGCGCGCCTTCCCGACGGGTCGCCGATCAGTCCCGTGCCTCCGCCCATGAGGACGATGGGCCGGTGGCCGGCCCGCTGCAGGTGCTGGAGCAGCATCAGGGGGACGAGGTTGCCCAGTTGGAGGCTGCGGGCGGTCGGGTCGAAGCCGCAGTAGGCCGTGAGCGGCCCGCGGGCCAGGTGAGCGTCGAGGCCGGGCGTCGCCTCGTGCAACAGGCCGCGCCACCGGAGCTCCGCGAGCAGGTCGGGCATCGGCGCGAATCGTAAGAGCGGCCGCGGGCGCTGGCAAGCGCCGCGGCGTGTCACTAGGTTGTAACGTGATGGGCCGATTCGCCATTCTCAAGCCGCAGCTGTCGTGGGAGACCGTGCTCACCCGGCGGGGTGTCGCCGGAGGCGTGGCGCTCTTCGTCATGCTGAGCGTCGGATTCTCCTGGGGCGCCTGGTCGCGGGTGTGCGCCGCCGAGCGCTGCCCCACCATCGCCCGGTTGATGGGCTCCAACTCGGTGCCCCAGCAAACCTCCAAGGTCTACGCGGCCGACGGCCGCCTGATCACCGAGCTCGGCCTCGAGCGGCGCACCGTCCTGCCGCTGCACGAGATCCCGCCCTGGGTGCGCGAGGCGTTCCTCTCCACCGAGGACAAGCGGTTCTACAGCCACAACGGCATCGACTACTGGCGCATCCCGGGTGCGTTCTGGGCGAACCTCAGCACGCTCAGCTACACCCAGGGCTTCTCCACGATCACGATGCAGCTCGCGCGGAACATCTTCCCCGAGCAGATCAGCCGCGAGAAGCAGCTGACCCGCAAGCTCAAGGAAGCGCGCGTCGCGATCGAGATCGAGCACAACTTCCCCAAGGACTCGATCCTCCAGATGTATCTGAACCAGATCGACTTGGGGGCGGGGTCGCACGGCGTGGAGGCCGCGGCGCAGGTGTACTTCGGCAAGTCGGCGCGCGACCTGAACGTGGCCGAGGCGGCGACGCTCGCCGCGATCCCGAAAGCGCCGTCGTTCTACAATCCGCGCCTGCATCCGGACCGGGCGGTGCGCCGCCGCAACGTGGTGCTGGCGCTGATGCAGGCGCAGGGCTTCCTGTCGGCCGAAGAGGCGGAGCTGTGGAAGGCCTACCCGCTGGTGCTCACCACTTCCCGCACCAATTACGGCGACGTGGCGCCGTACTTCGTCGAGTGGCTGCGCACGCAGTATCTCGAGCCGCGGTACGGCCGCGACCTTTACGAGAAGGGGCTGCGGATCTACACCACGCTCGACCTCGACATGCAGGAGGCGGCTGAACGGGCGCTGTCGGCGCAGCTCGACGCCATCGAGGCGGGGGTGTACACCGGCGGGAAATGGGACCGGCCCACCTACCGCGAGTACCTCGAATCGTCCAAGGCCGGGCAGGGAGAAGACCACGGCCCGGCGACGCAGTACCTGCAGGGCGCGCTGCTCGCGATGGACACCCGCACCGGCTACATCCGGGCGATGATCGGCGGCCGCGACTTCGCCGACTCGAAGTTCAACCGGGTCACCCAGGCGAAGCGGGCGCCCGGCTCGACCTTCAAGCCTTTCGTCTACTCGGCGGCCGTGCGCGCAGGGCACCCGGTCACGGAGATCCTCCAGGACTCACCGCTCGATCAGCCGGTGCTGCAGCCCGACAGCACCTACTGGAATCCTCAGGACTACGATCTGACGACCAAGGGTCCGATTCCCATGCGACAGTCCCTCTTCCTGTCGCGCAACCTGTCGACGATCAAGCTGGGGATGGCACTGGGCGAGCAGACGGTCATCGGGGAGGCCCGGCGCTACGGCATCACCACGCCGATCCCCCCCGTCCCGGCGATCCACATCGGGGCGAAGGAGGTGTACCCGATCGAGCTGGTCGCCGCCTATTCCGCCTTCGCCACCCTCGGCACGCGCGCGCAGCCGATCGGGATCATCCGGGTCGAAGACCGCAACGGCAACATTCTGTGGCAGCCCGCGATCCAGCGGGAAGAGGTCATGGACCCGGCCCACGAGTGGCTCATGACCGACATGCTGCGCGACGTGGTGCGCCGCGGCACGGCGGCGAGCGCCGTCTGGGGAGCGGGCTTCCAGGTGCCGGCGGCGGGGAAGACCGGGACGACCGACGATTACACCGACGCATGGTACGTCGGCTTCACGCCGGAGCTCGTCGCGGGGATCTGGGTGGGCTACGACTACCTGCAGCGCATCATGAACGACGCGGGTGGCGGCCGCATCGTCGCGCCCGCGTGGACCGAATTCATGCGGGACGTCTACGACCGCCGCCCGGCGCCGGCCGACTGGGGTCGGCCCGATTCCCTCGTGATACGGGAGGTGGACTGGAAGACGGGCTACCTTGCCACGCCCTTCTGTCCCGCGGGCGACCACCACGTGGACTGGTTCTACCCCGGAACCCAACCGACCCAGCTGTGTCCGGTGCACGGCGGGATCGGCCCGCTCACGCCCTAGCGCGATGCTCCGCATCCGCGCCGGTATGGTCTTTCCGGTCACGGCGCCGCCGATCGAGGACGGCGCCGTTCTCATCGGTGACGACGGTCGTATCACCGGCGTGGGGCCGCACGCCCGGGTCCCCTCCCCGGCCAAAGCCGAAACGCTCGAGTTCCGGGACGCGATCCTCACGCCGGGCCTCGTCAACGTGCACACGCATCTCGAGCTCACGCACCTCGCCGGCCGAAACGGCGAGCAGGATTTCGTGAAATGGATCAGGCGCGTGCGGGAGATGAAGGACGCGACCCCTCCCGAGGAGTTCCAGGAGGCCGCGGAGCGCGGGCTGCGCGACTGCTGGGGCCGCGGCGTGACCTGCATCGCCGAGACCGGCAGCACGGGGGCGGCGATGCAGGCGCTGGTCCGCTTCGGCGGCCGGGGCATCGTGTTCCAGGAAGTGTTCGGCCCCGCCCCGGCCCAGGTAGCGACGAGCATGGCGGAGCTCGAGCAGCAGGTGCTCCGGCTGCGGCGCCTCGCCACGTCGCAGCGGCGCGTCGGCGTGTCGCCGCACGCGCCGTACACCGTGAGCGAGCCGCTGTTTCGGCGCGTGGCGCACTTCGCGCGACAGGAAGGGCTCCCCATCGCCGTTCACGTGGCGGAGTCGCAGGAGGAGACGGAGCTCATCCGCTACGGCGCCGGGCCGTTCGCCGAGGCGCTGCGGGGCCGCGGCATCGTGGTCGAGCCGCACCACTGCTCGCCGGTGCAGTACCTGCGCGAGCTCGGTGTGCTGCGCGCCGGAACTCTGGCGATCCACTGCGTCCAGCTCGACGCGGAAGACATCCAGCTGCTCAAGGCGTCGCGCGTAGCCGTCGCGCATTGTCCGCGCTCCAACCGCGCCCACGCGCACGGCTCGGCCCCGATTTCGGCGTTGCGGGAAGCGGGAATACCGGTCGGGATCGGCACCGACTCGCTGGTGAGCGTGCCCGACCTGGACGTCTGGGCCGAAGCCCGCGTGTCGTGGTTCGGCGCCGAGGAGGCCCTGCGCCTTCTCACGCTGGAGGGCGGGCGGGCACTGGGTTGGGAGCGGGAGATCGGGTCCCTGGAGATCGGCAAGGCGGGAGACCTGGCGGTCTTTACCCACGCCCCGCCGCAAAGCCTGCCGCCGCCTCCCCATGCGCTGCTGACCGTCATCGCCGGCCGGGTGGTGCACCGCGTCTCTTAACCCCCGGTCTTGCCGAACGTTAGAAGTCCGAGTAGGATGTTGGGGCCGCCCGTTCCCGGCGAGCGAGGCGGCCGTTTTTTGTGTCAGACGAGGTAACCCGTGCGTTGTCTTGCGCTTAACGCGTCGTTCGAGCCCCTGACCATGGTGCCCGTACGCCGCGCCCTGCGCCTCGTGATCGACGGCAAGGCCGAGATCGTCGAGGCCGACAAGGGCGAGGTGATGCGTAGCGCCCGCCTCGAGCTGCCCCGGCCGGCGGTGATCCGGCTCATGAAGTTCGTGCACGTGCCGCGGCGCTTCCGGCGCCAGGTGACCAATACCTTCCTGTTCGCCCGTGACGAGTACCGGTGCCAGTTCTGCGGCCGTCACCAGAACCAGCTGCGGCACCGCGAGTGCCTGACCCGCGACCACCTGATCCCACTGTCGCGCGGCGGGTCGAACGGCTGGAACAACGTGCTGACGGCGTGCTCGACCTGCAACACGCGCAAGGGCAACCTCCTCCCCGAGGAAGTGGGGATGCATCCGCTGCGCTCGCCGGTGGAGCCGCATTTCGTCCATCTCGCCTGGGCGGTGCGCCGGCTCACGCCCACGCAGTCGCGCTACATCCGGCTGTTTTACGGGGCGGCGGTGCTGCGGACCCTCGAGGAGCTGTGACCGGTCGGGCGATCGACGCCCGCTTCGGTAGCTGAACCGCTACCGGCTTTCCTCTCCGGGGAATACCTCCGAGCGCGCTACCAGCGTCAGCGTGGGCAAACCGGCGATCCGGACCAGGGCCCGCTGCGCCCCGTGCGCCAGCGCCTGTCCCAGATTCTCCCGGCCCGACACCGCCGGCGTGACGTCTCCCCGCAGCCAGCGCGTCAGCTCCTCGAGATCCGTGTCGTTCAACGTCGTCACGTCCAGCCGGGCGACCAGGTAGAAGCGGCCGCTCCCCCGGGCCGCGAGCGTCACGCGGTACGGGACGGACAGTGCCGCCGCGAGGTCTTCGGTCGTGTTGTAGCGGGTCACGCCGCCACCGGTTCGGATGAGGACGAACTCCTCCGCCAGCGGATCGTCCCGCGCAACGGCGTCCCAGTCCACGCCGGTGATGTAGCGGTCGAACCATCCGGAGCGATCCTTCCACAGCTCCAGCCGGAAGTGCAGCCGGAGCGGGAAGCCGGATTGCATCAGCTCCACGAACTTCCCGTCGTCGAGCAGCCCCGCTGCCTGCACGCGGGCTACCGGGCCGTCCCTTGTCACGTGGAGCCCCGGGTCCTGCGGCGCGAACCGCAGCGCCGCCACGGCGATCAGGCCGGGCACCAGCACGACGCGACGCACGACTAGAACCGGTGCTCCAGCCGGGCGGTCAGACGCACCGGCTGGCCCGCCGTCACCGCCTTGGCCACGTACACGCCGAACCCGCCCCAGTCCACGCCGAGGCCCAGGTCCGCCTGCCAGCTGTCGAGACCGGGCAGCCGGCCGCTCGACACGCGGCCCGGCCCCGTGCCCACCAGCCAGGCCTGCCCGGCGTCCCCGAAGACCACGAAGTCCGGTCCGGCCAGGAAGCGGGTGACGTAGCCGACCCCCTCGCCCTCGCCGGTTTCCGGGTTGTAGCGGGTACGGAGCGAGACGTGCCCGCGATACTCCGCCTGCACCACGACGACCCGGTCGCAAAGGGCGACGTTGGTGCCCGCGTAAACGGCGTCGGTCACCAGCGCGTTGCACGCGCCCTGGCGGAAGTCGTATCCGGGCAAAGGTTCCGGTCCTCCGATGCTGAGGCGCTTTTGCAGCGGCAGCGGATCGCCTCCCGTCCATCCGGCCAGCACCAGGCGGAGGTTCAGCCGGCCCTGGGCGCTCAGCCGGTTGTAGCGGCGGAAATCGAGGAACGCCCGCGTGGAGCGATACGCTCCCAGCAGCGTGGTCGAATCGCGGAGCGCGCTCGGGATCCCGGATGCCGGCCGTGAGTCGTGGCTCGAGATGACATCGAAGGTGGCGCGCAGGTACCACCCCGACGTCGGCTGGGTGCGATCGTTGCGCGTGTCGAGCGTGACGCCAGGCGACACCGTGGTGTAGTGCCCGTTGTCGACCGGCGGATTGGGTCGCCACGGCCTCCCGGTGCGCGACAGGGTCCAGGGGTCCCGGGCGGCGAGGCTGGCCTGGCGCTCGCGGCGCAGCTCCACGCCGAGCGCGAGGGGCGCTTCCGCCTGCCAGCCGAGTCGCACGCCGACCCCGTTGTTGCGGTAATAGTCGCGGTAGTCCCGCCGCACGAGGAACGCTTCCCACCCCACCTCATTCGAGTGCAACCCCCAATCCTCGACCGGGGTGACGAGGTCGTATCCGCGCAGTGCCAGCGTCACCGGACGTCGGTCACCGAGGCGGAGCTCGATCCGGGTGTTGTAGCCCAGGTCGCAGCACTCTCCGCTGATCGAGCGCGCCGTGCGAAACACGCCCATCGCGGACCCGCGCAGCGCCACGTCTCGACCCAGGGTGAGGTCCACCGTCGGCCCGGCCACGATCGGCAGGCCCTCGACCCGGTTGTAGGTGCCGGCGGTGGCGAGGACCAGGCTGGAGCGGGACGAGCCGCGCCCGAATACGTAGCGCGCCGCGAGACTGAAACGGCGGGCGAGGTCGGGGGCGTGGATCAGCGTGTCGCCCACGAGCCGATAGGGCAGCGGCTCGGCGTAGAGGCGGACCGCGCCGGCCACCGTCTCCCGGGTGCCGAGCAGCGTGCCGCCGATCACGATGAGATTGCCGGTGACCCGAGCGGTGGAGTCGAGGGTGACGGTGCCGTTCAGAATGAGCAGCGAGCCGTCCACGCTCCCGGCGATGAGTGCCGGGCCGTTGCGGATGGCGACGTCGCCCGCCCAGGTGTTGCCGGCCGGGAGGCGGACACGGCCCACGAGGTGGGTGGTGGTCGGAGCGTTGTAGAACCGCACCACCTCCTCGATGACCGCATGCGGCAGCTCGGGGGGGGTGAGATGCAGTCCCGCGCTCTCGGGGTGGATGACGATCGCGGTATCCTGCGCGGCGAGCGGCCGGGCGAGGCCGAGGGCGGCGCCGAGCAGCGGGAGGACGAGGAGTCGGGTGTTCATTCCGCGAGGTGGCGCGGCGGCTCGAGGCCGAGCCGGCGCATCCTCCGGTAGAGGTTGGCGCGGTCGGTGGAGAGGCGCCGGGCGGCGTCGGCCACGTTTCCGGTGGCCGCGGACAGCGCGGCCGCGATCAACTGCCGCTCGTAGCGATCGAGCGCCTCGGTGAGCGGAACGTCGAGTCCTGCCGGGGCAGGCCCCACGCGCCCTGCGACGGCGTCGGGCGGGAGGACGCGCAGCACCTCCTCGGCCGTTATCGCGTCGGTCGCGGCGAGGATCGCGAGGCGCTCCATCAGGTTCCCGAGCTCTCGCACGTTGCCCGGCCAGCGGTACGCCACCAGGAGCTGCAGCGCGCCCGCATCCACCGTGAAGTGGCGGCCGAGACGCGCCGCCTGACGAGCCAGGAAGTGCCGGACCAGCGGCGTGACGTCCTCGGTGCGCTCGCGCAGCGGAGGGATGTGCACCGGCAGCACGTTGAGTCGGAACAGCAGGTCGTCGCGGAACTTGCCCTCGCGCGTGGCGCGCGTCAGGTCCTTGTTGGTGGCGGCGATGACCCGCACGTCGACCGTGATCGGGCGCTCCCCGCCGACCCGCTCGATGACTCCGGTCTCGAGTACGCGCAGCAGTTTCGCCTGCGCCTCCTGGCCCAGATCGCCCACCTCGTCGAGGAACAGCGTCCCGCCGTCCGCCAGCTCGAAGCGTCCCAGGCGCCGCTCGCTGGCACCGGTGAAGGCGCCCTTCTCGTGGCCGAACAGCTCGGATTCGACCAGGTCGCGGGGGATCGCGGCGCTGTTCACGGTCACGAACGGCTTGGCGGCCCGGCCGCTCTGGCGGTGAATCGCCGACGCCACCAGCTCCTTGCCGGTGCCCGATTCCCCGGTGATCAGCACGCGGGCGTCGGTCGGCGCGATCCGCGCGATCAACCCGCGCAGCTCGTCCATGGCCGCGCTCCCCCCCACCAGCGGGTCGGCATGCCCCAGCGCCTCGTGCAGCCGGCGGTTCTCGGCCCGTGCCCGCGACAACTCCAGCGCGCTCCGCACAGCGACGAGCAATCCTTCGGGCGTGAGCGGCTTCTCCAGAAACTGGAAGGCGCCGAGCTTGGTGGCGCGCACGGCATCGGCGAGCGAGGCCTTGCCGCTCATCATCACGACGGGGACGTCGGGGAGCGTCCGCTTCAGTTCCTCGAGCGTCGCCATGCCGTCCGGTCCCCCCGGCATCATGAGATCCAGCAGGATCGCGTCGGGCGGGGTCTCGCGCACCGCGGCGAGGGCCGCAGCGCCGTTCGGCGCATCGGCGATCTCGTACCCCTCTTCCTGGAGCAGCGCCCCGACCATGCGGCGGATGTTGTGCTCGTCGTCGACCAGCAGCACGCGCGGGCTCATGCGGGAAACACCAGGGTGAAGGTGGCGCCGCCGCCCTCCGTCTCCGCCACGGCGATCGTTCCGTGATGCGCGTCCACCGTCTGGCGCACCAGCGCCAGGCCGAGTCCCGTGCCGTCGGGCTTGGTCGTCAGGTAGGGCTCGAACACGCGGCCGCGCAGCTCGGTGGGGATACCGGGGCCGTGGTCGGCGACGGTGATCACCACGCCGCGGCCCTCTCCCGTCACGGCCACATCGATGGACCCGTGGCCCGCCATCGCCTCGGCCGCGTTGCGAAGCAGATTGCTGAAGGCGCGGCGCAGCGGGTCGTAATGCCCCTGGATCGCGCGACGCCCGCCGTTGGCGGTCACGTGCACCGCCACGCCTTCCGGCACCGCCGTCCGTCCCAGCTCCTCCAGCAGCTCCACCAGATCCACTTCGCTGGTCGGCCCCTCCGGGAGCCGGCCGAAGTCGGCGAACTCCCTGGCCAGCCGCTCCAGTCGGTCGGTTTCCGCGGCCAGGACCTCCCGCGCCATCGCCGTACGCGCGTTGGCGGGGACGCCTGAGTCGGCGCGCTGCAGCTGGTCCACGGCGATCCGCATCGAGGTGAGCGGATTCTTGATCTCGTGAGCAACGCGCCGCGCCACTTCGCGAAACGCCCGGAGCCGCTCCGCTTCGAGCTCCCGGCCGCGGGCGGTGTCCAGGGCGCCCGCCATGTCCCGCAGCGCCAGTCGCAGCGAGGCGAACTCGGGCGCGCCGCGGGTCGGCGGGCCGGCCGGAAGCGCCTCGTGCCGGCGAATGAGTCGCGTCCACCCCACCAGCTCGTCGATCGGCCGCGACAGCTGGCGGGAGAGATGGCCGGCCAGATACACGGCGGCGACCAGCACGAGGGTGCCCAGCGCCACGACCACGATGGCGAGGCCGGCCGTGTAGTAGCGCAGATAGCTCTCGGCGCGCCGCGCGAAGCTCACGCCGCGCGACACGGCATCCAGATGCTCCCGCACGCCGGCGCGCGTCGGTGGAGCGAGCTGCGTCGTGTCGAGATGCTCGAGCATCCCCCGGGCCGATCCGGCGACCTCCTCGAGCGATGCTCGCGCACCGGCCGTCGGTCCGAAGGTCCGCACCGTCAGCACCCAGGAGACGACGGCCAGCCCGGTGGGCACGGCCGCCATCAGCACCAGGACGAAGAAGATGCGCCGACGGAAGGGAAGAGCCATATCTTGCAGCAATCTAGGAGGTTGGAGCGGGCGCGACAAACTGACACGGGAACCGAAAAAGAGCATGGAGCACGGAGCAGTACCGCTCTGCGCTCCCTGCTCAGTTCTCTCGGGAGGAGCCGATGAAGAGTCACACCCACTACCTCTGGTTCAACACGAAGCAGCGGCAGGAGATCATCGACGTCACCGAGGAGGTCGCCGAGCAGGTGCGCGCGAGCGGCGTCCAGGAGGGCCTCGTGCTCGTCTCGGCGATGCACATCTCGGCGTCGGTCTTCGTCAACGACCACGAGTCCGGCCTGTGGCACGACATCCTCCATTGGCTGGAGCACTCCATCGCTCCCTGGGACCCGAAGCGTTACCGGCACAACGATACCGGGGAGGACAACGCCGCCGCCCACCTGCGGAGTCTCACCGTGGGCCACGAGGTCATCGTGCCGATCACCAGGGGGAAGCTCGATTTCGGCCCGTGGCAGCGGGTGTTCTACGGCGAGTGGGACGGCGGGCGCCGCAAGCGGGTGGTCATCAAGGTGCTGGGGGAGTGAGCGGCCGCTTCCAATTTCGGCGCAAGTTGTTTAATTTCAATGGTTCCCGATGGAGTCCGGAACAGGAGCGGAGGACGGGGGTTGGTCCCCGCCTCAGCGCCCCTTCCGGGCTCACCCCGCCGCCGCTCAGGATGCGCTGGGTTCGCCGTGCCGGGCCGAGAGGCCCGGACCCGACCCAGGTCGCCCGGAGACGTTCCGGTGGGGCGTGAGAAGCGGACAGGCCGCCAGACGCGCGTTGCGCGATGGGACCGCCGCGTAGGATCTCGAGGGATGGTCGCAGCGCGAGGTGCCTTGCCGCCGATCGGGGGCGGGAAGCGCGGCCCAGGAGGCGCAGCGACGGTCCCCGGCACCACACTCATACAATGGCCACACAGGCACACGCCCACCTCCCCAGACCCGCGTTCAAGGAACCACCCACTCACGCCCCCAACGCCGCGCTGATGATCGATTTCGACAACGTGACGATGGGCATCCGCTCGGACCTGCAGAGCGAGCTCAAGCGGTTGTTGCAGTCGGACATCATCCGCGGCAAGGTGGCGGTGCAGCGCGCCTACGCCGACTGGCGCCGGTACCCGCAGTACATCGTTCCGCTGTCGGAATCCTCCATCGACCTCATCTTCGCGCCGGCCTACGGCTCCAGCAAGAAAAACGCGACCGACATCCGGCTCGCGATCGACGCGCTCGAGCTGGTCTTCACCCGGCCGGAAATCGGCACGTTCATCCTCCTGTCGGGGGACAGCGACTTCTCCTCGCTGGTGTTGAAGCTCAAGGAGTACGGCAAGTACGTCATCGGCGTGGGGATCCGGGAGTCCTCGAGCGATCTCCTGATCCAGAACTGCGACGAGTACTTCTCCTACAACGAGCTCGCCGGGCTCACCAAGGAGAGCGACGTCGAGCACGTGCGCCGCGACCCGTGGGAGCTGGTCATCGAGGCGGTGAAGCAGATGACCGCGCACAACGACGTGATGCGCTCCGACCGGCTCAAGCAGGTGATGCAGGAGATCGACCCGTCGTTCGACGAAAAGGACGCCGGGTTCTCGCGCTTCAGCAAGTTCGTGCAGGAAGCCGCCCACCGCGGGCTGATCGCCACGACCCGCCTCGATAACGGTCAGTACGAGATCGCGCTGGGCCAGAAGGCCGAGACCGCCGCCGCGACGCCTGGCGTATACGGCGAAGCGCCAGCGCCAGCGCCAGCGGCCCCCGAACCTCCACCGCCCGCACCGCCGCACCGTCGCAGCTCGATCGTGGGCGACGCGTTCGGGTTGCTCAAGCAGGCGCTGGGCCGGCTGGGTGGGGAGCAGGAGGTCAGTGCCGAGACGGTCCGGGAAGCGATGAACGAGCTCGCCCCCGAGGGGACCAGGCGCGTGGACTCGCGCAGCATGCCGAAGCTGTTGCGCCAGGCGCACGACGCCGATCTGATCGATCTCTCCAAGGACGAGAGCGGATCCTATTCGGTTCGAGTGAAGCCGGAGGAACAGCCCGAGGCGGCACGTCCTCCGGTGGCTCGCGCTCAGGAGGAAGAGGCCGAGGAGCCCGAACCGCCCATGCCCACCTCGTCCGCGCCCCCGCCCCCTTATTCCCAGCCGACGTCCCCGTTCGGAGGGATGCCGGCCCGGAGCGCCAGATTCCGGCGCGGCTCACGCGGTCCGCGGCCCGCTTCCCCGGGTGCACCGCGGGTCGGGATCGTGGAGGTGGACGCCAATTTCCGGCCCCGAGTGGAGCCCGTTTCGTCACGGCCCACGCCCTCCCCACAGGGGGGTGGCGAAGCCGTCGGTCCCGGGCGGGATGACGACGAGCGGCCGCGACGCGAGCGTGGCGGGCGCGGCCGTGGCGGGCGTGGTCGCGGGGCTCGCGGCCGGAACGGCGGCGAGGGCGGTGGGGATACGGGGGGTGGAGGCGAGCGCTCGGCGCGTGGACGGCGGGGAGGTCGGGGGCGCGGTGGTCGGGGGGGCGGGCGGAACGAGGAGCGGGGCGGGGGCGGCGAGCGCAGCGCTCCTGATCGGGGTGACCGAGGCGAGTCGTATCGTCAGGCGCCGCCGCCCGCCTTCGAGGCCGCGCCACCGCCCCCGGCGCCGGAGCGGTCCGCACCGACTCCGCCGCCTGCTCCGTCCCAGAAGGACGAGGGAGACTCGTTCTGGTCACGGGTGAAGCGGGGAATCATCGGCGGCGAGTGATCGCGCCGCCGCCGCTCGGCAGGGCCTTCTACGCGCGACCGACGTCCGAGGTCGCGCGTCGGCTGTTGGGGCACCTGGTGATGAGCCGGATCGGGAGCCGGATCGTCGTGGGCCGAATCGTCGAGACCGAGGCCTACGTCGGGCCCCACGATCCGGCCTGTCACGCGTTCGGGCACCGGCGCACTGCGCGGACGGAGGCGCTCTACGACCGGCCCGCCACCGCCTACGTGTACTTCACCTACGGCATGCACTGGTGTCTGAACGTCGTCACCGAGCGGGTCGACTATCCCGCCGCGGTGCTGATTCGCGCCCTGGAGCCGCTGGAGGGACTCGAGGCGATGCGGCGGCGCCGGGGAGGCGTGCCGGACCGGGAGTTGTGTGCGGGGCCGGCCCGGCTGTGCCAGGCGCTCGGCATCACCGGGACGGAAAACCGGACGTCGCTGATCGAGGGGAGAGTGAGGATCCTGCGGGGGAATGGGCGGCGGCTCCGCATCGCCGTCACTCCCCGGATTGGCGTCACGCAGGCGGCGGACTGGCCGCTGCGCTTCCTGATCGCGGAATCACCCTGGGTGTCCCGCTGAAGCGGGAGCCGGGGTTTCACCCGGCTCCGCCCGCCTCAGTGCGAGTTCTGGACGTCTTCCCGGGCTTTGCCCAGCGCGTAGCGCACGCCGCCCTGAATCGAATGCTGCTCGTTGCGCAACAGCTTGTTGTTGGCGGAGGTCCCCAGGACGTACTGGCCGTAGACCGCGAGGTTCCCCACGTTGATCTGAATGCCACCCAGCAGCCAGAAGTTGGCCCAGTTACTCGCCTCGTCAGCCGCGAATTGGCCCGCCGCCGCGTTGGCTCTCGGGTCCACGACCGTATTGAGGCCGATCCCTCCCCCGAAGATCGGCTCGAGGTGCCCGGGCAGCGGGTAGGCCACGAGGCCGGCGAAGATGCGGCGGACCTTGCTGAAGGCGACGTTGTACCCGATGCCGGTCTGGAAGTCGGTCACGGCGGCCGTCGCGTCGCTCGTGAAGAACGCTTCCTCCCCACCGACATAGAGCGCGCCCTGCTTCCTGGTGATCATCCAGTGCACGCCGACGAGGGGGTCGAAGTACCATTTCTGGGCGTTGGTCCGGTAGAGGAGAGCGCCGGCCTGGCCGCCCCAGTACCACTTGAAAGGGTGATTCCCTCCGTTCGCCTGTGCGGCGGCCGGCCGGGCCAGGGGAGCACACATCAGGGCGACAAACGCCACACGGGACAGCGGCTTCATCGGACTCCTCCACGGATGTTCGGGCAGCGCGGGGCTGCCGGGTGGACCCCCAAAATAGGAGTCCCGGGCCGTTTGGCAAGCCGTGGGTTCTGAGCTAGCCTATTGCGGCAATGTCGGTTATCTGCTGGCAACGTGAAACTACTTTAGGTCTGGCGCAGAAACCCGAAAATCTGCCGTAGATTACTGACACTTCTGATGCGACGATGGCTTGATGATGTCTCAAATCAAGGTCAGTCGCTTTCCCACCTTCGTGAAGGCCCGCAAGGCAAAGTCGAGATCGTCACGGGTGTGCGCCGCGGAGAGCTGGCAACGGACCCGCGCGTGCCCCTGCGGCACCACCGGGTAGCCGAATCCGGTCACGAACACGCCCTCCTCGAGCAGCAGATCGCTCATCTCGATGGCCTTCGAGGTCTCCCCGAGAATCACCGGTACGATCGGCGTCTCGCCCAGCAGCGGCTTGAAGCCCAGCGCCTGCAGCTGCTCGCGGAAGTAGCGCGCGTTCTCGTGCAGGCGGCGCACCCGCTCGGGCTGGGCCTCGAGACAGCGCACGGCCGCCAGGGCGCTGGCCGCCACGGTAGGGGGGAGGGCATTGCTGAACAGCTGGGGCCTGGAGCGCTGCGTGAGGTAGTCGGTGAGGGCGGCGGGACCGGCGGTGAACCCTCCGGCCGCACCTCCCAGGGCCTTGCCGAGCGTCGAGGTGATGACGTCGACCTGTCCGAGGCACCCATAGTGCTCGGCCGTGCCACGCCCCGTCTTCCCCAGGACCCCGGTGGCGTGGGAGTCATCCACGGCCACGATCGCGTCGTAGCGGCGGGCCAGCTCCAGGATGTCGGGCAGGCGGGCGATGTCGCCTTCCATGGAGAAGATGCCGTCGGTGAAGATCAGCCGGCGTCGCGCGCCCCGGGCGGCCTGGAGCTTCTCCTCGAGATCGGCCATGTCGGAGTGCCTGTAAACCGCCGTCTGGCACTTCGTGATCGACTTGGCGAGCCGGATGGAATCGATGATGGACGCGTGGTTCAGGTGGTCGGAAATGACGATATCCTGCTCGCCCAGCAGCGTGGGGCAGAGCCCCTCGTTGGCGTTCCAGCAGCTCACGTAGGTGAGCGACGACTCGGTCCCCACCAGCCGCGCCAGCGCCGCCTCCAGGTCCCGATGGATGGTGAACGTGCCGCAGATGAACCGCACCGAGCCG
>DATICZ010000265.1:0-2048 GCA_035456525.1 Gemmatimonadales bacterium
GAAGTAGCGCGCGTGCACGACGTCGAGCCCGGCCGAGCGTGCCAGCGCCGTGAAACCGCGCCGGGTATAGCGCGTGAAGTGGTGGTTCAGCACGTCGTGGGTCGTCCAGAGGAGGCGGAACGCCGGAACGGTCGCGACGAGAATCCCGTCGGGCTCGAGCAGCGTCGCGGCGTGTCGCAGCGCCCCGGCAGGATCCGGGAGGTGCTCGATCACGTCCAGCATCAGGACGAGGCCGTAGCGTCGCCCGGGCTGGAAGCTCGCGTCGAACGGCCCCACGTGGATGCGATCGCGATGCGGGTTGTCGGGCGAGACCAGCGACGCGTCGCTCTCCACACCCCAGGCGTCACCGAGCTCCGCCAGCCGCTCGAACAGCAGTCCGTCCCCGCAGCCCACGTCGAGGATCGGCCGCCGCCCTGGTCTCCGGTAGCGGCGCACGGTCTCCAGCACGAAGCGCTCGCGGGCACGCCACCACCAGTGCCGCTCGTACAGCTCGCGGTAACGCCTAGCGTACTCCGGGTCCACGGTGGGGCCGCGTCAGACCGGCATCGGGCCGGAGGACTTCCCGATCACCCGGCTGACGACGTACAGCGGTCGCCGCTTGACCTCCTCGTACACCCGGCCAACGTACTCACCGACCACGCCGAGGAAGAAGAGGTTGACCCCCGACAGGAACGTGAGGACGAGGATCAGCGACGTGAACCCCTGCGGCGAGCGATGCAGCGCCAGTTTGGCGAACAGCGCGTACAGGGCGAACACCCCGGAGAGCCCGACTGCGACCGCGCCGAGCAGCGCCGCCGCACGGATCGGGACGATCGAGAACGCGAATACCCCGTCGAATGCCAGCCCCAGCAAGCGGCGCAGGCTGTACTTGCTCTCGCCGGCGGACCGTTCGGACCGCTCCACGGGAATCCCGAGCTGGCGGAACCCGACCCAGCTGCGCAGCCCCCGCAGGAAGCGCTGGCGCTCGGGCGCGCGCCGCAGCTCATCCACCACCCGCCGCGACAGCAGGCCGAAGTCCCCGGCGTCGACCGGCACCTCCACGTTCGACAGCCACCGCATCATCCGGTAGAAGAGGAAGTAGGACGCGCGCAGCCACCAGACTTCCTTGCGCTGCGTGCGCCGCGCGTACACGACGTCGTACCCTTCCGCGTGGCGCGCCAGGAATTCCGGGATCAGCTCCGGTGGATCCTGCAGGTCGCCGTCCATGAGGACCGTCACGTCCCCGGCCACGTAGTCGAGCGCCGCGGACAGCGCGGCCTGGTGGCCGAAGTTGCGCGACAGCGAGACGACGACCAGCCGCGGGTCCCGCGCCGCCGCCTCCTCCAGCAGCGCCGCGGTCTTGTCGGTGCTGCCGTCGTCCACCAGTACGATTTCGTGCGGCCCGCCGGGGAGCCCGTCCAGCACCGCGCCCACCCGCCACAAGAGCTCGGTGACGCCGTCCTCCTCGTTGTAGAGCGGCACGGCGACGGAGACGCGGGGACGTCCGATCACCGCCGCACCCGGCCCTTGAAGTACACCATGTGCCAGAGCGCCACACCGAGCCCGGAAAGGGTGTAGGGCTCGAACACGACCGGCTCGAAGCGGGCCGTGAACAGCCGTCGCCACTCGGCCAGGGGACGCGGAAACTCGCCGCGGTCCCAGCGCGCCAGCAGCCGGGCGATGGAGGGATGGTCGGGCAACACGAGATCGAGAATGTGCACGTGGCCGTCCGCGCTCACCAGGTCCCCGAGGTGCGCCAGCACCCGCTCGACCCCGGGCGTGTCCACGTGATGCAGCAGGCTGTTCGCCAGGATGAAATCGAACCGCTCCGCCGCCGGGACCACGAACGTGGTGACGTCGGCCACGATGAAGGACCGCTGGTAGCGACGACGTGCCGACTCGATGTACTCCGCGTTGTAGTCGATCCCCAGATAGTCGGCGTGGGCGAAGTGCGGCGTGTTGGTGCCCGGTCCGCATCCCACGTCGAGCACGCGACGCACCGCGGACAGGTCGTTGTGGGCGAACACCGGGGCGAGCTTCTGCTCGGCGAACGGCGCCTGCCACAGGCG
>DATICZ010000266.1:0-8615 GCA_035456525.1 Gemmatimonadales bacterium
GCGTAGCCGTGAGGGAACGTTCCGTCGTCCGACCGCCAAATGGGCACGGCGTGCCAAATTCGGTCGCCGATGACCGGTGATGACGGCCAGGATGGCATCCGAAACGGGCTAAGTCTCAGTATGTTGAAAGGTTGCACGGCACTTCAGAGAGGGCTAATCTAGGTCCGCCATGCGATTCGACCCGAGATGACCGAACACGACCGATCGCTCACCGGACGGCTCCGGGAGGCGCTGGGGAGCTCGTACACGGTCGAGAACGAGATCGGCCGCGGCGGCATGGGCGTGGTGTTCCAGGCGCGGGACGAGCGCCTCAAGCGGCAGGTCGCGATCAAGGTGCTGCCCCCGGAGCTGGCGTTTCGGGAGGAGGTGCGGCTGCGGTTCCTGCGCGAAGCGGAAACGGCCGCGCGGCTGACGCATCCCCATATCGTCCCGATTCACAGCGTCGGCGAAGGGCCGGACGGGCTGGTCTACTTCGTCATGGCCTTTATCGACGGCGAGCCACTCTCGGCGCGCCTCAAGCGCCGGGGCCGCCTGCCCGCCGAAGAGGGGCGACGCATTCTCATGGAGACGGCCGACGCACTCGGCGCCGCCCATTCGCTCGGCATCATCCACCGGGACGTCAAGCCCGACAACATCATGCTCGAGGGCAGCCGAGGCCGGGTGATGGTGACCGATTTCGGCATCGCCAAGGCACTCTCGTCGTCGACGGGCGGAGGGCTGACGGGAACGGGTGTGGCCATCGGGACGCCGCACTACATGAGCCCCGAGCAAGCGGCGGGAGACCGTGAGATCGACGGCCGCTCCGACCTCTACAGCCTGGGTGTCGTTGGCTACCAGATGCTGGCGGGAGAGCTGCCGTTCCAGGCACCGACCGTCCCCGGAATACTCATCAAGCAGATCACCGAAGCGGCGCCATACATCGCCGACCGCGTCCCGGAGATGCCCGAGGATCTGGCGTCTTGCGTGATGCGCTGCCTCGAAAAGGAGCCGGAGAGCCGGTGGCCGACCGCGGAGGCACTGCGCCGCGCGCTCGAGTCGCGGACCGCCGCACCCTACCGGCCACGGCGCTCCGTGCCCGGCGTTTCGCGCCGGAGTCCGAGCGGGCTGCGACCGCTACCGCCGCTCCCTTCACCGGCCGCACCACGCAGTCCGACGATTCCACGCCGTGGCCGGCCGCCGGCGAAAGCGGTCGCGGCGCAGGGCGGCGAGCCGGCGATTGTCAGCCAGACGCGTGGCAGCTTCGTGTCCTGGGCTTCCGTCAGCGCGGGTCTGATGGTGCTCGACCTGATGAACGGCAGTGGGCTGAACTGGTCGTACTGGGTGATCGGCCTCTGGGGGGCGTTCGGCGTGCTGCCGCGGTTCACGAAACTCTGGCAGGCAGGCTACTCCTGGCGCGACGTGTTGCATCGGCCGCTGGCCGCCGACGCGGCGGAGGTGCGGCTCGGGTTGGCGGCCCCCGGGAAGCCGGGCGCCCTGAGCGCCCCGACCAGCGGCGAGTACGGCCGATCGGCCGAGCAGATCCGGCAGGTGCAGGGAGACTACCAGGCGATCATGCGGGTGGTGGAGCGGCTGCCGAAATCCGAGCAGAAGCTGCTCCCGGACGTTTCCGCGACCGCCAATGCGCTGCTCAAACGCGCGGAGGAGCTGGCCCGGACGCTGCACACCCTGAGCGCTGGTGTGGAGTCCGGAGCGCTCGATCGGCTCGACGCGCGTCTGGCCGACCTGCGGCAAAAGCCGGATTCCACCGAGCAGGAACGGCAAGTCGGATTGCTCGAGCGACAGCATCAGGCCCTCAGCGACCTGCTGAAGCGGCGCCAAATCATCGAGCAGCAGCTCGAGTCGTGCGTTCTCGCGATGCAAACGATGCGCTTCGATCTGCTCCGGCTGAGGTCGGCCGGGGTAGCGGCCGTCCTCGGGGATCTCACGCAGGCGACACAGCAGGCGCGCGCGCTGTCACGCGACGTCGATCACGCCATCGAAGCCGCGGGGGAGATCCGGGAAATGCTGGGAGAACGTCCTTCTCCATGAGGACTGTCTAGGTCCGGCCCTGGCGGCATTGCTGGATCAGCAGCCGATCGTCACCCCGTTGCATGCCGAACTGCCGCAGGACGAGAAACTGCTCTCCCGCAGTATCGCAGGCGCCACTCCGCAGCGCCGCCACCGCCCGCAACTCATAGAGCCTGGCCCATCCAGGACGCATCGCAACCATCTCCGAGAACAGGCTGTCGACGGCCGCTGGCGGGCCCCGCCGGGCCAGATCCCAGAGCGCGGGAGAGAAGAGGTCGCGTGGAAACGCCGACCGGAACGTGTTCCGGATGGCGCGCAGCGACGACCGCGCATGCTGCATGGCGGAGGTCCAGAGACCGTCGCGGGCGTCGAGCTGGGCGAGGGCCGCGTACGCGCGGGCGCTGTCGCCGCCGGCGTTCAGCGTGCGCGCCAGCAGGGCCCTCGCCGGCACGCCCCGACCGCGGGCGGTCGCGAGCAATCCGGCCAACAGAAGGACACGCGGATCTTCCTCTCGCTCGAGCAGCGCAGGATAGACGGAATCCGCGAGCGTCGAATCGCCCTGGGCGACGCCGATGGCGGCCAGCGCGACACTCCACTCCGGATTGTCCGGCTGTGCGGCCCGCGCGGCGAACAGGAACCCCGTGCCGGCGGCATCGCCGAGGCGCGCGGACAGGGCCCGCGCCAGTCGCAGCGGCGCCAGTCCATCCTCCTTCTCCACCGGACGCTCGATCGCCGCCAGTGAGTCGAGGATGCTCCCCGTCGATCGTTCGTCCAGGAACCGCCGCGCGGCCACGAACTCGAGCTGTGGGCGGTCGTCGGTATGGGTGAGGGAGGCGCGGGCCACAAGACGTGCGACCCCCGCCTCTCCGAGCACTTGACGGTCGAAGTAGTCGGCGGGCTCGTCGAGCAGGAGGTAGCCGCGGGCCGCGTCCCCGAGCGTGCTCCGGCCGCCGAGCAGGGCGGTCACCCAGGCCGTGTCGGGAACGATCGGTCTCGCGGAGCCGAGCACGATGAGGTCGTAAGAGCCGGCCGACGTGACGACGACGTGCGGGAACACCTCCCGCAGGTTGCGCACGATGCCGGCGACGACCGGCAGCGGCAGCTGGTACAGCTGGACCCACTGGCAGAAGACACCGTCCTCGCTGAGCCGGCTGCGGACGATGCGGAAGAAGTCCGGGGTGTAGAGCGTCGCGACACCGGCCACCCACGGATTGCTGGGCTCGGACACGATCACGTCAAACCGCTCGGATGAGAGCTGCAGGGCGCTCCGGGCGTCATCGACGATCCCCCGGACGTTGGGCCATTGGAGCACGTCGCCGTTGACGTGTCGGAAGAAGGGCGCGAGGGACAGCACGGCCGGCTCGAGCTCCACGACCCGGACCCGGTCCATGCCGGGCGTGGCGGCGAGCATCGCGGTCGTGACGCCGCTGCCGAACCCGATGGCGAGCGCCGAGCGGGGATGGGCGCGGGCCGCGACCGGCGCGAGACCCAGCATGATCTGGGTGTCCATGTCCCCGTGGTCGGACGCGTCCACCTTCCCGGTGATCCGCAAGGTCCGGCCGGCGCTCATCTCCCAGACCGAAACCGTCGTGTTGCGTCCCTCGATGAACTCGAGCGGCCGAGCGCCGGCATGGTTCAAGAACCCCCGGCGCTCGGCCGGCGTCATCGCGCCGCGTCCATAGATGGTCGGTCCGAGGTCGAGCAGGCGGGCGCTCCATCGCGGAGCCGCGATCGCGGCGGCAAGTCCGGCGCACGCGAGGACTCCCCCGCCGAGGACGCGAAGCCGCAGCCGCTTGTGCTCCGGGGAATCCTCCTTCACGTCCCGCGCCGCCAGAACCGCGAGCCCGAGGGCCGCGACGGCGTTCACGAGGATGCCACCGCGCAGGGTGACGTCGCTCCCGAGCACCGTGACCAGCACGAAGCCGGTGAGCGTCGCGCCCGCGATGCTCCCGAGCGTGTTGATCAGGTACGCTCTCCCCACGTCCGCACCCCGCGCTTCGCCCGGTGCCGCGACGAGGTCCGTCAGGAGCGGGAACGTCATTCCCATGCCGATGGCGGGGATGAGAACGACGGCAGCAACGGCGCCACCCATCAACACCAGGCGCGGCACGGCCTCGAGACCGGGGATGCGAAACACCCAGAGGATGTACGCCGGCAGGACCGAGAGGAGAACCAGAATCAGAGCGGCGCCGGCGGCGGTCAGGCCCTGCGCGTAGGCCGCGCTGGCGGCCGTTTCCCTGGACGGCGCACCGCGGCGCGCGATGAGGGCGCTTCCGATGCCGATCCCGAGGAGGAAGCACAGGAGCACCAGGGTGAACGCATAGGTGGACCCGCCCACGATCATCACCAGCACCCGCGTCCAGGCGATCTCGTCCGCCAGCGAAACGAATGCGGTCAGGGCCAGCAGCACCATGGCGGCGCGGCGCAACCCAGGAGAGCTGCGATGGTCCGCAGACGGCTCCGCGGAAGGATTCGGCGCGGTGGAGAATGGGACGGCGAGCCGCAGCGCGGCGAAGCCGATGCCGAGGTTCACGAGGGCCGTACCCAGGAGGCTCGCCCGGATCCCCACGTACTCGATGAGCACGAATCCGGCGAGCGCCGTCCCCAGGACCGCTCCCAGCGTATTGATCCCGTACAGGCGGCCGAGGTAGGCGCGCAGCCGGTCGCGATCGGCGGAAGTGAACGCGCGCGTCAGCACCGGCAGGGTGCCGCCCATCAGTGTGGTGGGCACGAGGAGCACGGCACCGGCGAGCCCGAAGCGCAGGACGATGCTCACTCCCGATCCCGCCGGGAGGCCGCGCGCGATGGCGAGGTACGCCTGCTGGGCGAGAGACAGGACGAGCGGGGACAGGAGGCCGAACAGGCCGATCAGGATCTCGAGACGCCCGTACAGCGCCGCCGGGCGCGGGTGGCGATCGGCCCGACGACCGAGCAGCCAAGCGCCGAGACCGAGGCCCCCCATGTACGCCGCGACCACCGTGGTGACCGACTGGATGGTCGAGCCGAACGACTGGTACAGCACCCGGACCCACAGGAGCTCGTACACGAGCCCTGTGGCACCGGACAAGAAGAACAGCAGACTGTAGGCGAGGACTGCTTTAGAACGCATGGAGCTCGCGCATGGCCCGCGCGAGGTCCTCGACCTGTGGCAGAATGAAGTCTTCGAGATCCGGAGAGTACGCGACGAACGTGTCGGTCGCCGCGACCCGTTTCACGGGCGCGTCGAGCCAGGGGAAGCACTCGTCGGCCAGCCGCGCCGCGAGCTCGGACCCGTAGCCCCAGGAGAACGAATCCTCGTAGGCGACGATCACTTTGTTCGTCTTCTGCACGGAGGTGGCGACCGTAACCCAATCGACCGGCGCCAGGCTGCGAAGATCGATCACCTCCACGCTCACGCCGTCCTGCTCCTCCAGCTCCTTGGCCGCGACGAGCGCCCGCTGCACGACGGCACCGTAGGTCACGACGGTGAGATGGGTGCCTTCGCGTGCCACCCGGGCCTTGCCGAGCGGAATCATGAAGTTGGGCCCGGGATTCGGCGCCTTGTTGTAAGTCTGCCGATACAGGTGCTTGTGCTCCAGGAACACCACGGGATCGTCGCACCGGATGGCGGTGCGTAGCAGCCCGTTCGCATCGAGGGCGGTGGACGGACATACGACCCGCAACCCTGGAACGGCCGTGAAGATCACGGCGCCGGTCTGCGAGTGGTAGACCGCGCCGCCTTTCAGGTATCCGCCGTAGGTGACGCGAACGACGGCAGGGCAGCTGAAGGCGTTGTTGGACCGCCAGCGCATGGTGGCCAGCTCGTTGCGCAGCTGGTGGTAACCGGGCCAGATGTAATCGAAGAACTGGATCTCGACCACCGGCCTCAGGCCGCGCGTGGCCAAGCCAATAGCCCGACCGATGATGTTCGCTTCGGCGAGGGGCGAATTGTACACGCGTTGGCTGCCGAACTCGCGCTGCAGGCCCCAGGTGACCTTGAACACCCCACCCTTTCCCTTGACCTCCTTCAAGTACCGCTCCCGGCTGGCGTCGGCCACGTCTTCGCCGAACACGAGGATGCGCGGATCGCGCGCCATCTCGTCCTTCATGCACACGTTCAGCAGGTCCACCATCGTCGTGGGCTCGCCGCTGAAATGCGGGTCGTCCTCGGTATCGAACTGCTCCGACGTGGGATCCACGTCCGGGGAGTAGACGAAGCGGAGCGCGCTCTCCGGCGCTGGCTGGTGCGCAGCCAGCGCGACTTCAGCCGCGACCTCGATCTCCTCCTCGACCTGTTGCCGGATCGCCTCCAGCTCCGCAGCCGTCGCCACCCCCTCGGCCTTCAGACGCTCGGGGAAGGTGACGATGCAGTCGCGCTTTGCGTCGGCTTCCCGCTCGGTCGGAGGCCGATACAACACCTCGTCATCCGAAAGAGAATGCGAATAGGGACGCGTGACGTGAGCGTGCACGAGGGCGGGGCCGCGCCGGGCGCGGCAATGGGCGGTGGCCCGGGCGATCGCTTCATAGGACGCGACCGGGTCGCAGCCGTCTACCTCCTCGATATGCAGATCGGGGAAGTTGGCCACCAGGGCCGACACCGATCCCCCCGCGGTCTGCACCTCGACCGGCACCGAGATCGCGTATCCATTGTCCTCGATGAGGAAGAGGACGGGCAGCTTCAGGTTGCTGGCAGTATTGAGCGCTTCCCAGAATTCTCCTTCACTCGTGGTGCCTTCCCCGGCCGAGCAATAGACGATCTCGTCACCCTGGATCGGCTTCTCGGCGAGGCCCTCCGCCTGCGAGTAGCGGAGCCACGCCTCGGCGCAGCCCACCGACTGCAGGAACTGCGTGCCGGTGGGGCTCGACTGGCTGACGATATTGAGCGCCTTGTGACCCCAGTGGGAGGGCATCTGCCGCCCGCCCGAATTGGGGTCGTCGGCCGCCGCCACAGCCGAGAGCAGCATCTCGGTGGGGGTCATGCCGAGCGCGAGACAGAGCCCGCGATCGCGGTAGTAGGGATAGAACCAGTCGTATCCCGCCTTCAGGGCCTTCCCCGCGGCGACCAGGACCGCCTCGTGGCCGGCCCCCGATATCTGGAAGAAGATCTTGTTCTGCCGCTTGAGCTGGATTTCCTTGTCGTCGAGACGACGCGACAGGAGCATCAGGCGATAGACGTCGAGCAGCTCGGCCTTGGTGAGCGGTGGGCGGGCCTGGCGGGGGGCAGCGGACTGCGCTTCACCGCGCGCGCGCGTGCGGGGGGGCGTTGTCATAGGTCAAAACATAGCCTCGTGCTGCGGCGCTGCCAAAAGCTCGGGAAGCCGCGGGAAGTACCCCACCGCGGCTTGCACGTCCGGGCTCGCGCGCACGAGAAACTCCTCCAGCGCATCCGGCCCCCAGCGAACCTCGGCGACCCGTGCGGCGAGGATCCGCCCGAGGCGCGCCTCGAGGGCGCTGTCGGTCTGCGCCATCACGTGGAGCCGGCTGCGCACGCGCGCCAGGAACGGCGGCAACAGCGTGGCGCGCCACCGCTCGGGCGTGCCGATCCACGCGGCCCGGGCCGCCGGTGTCACCGGGAGCGTCTGGGCCACGCTGTCGGACACCGCCTCGTCGAATCCGGAATCGGCGGCGACGCTCCACCACACGGGAAGCGGCACGGGCTTCGAGAGCGCGACGTCGGGGGCGATGCCGCCACCGCCGCGCACGACGCGCCCCGCGTCGGTGTGGTACTCCTGGAGGGTATCCGACTCCGCCCCGGACTTGCCGGCGAAGGCGAGGTATTGCTCGACCGCGAGGCCGCGATAGCGCCGCTGAATGAAGCGGCCGCTGGGCGAGAGGACGTAGCCGATCGTGAGGTGCAGATCGTCCCCCATCGGCATGACGATGAAGTCCATCTGCATCAATGCCTTGCCGAAGCTGCGTCGGCCGAGGAGGAGCGCGCGGTCGTGATCCTGGAGCGAGGCGGAGAGCGCCTCCGCCGCACTGGCGCTGTTCTCGTCGATCAGCACCACGAGCGGCAGCGCCACGTACTCGCCGTCGCGCCTGGTGGTATACGTCGTGTCCACGTCGCGCTTGCGCCCGCGCGTCCGGAACACGACCGTCCCGCGCGGGAAGAACTCCGATGCCAGCTCAACCGCCGACTCGACCAGGCCACCAGGGTTGCCGCGCAGGTCGAGGATCGCGCGCCGCATGTGCCGCTTCTTTAATCGGTCGAGCGCGTCGTGCACCTCTTTGGCCGCCTCCGGTCCGAATGCGTCGAGACGGACGTAGCCGGTGGTGGAATCCACCATCCGGACGAGCGAGACCGAGCGGAACGGGATGAAGTCCCGCTTCACGGTCACCCGGAACGTGTCGGGTTCCAGCCGGGAGCCGCGCTCGAACTGCAGGCGGACCTTGGACCCCTTCTCGCCCGCCAGCCGCAGCTCGACGCTGCGGACCGTCAGCCCGGCCACCGACGTGTCGTTGATCGCGACCAGCCGATCGCCGGGCTGGACGCCCGCTTTGGCGGCGGGGCCTCGCGGCGCGACCGCGAGCACGGTCACGGCACTGTCCACCTCTTCGACCGCGAGGCCGGTCACGGCCAGCTCGCCGCGCTCGAGCGCCGTGCGACGCTGGAACTCGAGACGTGAGTA
>DATICZ010000267.1:0-13896 GCA_035456525.1 Gemmatimonadales bacterium
CCGGGCAATCCCACCGTTGAGCCCGAGCTCTATCGCATGGCGCCCCAGGGCGTGTCGATCCACTTCGCGCGCCTCGACTCATCCGACTCCGCGAGTGAGCCCGGCGCGCCGACAGGGATCGAGGAGCGGACGCGCGCCTACGTCGAGTCCCTCCCCGCTCCGGCGAGGGCGCTGGCGGCCGTGAACCCGGCGGTGGTCGTCCTCGCGTTCACCGCGGCGAGCTACGTCAACGGCTTCAAGGGTGAAGAGATCCTCGCTGACCGCATCGCCTCCCTCACGGGCACCCGAGCCCTCACCGCGGCCCAGGCGATTCTGGATGCGCTCAGGGCTCTTCGCGTCAAGAAGCTCGCCCTCGGGACGCCCTATTCGGAGTCGATCAGCGCGCTCGGCAAGGCCTACTGGGCAGCGGCGGGGTTCGAGATCGTCGGCTATCGACGGCTCGCCGGCATCGAGAACATCTACGACGAGAGCGAAGAGCGCGCCTATCAGCTCGCTCGCGGCGCCGATGCGCCGGGAGCCGACGCAGTGCTTCTGAGCGGCACCGGATTGCCGACCGTCGGGGTGCTCGAGGTGCTCGAGCGAGACCTCGGCAAGCCCGTCGTCTCGTCGAACCAGGCCTCTCTCTGGAGGGCACTGCATCTCGCCGGCGTGCGCGAGTCGATCGGCGGTTTCGGCCGACTCCTCAGCGGAATGTGACGAGAAGTCGGCGGTGGTGAAGGCGACCTTGCCGCGAGCTCGGCTCGGTAAGTCGTCGAGCATAGCGCTCCTCGCGACATCAGCTGGCGAAGTGTCACGCCCCGTGCCGGACGGAGCGAGGCGCCACAGGACGGTGACCGCCTGGCTCGCATAACTCCCCGATCTTGAAATCATCGCCGAGCTGGCTCACCTCTTGCTCAGAAGTTGGAGTGGGAGGCGAGGATGTGCCGATTGATTCTCTGCTCCCTCGCGGCGATGGTTCTTGCACTGGCCGCCTGCGGGCCTGCCAGTACGGGCTATACCGTCCACCGGCTGCCGTCGGGACGCGAGGTGAAAGTACTGAGCGTCACCAGGATGGTCGTCGCAAGAGGCGACCCGGCGCTGATGCTGAAATACCGAACCGACCTGCGGCTAGAGGATCAGGCACAGGTCCGCAAGGAAGTGGAGGAGGTCTGGCAAGCCTTCCGCTTCGACGTCGAGCAGGCTGGGTTGAAGGCGGCGATCATCAGCGTCCACGAGCTACCCACGAATCTGCTCATCGTGAGAACCGACAAGTCGTACAACTTCGTCATTCAGAAGTCGTCGAAGGGGACCTGGGAGTTTCTCGACGATCGCGGGCCACGGAAGCAGGCGGGCTAAGAATTCCCGCTGTTACTTCTGATTCGAGCGAGAAGTCTCCGGAGTAACGCGTCGAGACCCAAGATAGTCAGCGCCACGATGGGCCACGTCACCAACCACCGCTTGTGGCCGAAGACTGCAAGATAGAGCCGCAGCACACTCGAGTCAGGCGGAGGGTTTGGTACGACCACTTCCGTGAACACGGCATTTCCAATCGCCCAAAGCAGACACACTACCAGAGGTACGTAGGCCTCACGTGAAATCTTCGCGCTGCGATCACGGGGAATCCAGCGGCGACGCTCATGCTCATCTCGCGGTAGCAAGATCAGCGACCTCGACCGAATGATCCCTTGACCCATGGCCGCACGGCGAGCCAGGTCAGATTTTCAATCGTGTAGCCGCCAAGGAGCCTCTCATTGTTCAAAACCAAGTCGTAGAACGCTCCGCCGACCTCATATGCTCCTACTAATGTCAACATGCCGACAAGAACGGTAGTCCCGGCTCCGGCGGTGCCAACCGTTGCACCGGCGCCCACAAGGCCTTTGATCGCCCAGGCCATGGATAGAGTCGAGGACCCACCGGCAAGACTCGTCGCAGCGAGCACATCGCCAATTCGGATGTAGTCGAAGCCGGGAAGAATCGTATTTTTGGTTTCAGCCCGAATGGGAAACAACTGCGCCAGGGCCCCTAACCCGGCGTCAGTGAGTCTGCCACTCACCGCGATATCCTCGGTAGTCCGGCCAAGTCTGAGAAGGGCATTCGCGCCCCTGTAGACCAGGTCGCTCACCAGGAGTCCCGATGGATCGGTTGCGTTGAGGGGATTGTTGGCGACATACGAATACAAGTTCGGCGTGCCGCCCGAAAAACCAATCGGGTCTTCGGATATGAACCGATGGAACCCTGGCGAGTAGTACCTCGCCCGATAGTACTTCAGCCCCGTTCCATCGTTCTCTCGACCCGTGTAGTCGAAGGTGTTGCCGGTCACACTCCCGCTGATGCTGGCCGCTCCGAACGGCTCGTAGGTGTAACTCGTCAGCACAGATCCGATGGAGTCGGCGAGCGCGATGGTACTGCCCAGGATATCTGTGAGGAAATGGCTGGGACCATTCGCGTCCGTACGTGTCAGGTACTCGTCGATCCCGAGGCCGGTGAGAAGGTTGGCAACGACTGTGGATCCCTCCAGTTCCTGCACGGGCGTGAGGTGGTCGTAGAGGAAGCCGATCTCCGTGGATTCGATGTTCTTGGCGATACGCCGCCCCAAAGGGTCGTATTGGAAGCTCGCGGCTATGCCATCGCTGATGGCCACCAACCTATTGCGCACGTTCCACGTGTACGTGCTGGTCCCATCGCTGGTGAGGTTGCCGTTCAGGTCATGCGACAGGATCGTGTCGCCAAACGTGAGTTGGCGGTTGGCGGCGTCGTAAGTCGCGGTCATGGCCTCGGGGATACCCGTTCTGGCCCACGTGCCGCCTACCTTGACGCGGTTGCCCGCATCATCGTGCGCGTAGGTCAAGCCTCCGAGAGTTGTGATTCCACGCTTGTAAGTCAGACCGATGAGTCTCGAACCTGCGTCGTAGGTGTACTCGGTGACGACGCCGTTAGGCAGGGTGAGACTTGTGCGCCGGTTGGCGTCGTCGTAATTGAGCGAGACCGTGCCCGCACCCTGCTTGATCTGGGTGAGGCGATCGGCGGCGTCCCAGCTGTAGTTAACGGTAGGTTGCCCGAGCACCGTCATCGACGAACGGCGACTTGCCGTGTCGTAGGTGTAGGAGACGGCACCCTGTGGCGTGACCTCCTGAGTGAGACGATCCAGCCCGTCATAGGTTCGGCTGACCGTGCCGGCCACCGAGTCCACGATCTGGGTGAGGCGATTACCGGCGTCCCAGGTGTAGCTGGTAGTGGAGCCGTCCTGGTAGGTGATCAGCGTAGGCCGGTTCAAAGCGTCGTAGGTCGTGCTTGTTGCCTGACTCTTACGATCGGTGACGGACGTCGGATTGCCATTGTTGTCGTAGGCGTAGGAGTCCTGACGCGACAGTGGATCCGTTCGCGTATCCACGTGATCCATGCTCGAGTAAGCGAAGCTCGTCGTGTTGGTATGGGCGTCGACAAGGCTCAGTAGATTTCCGTTGGCGTCGTATGCGAACCGAGTCTGACCGCCTATGGCGTCCGTGATCTTCGTCAGCTCATTCAGAGCGCCGTAATCGTAGCGGGTCCGCTGGCCAAGCGGGTTGGTGACGGCAATGAGCCGGCCGCCACCATCGGTGAAGCGCGTTGTGGTCTTGCCAGTCGGGTCTGTAGTGGTCGCGAGGTCGCCGTTGTAATACGTGAGGGTCGTCGTGTTGGTGAGGGGATCCTGGATCGTCACCGGCTGCCCCTGGGTGTTGTAGGTGAAGGTCGTTCGGTGGCCCAGAGGATCCGTGATGGTGGTCAGGTTGCCGACCCCGTCATAGGTGAAGCTCGTGGTGTGGCTGAGTGGATTGGTGACCGATGCCACGTGGTTGAAGGTGGGCTCGTACGTGAATGTGGTGGTGACCGCATTGCTAGTGCCGGCCAAGCGGGTCACCGTCAGCACCTTGCCTTGACTGCTGTAGGTATAGGTGGTCCGCCGCCCGAGGGCGTCGGTCATCGAGGTGACGAGGTTGCTCGTGGCGTCGCGCGTGTAGGTCGTTGTCTGAGCGATGGGCGTGCCGTAGGCTCGCGTGTCAGAGAGCGGATAGCCAGCCGTGTTGAAGGTCACCCGGCGCACATGTCCCTTGGGATCGGTGACGTCGGTCTGCGTCACCTTGCCCTGGCCGTTGACCGTATAGGCAAGCCGGTAGAAGGTTCCGTCGGCCTGGGTTTGCCGGGTCACCCGTCCCTGGGCGTCGTACTCGTTGGTGAGGAAGACGATGTTGCGAGGGTCCTTGATCGTGGCGATCCGGCCCGCCGTCCACGTGTACTCGGTGACGCCGCCAGCCGCGTCCGTGGCCGTCCTGAGCAAGAAGGAGCTCGGATGATACGTGTAGCTCACGGTGCGGCCCAGGTTGTCGCGGATCTGCGAGATCAGCATGACCGAGTTGACATTGATATAGCTGAAATCCACCCAGCGGCCGTTCGGGGATGTAATCCGAGTGATCAACGTATTGTTGCCGGGCATCGTCCGGCTGATGGTGAGTTGATTGCCCGTCCGGTCGCGGATGCCCATGAGGTAAGGGCCGATTTCCCCCGAGGCGGTGAATTGATACACCGTGCCGTCGCCGAGGGTGATGTCCCAGCCGTTGCGCGCGGTGTTCCAGGTCAGCCGCGCCTTGTAGAACGCCGTGGGCGTGGCGGTGTGTTCCATGATGGCCCCGGGCTTGTCGGTCCCGGGCGAGATGCGATTGAAGCGGATCTTGGCCCCGTCGGGCAGCACCAACTGCGAGTAGCTGAAGGTGGTCTGGTCGCCCACCAGGTACTGCATGTAGGCATGGCTCATAGAGTCGCCGAAGAGCCGCGGGCTGGTGTTCCCCGGGCGATACTGACGTTGAATCACGATGGGAATCACGTCGGGAAGCACGAGATCGACCTTCTCCATCGTGAAGAGTCCCGTGCCCAGATCAATCGGGTCGACCGCACGAAGGCCCGCCACGATCGCAGCGGCGGAAGCCTGGTCCGGTCCCAGGATGTAGGCGCATCCCAGGCGTTTGAACTCGACGCCGGGATCGGGGACAAGCTGATGGCCGTCGTCGCTGACCGAGCCTTGGCCGTACGTGGTCCAGCCGCCGCGGTAGTAGTTGTAGTGGGTGAGGTCGACGCGTGTGCCGGGTGGCAGGCGGTCCACGTTGGGCAGGATTATGCGGATCCCGATCGGACTGGGCGTGCCATCGTCGCGGAGCACTTGGGCGCCGTGCCCCTGTGGGGTGAAGAAGAAGGTCGTTTCCGGCGGCAGCGGATACGGGGGTCGGTCCACAGGGATCTGGGTGAGCGAGATCACCGGAAGCGGCCCGATGTCTGTTTGCAAGATGACGCCGGCCGGCACGCGAACCTCTAACCCGGGGATGCGAGGGGTCACCGCGACGATCTCGTGCGGGGTTGGCGCCGGGAGCGGCGTCGCGTGCTGCATGTCAAGGAGCGGCATCCAGATGGTGAATGGCAGGACGGTGGTTGCCCTGTCCTCGAGGATGACGCCGTAGTTGAACGTCCCGTAGGTTCGGCCGGGCTGGTTGGCGGTGGAGCCGTCCATGATCAGCTCCTGCCGGCCCGAGCTGATCCACTTCAGCAGGAACCGGCCCGTGTGGTCCGTCCTGGCGGACTGGATGCCGATCTGCAGCGTCACATCGGCCAAGGGCTGGCCGTTCAAGCGCAGCACCTGTCCGGCGAGCGCCGTCACACCCGGGGGAGCTTTGAGCGGTGGCAGATCCTGCCAGCGTGAGTACGGCTTGCCCTCGCGCAGCGGCCCCTTCCATTCGAATTCGTCCAGCTCGGATCGCATGCCCGGTTTCGGCGAGCGCGCGGCCTGATGAGCGTGGTCGGCGGAGTAGTCGGACCTCGCGGCGGGTGCCCTCATGGCGCTCGAGGGAGCCGAACGCAGCGGTCCGGTCGTGGTGAACTCGACGCGTGTGAAGGGAAGCAGAAACCCGCTGAGATCTTCGGAGCCGTTGATCACGAGGCTGTAACGGGAGCCAGGAATCAGCGGCGACGAGGGCGTGACGAAGACGAGCATGCCGCCTTCGGCCGGCACGACGCGGACCGACTCGGGTCCCTGAGGCCCGCTGAGGGTCACGGTCGCGTCGCTCACGCTGTCCATGCGCAGCGGTTTGGAGAAGCGGAGCCCGATCACGCTGTCCGCCGGAACGTCGACGGCGCCCGGCGTCGGCAACGACGCCTCGAGCTGAGGAAGGTCGGACGTATGGGATCCCGAAGGCATCGCCCCGACGCGGCGGAAGGTCGCCGTGGCGGGATCGAAGAGATCACCACTCGCAACACCGGCGCCATTCCACAGCAGGACGCTCCCATCGCTCAGGAGCGACGCGGTGTGGCCGGATCGCCTCGTGCTCATCGGAGTCGACGTCGTCTCCACCGCGCCGGTCTGAGGGGTCCACACGTTGGCGTCAGCCAGGGCGTTCCCGGCGGCATCGCGGCCCCCGGCGATGAGCACGCGTCCGTCGGTCAGCAGCGTTGCGCTGTGGTGTGTGCGCGGAGCCATCCCGGCGATCGCGAGCGACTGAACGGTGCCGATCCGCGGATCGAATATCTGGGGCTCGGCCAGGACCTGGCGGTTCGCGCCCGTACCGCCCAGGACTAGCACCGTGCCGTCTGGCAAAACGGTCGCCGAGTGCCACGCGCGCGCGGGATTGAGTGGAGCGAGTGTCGTGGTCAAGCCAATGCGAGGGTCGTAGACGTCCGCGGTCCTCGTCGCTCCTTGTGGTCCCCAACCGCCGAGAATTAGTGAGCGTCCATCCGGTAGAACTGTCACAGTCTGGCCGGCCAGCGAGTTTGTGCTCAGCCCGGCGCTCTGAGGACCCGATGGAGCAGGCAGGAGCAAGAGTCCCAGTGCAACGGAGAGCAGAAGGCTTGGCAGGCGGCGGCGAGTGCTCATGGTGTTCCTCGCCTCATGGGAGCGTGACGCTCAGGTTCACGTTGCCCGTGTTGGCCCCGGACGGATCGAAGATCAGGGTGTGCGTGCCGGTCTGCAGCGTGGCACCCATCGAGAAGGTCGCGGCGCACGGCTGGGTGACGGTCATGCTCGAGTTCGGACGGATCAGAATGAAATTGCCGCAGCCGATCGTGTTGCTGGCGCCGCGAAGGGTCACGACCTGGCCGGCGGTGCCCGTGAAGGTGAACGAGGAATTCTGGCCGGGCACGGTAATGGTGACCGGCGCGGCCGCCCCGTTGATGGTCAGCGTACCGGTTACATCCGGCGGTACGTTGTAGAGGGTGAAGGTCGCCCCGGCGATCCCCGTCCCACTCGGCGCCAAATAAACGGCATAGGCGGTCTCGGTCGTGGTCAGGGTATAGGTGCCGAGGAACCCCGAGCCAGGGCCGAAGAAGTTCATCTGCGACCAGTTGGGGAAACCGCTGATCGGCGTGCCGTTCGGGTTGAGCAAGCCGACATAGGCGGTCCCGCTCACGGTCACGCCGGCGATGTTCAGGCTCACCCGCTGCGTGGCGGTCCCGCTGAAGGTCAGCCGCGCCTTCTGACCGGGGCGCGTGATGGAGACCGAGACCGGCGAGCCGCCCATGGCGATGCTCCCGGCGATCTCGGCTGAGAGCGTGAGGGTCAGGCTGCCGGTCACCGCCGGACCGGGATTGAGGACGATGGTGTAGGTGCCGGTGGTGGGCACGGGGCCGGTGTCGACGACCGAGTTGTTGCTGACGCTGGTCGTGACCCATGAGCTGCCGTCAGGCTTCAGGATCGAGAGCGCGGTGGAGAGTGTCGCGCTGGTGACGGCGAGGTTCAGCCGCTGGCCCGCCGTCGCGTCGAAGGTCACCCGCGCCACCTGCCCCACCCGGGTCAGGGTCAGCGGCAGCGCGCTGCCGTCGATCACGATCGCGCCGCTGACCTCCTCCGAGAGGGTCAGCGTCATGTTGCGGGGGTCGGCGTAGCGGGGATCGACGAGGATGCCGTAGGTCCCGGTGGTCGGCAGCGGGGGCATGGCGATGCTGAGGTCGGAGCCGCCGGCGAAGGCCGCAAGGGTCGTCCCATCGGGCTTCGTGACCGTGATGGCGTCAAAGGGGCTCGCGTCGGGGAAGCCGAGAGTCAGCCGTTGCCCGACCGTCCCCGAGAACGTGAGTCGCGCCCGTTGGCCGGGCCGCGTGATGTTCACGGACACCGAGGCACCGCCCACCACGATGGGCCCCACGATCAGGTCCTGCGAGAGCGTGATGGCCTTCGTGCCGGTGTAGTTGGGACCGGGGGCGACCATGATGGTGTAGGTCCCGGTCACCGGCAGGGCGGCGATCTGAATGTCCCGACCATAGAAATCCGAGTAGACCCAGGCGAGTTGCGTGCCGTCGGGGCGGAAGACGTAGGTGTTCGTCTCGACGACACCGCCATAGCCGATGCCGGCGCTCAGCTGCTGGCCGGCGGTGGCATCGAAGACGATGAGGGCGATCTTGCCGACGCTGGTGATGGTGGCGTTGACGGTCGCGCCCCCGATGGAAGCCCGCCCCGTGAAGGACACGTTGGCGGCCGTGTTGGGCTGGGGCGGCACGAAGAAGTCGCCGGTGCTCTGGGTGGTGCCACCCGGGGTCGCCAGGGAGAGCCGACCCGACGTCGCCCCGCCCGGCACCGGAACGGAGATGTTCGTCCCGGTCGACGAGGTGATCGGCGCGGGCACGATATTGAACCGCAGGCGGTTGTGGCTCGGCGTCGGCTCGAAGTTCGTGCCAGTGATCGTGACGGCGGTGCCCGGAGTGCCGATCGTGGGGGTGAAGCTCGTGATGGTTGGCGCGCCGTTCGTGGCGGTCACGGCGAACGGCGTGGTGCTCGAGGCCGATCCCGCAGGCGCGGTCACGCCGATCGAGCCCGTGGTGGCACTGCCGGGAACGGTGACGACGAGCTGGGTCGGACTGGCCGACGACACGGTGGCCGTCGTGCCGTTGAAGGTGACGGTGTTCTCACTGGGGGTCGGGCTAAAGCCCGTGCCGAAGATCGTCACGGTGGTGCCCACCGGTCCACTGGCGGGGTTGAAGTCGATGACGGAGACGAGCGCGGAGCTCTGGCGGGTGATGCTGGTGAGATTGCCGACGGCGTCGTAGTGATACACGGCAGTATCGCCAGCTGGGTCAACGACGCCGATCAGGCGGCCGAGCCGGTCGTAGATGTAAGTGATCTGGGCGTGCGCGTGGGTGGGCGCGAGGGAAAGCCGTCCGTGATTCCACGCGAGACTTGGCCCGAAAAGCATCCAGCAGACTGCCAGGGCGCCGAGCGCGAGTCGCCCCCCGGGAGCCCGCATCGCGTAGCCCTTGCGCCTGCCATGCTGCAGTGTGTTCCGATCCAACAGAATCTCCCCGTCGTTCGTGCGCTACCTGGGTCCGAGAACCGGCAATTCGCGCACCAAGGCGGAGGACAGCGCAAGGTAGTGGAATCACAAGACGGGCGGCACAGACGTCGATCGCGTGGGTGCACAGCGCGCGGGGCACTCTGCACGAAGACGCTAGCGGTCAGCTGCTCGTCGAAGAGGTGATTGTGGCGCGCGTCAGGCGCCGCGAACGTAGCCTTCGAGGAGATCGCGCGCGACCAGCTCCTGATCGCGGTCGGCCGGCGGCCCGTAGCCGCCGCCCCCGGGTAAGCGAACCTCTACGAGCGCGTCAGGGGGCACGAGCTGCTCGGCCTTGGGATTCGTCGGCGCCACGCCGTCGATCAGCACGGCGCCACGAGCGCCCGGCCCGCCGCCGAGGAACCCGTTCGCAGCGTGGACGGTGCGATCGCAGAGGATCGAGGTGGCGAACGGCTCACGGGTCCGTACGCGAAAGGCGATGGTTTGCCCGAGGCCGCCGCGGTACTTCCCCGGGCCGCCCGAACCGTCGCGGAGGCATTTCTTCTCGACGATCAACGGCGAGAGGTTCTCGATGACCTCGACCGGCGTGCCGAGAACGCCCGAGGGAAACGCAGTCGCCGAAAGCCCATCCTTGATGGCGCGCGCGCCGGTACCGCCCGACGAGAAAAAGATGTAGCTGAACGGGTCGCCCGCGAGGTCCTTGCCCGAGACCTGAATGCCCCAGATGTTCGCCGACCCTTCGGCCATGACGCGATCGGGCAACGCCTGGCCGAGGGCGCCGGCGATGACGTGGGGCAGGAAGTGGCCAACGATATGCCGAGCGGCGACGGACGCCGGACGCTGCACGTTCAGGATCGAGCCCACGGGCGCCGAGATGCGGAGCGGCCGGAACGCACCCTCGTTGTTCGGCACGTCCGGGCTCACGATCACCTTCACGCCGTAGGTCGTGTACGCCTCGGTGTAGTTCATCACCACGTTCACGCCGCGCCGGCTCGCCGGTGACGAGCCGGCGTAGTCCACGAGGAGCTCGTCGCCACGGATCTCGCAGCGCGCGCGGATCGTGATGGGCTCGTCGAACCCGTCCGACGTGATCTCGTTCGTGTAGACGCCGGGCCGGAGCGCACGGATGGCTTCCCGCATGGCGCGCTCGGTGCGCCAGATGATCTGATCGGAGAGCGGCTCGAGCCGCTGGAACCCGAATTCGGCCATGAACTCGAGAAGCCGCTCACCGCCGACGGCGCCGCCCGCGACCTGGGCGTGAAAGTCGCCCAGCACCATGTCGGGCAGGCGGGTGTTCGCCCTGATGATCGCGATCAGCGCCTCGTTGGGCCGGCCGGCCTCGTAGAGCTTCATGAGCGGGATCTGCAGTCCTTCCTCGTACACCTCGCGCGCCTCGGCCGAGAGCACGTGGCCGCCGATATCCGCGGTGTGGCAGGTCGAAGCGAAGAGGGCCACGCACTCGGCTCCGCGAAAGATCGGCGAGCAGATCGTGACGTCGTTCAGATGGCCCGAGGTGAGCCACGGGTCGTTCGTGATCAGCACGTCGCCCGGCCGGAGCGTCTCGAGCGGGAACGCAGCCAAGAAGTGCTTCATCGCGAGCGCCATCGAGTTGATATGCCCCGGGGTGCCCGTCACGGCCTGAGCGACCATGAAGCCGCGCCGATCGAAGACACCGGCCGAGAGGTCGCCCGCCTCGCGCACGATCGAGGTGAAGGACGTCCGCTGGAGTGCCGCGGCTTGCTCGTTGACGACGCCCACGAGGCGGTTCCAGCAGATCTCGAGCGTGATCGGGTCTGTTGTCGCGGGGTTCGTGAGGCTGGCTCTGACCGCGGGTGCCCTGAGAGAGGAGCGAGTGGCTCCGGTGCGCCCGCCGTTGCCGGATCGGCGCCACCGCTTCGCACGGCCGGTCCCGCTCGCGGCGCGGCGGCGCGCGGTCACGGTGTTGGCTCCACGATGAGGGCCAGGCCCGCGTCCACGCGGACGCGACCTCCGGGCCCGATGACCGCAGTCGACTCGCGCTCTTCGATGATCGCCGGACCCGTCAGCGCCATTCCCGGGGCGAGCGTATAGCGGTCGTACACCGGCGTTTCGACGAATCCGCGACTCTCGGCGAAGTACGCCCTGCGCGTCCCCTTGACCGCGTCGCGCCGACCCGTAGAGCCGCCGCGTGTGGTCGAGTCCTTGCGGACGGCCCGCCTCGAGGCGGCCTTGCGCGAGGCGCTCGCCGGTCCTGGACCTCCGATCGATCTGGTCTCGGGGTCCGGTCCCGCCGCGGTCACGCGCCAGTTCAGGGCCTCGATCGGCACGCCCTGGGGCAGGCGATGGTAGAGCGTGCGATACGCCGCCTCAAAGCTTGCCGTGATTTTCGAGAGGCTCTCGGCGGAGAGGGTCCCGAGCGGCACGGCGGCCTCGACCTCGTGCCCCTGGCCGACATAGCGCATCTCGGCCACACGCGCCACGACGACGTCGCCCGCGGTGACGCCGGCTCGTGCGAGCAGCGCGCGTCCTTCACCTTCCATCTCGGCGAAGATCCGGTTGATCGAGGCCCAGTCGGCGCTGTCCAGGCGCTGGCGGCCGGTCCGCACGAAGTCGAAGGCGAGTGGGGCGGCCAGGAGACCGTAGGCGGACATTGCGCCGGCGCCGAAGGGCAGCAAAATGCGCGGCACCTTCAAAATCTGCGCGACCTGCCAGCAATGGACGGGGCCGGCGCCGCCGAACGCGAACAATGGATACGAGCGCAGGTCCTTCCCACGCTCGATCCCGTGGATGCGTGCGGCGGCCGCCATGCTCTCGTTGACGACGCGGTGGATGCCCCACGCCGCCTGCGTGACATCGAGACCGAGAGGGCGGGCCACGTGCTCCTCGACGGCGGCCTGGGCGGCCGCGCGATCGAGCCGCATGCGTCCGCCCAGGAAGAAGTCGGCATCGAGGTAGCCGAGCAGCAGATCGGCGTCGGTGACGGTCGGCTGCCGCCCGCCGAGGTTGTAGCAAGCCGGACCGGGATCCGCGCCCGCGCTATCGGGGCCGACCTTGAGGAGTCCCATGCGGTCAACGCGCGCGATCGAGCCGCCGCCGGCGCCGATTTCGATCATCTCGATTACGGGCACGCGGACCGGCAGCCCCGAGCCCTTCTTGAATCGGTCCGCGCGCGCCACCTCGAACTCCCGGCCGACGAGCGGCACCCCGTCATCGATCACGCAGGCCTTGGCGGTCGTGCCGCCCATGTCGAACGACAGCAGCTTGCGCTCGCCGCGCTCTCGCGCGGCCTGGGCGGCGGCCAGTGCCCCGGCGGCGGGCCCGGATTCGACCAGCCGGATCGGCAGGCGCCGGGCGAGCGGAGGCAGCGCGATGCCGCCGGAGGACTGCATGATGTAGAGCTGACCGGGAATCCCCTGCTCGGTGACCCGCCGCTCCAGGTCTTCGAGATAGCGCGCCATCAGCGGCGCCACGTAGACGTTGGCCGTCGTCGTCGAGGTCCGCTCGTACTCGCGAATCTCGGGAACGACGTCCGACGCACAAGCGATCGCCATCTGCGGCGCGATCTCACGCACCAGTGCCGCCAGCCGCTGCTCGTGCACCGGGTTCACGTAGGCGTGCAACAGGCAGATCGCGATCGCCTCGACGCCCTCGGCGATCAGCTCGCCGATGACTCGACGCGCCCCGTCCTCGTCGAGGACCTGCCGGACCGAGCCGTCGACCAGCAGGCGTTCGTGGACTTCGCGGCGGAGATGCCGCGGCACGAGGGGTGGGGGAGGATCGATGAAGAGGTCGTACATGTCATAGCGGCCTTCGTGGCGAATCTCGAGCGCGTCGCGGAAGCCGGCGGTGGTCAGGAGCGCCGTTTTGGCGCCCTTGCGCTCGATGAGCGCATTGGTCGCAAGCGTGGTGCCGTGGACGACCGCCCGGACGGCGCTCGGCGCGATCGCCGACTCGTCGAGGAGGGACGCGATGCCCTGCTCGACCGCGTATGCCGGATCCTTCGGCGTCGTGAGGATCTTGCCCACGCGCGCGGCACCGGTCGTCTCGTCGATGACCACGAGATCGGTGAACGTTCCGCCGATGTCGACCCCGAGGCGCGCCGTCACGGCGCTCAGTCTACACCGCAGTCGTGACAGGACAGGTAAGATGATGGGCGAGTTCGTGCCATGGGCCGGGAGGACTTCATGAAGCGGGTCGTCGCGTTTGCGGTGGTGGTCTGCCTGGCAAACGCGGTCACATTCTCGACGAGTCCGGAAGCCCAGACGCGGCGGGTCGTGACCATCGCCTCCGGCGAGGTTGACGGTGTCTACTACCCGATCGCTGGCGCGATCTCGCGCATCACGTCCGCGGACAAAGCCCTCAACATCCGCGCAACCGTGGAGTCGTCGGGGGGCTCGGTGGCGAACGTCCAGCGCCTTCGCTCCGGCGAGGTCGACTTCGCGCTGCTCCAGAACGACATCGCCTACTACGCGTTCAACGGGATCACGCTCGACTCGTTCGTGGGCAAGCCGGTGAAGAGCATCGGTGGCGTCTTCTCCGTGTATCCCGAGCTGGTCCACATCGTCGTCACCCACGAGTCGGGGGTGAAGTCGGTCCGCGATCTCAAGGGCAAGCGCGTCGCCCTCGGAGGCGCCGGCTCGGC
>DATICZ010000268.1:0-3415 GCA_035456525.1 Gemmatimonadales bacterium
CGAGAAGTAGATCTCGACTTGGTTGAGCCAGCTCGCGTGGACCGGCGTGTGGACGAGGACGAGGTTCGGCCAGCGGCGCTCGAGCCGCTCGACGGCCTTCTGGCTGGTGATGGACTGGGTCGAGGTCTTCGCCCGGTCGTGTTCGAGCCCTACCGCCCGGCGGGCGTGGCCCGAGTCGGGCTCGCTGCTGCTGGACGACCTGCCGTTCCGGGTGCGCAACCCGAGGACGGGGAGCACCCAGATCGCGTTCCGGATCTTCACCGCGATGGGCTATGAGGCCGGGCGCCCGAAGCTGTGGCGCGTGGAGGCGTTCACGACGAAGTCCCAGCCCGATTGGGAGGCGTTCCTCGGCGCGCTTCCCGGCGCGCCTCGGCGGGTCGTGTGCGACAACGACGATGGGCTCACGAACGCGGTCCGCGCCCGCTTCCCCGACGCCGAGCTGTACCTGTGCGAGTGGCACCTACGCCACGCGCTGGAGCGGCTGATGGTCAAGATCCGCGTCGAAGAGCCCCGGCACCGAGAGGCGATCGACGAGCTGCTGCCCGGGGCCGAGGCGGCGTTCACCGGGCCGTCGTTCTGGACGCCGTTCATCGAGCGCTGCCACGCCGCCGGCATCCCCCGCGTGAGCGAGTGGCTGAACACCACAGGGCGGATCGTTGAGGACCAGTTCAACCGGCGCGGGCCGCGCCTGAAGCGACCCGCCGACACGCCACTGACGACCTCACCGCTGGATGCGTTCACCGACCCGATCCGCGCCTCCATCCGCCCGCGCGCCTACGGGCTGAAGAACCGCGACCGCACCAATCGGATGCTGATGCTCATGCAGCTGCACGCCAACCGCCAGGACGACACGACCGCCTACGTCCGGCACATCCGCGACCGCCTCGAGGCCAACCAGGGCCGTCCCACCATCGGCCGCCGCGCGGTCGTCGATGTCGGTGGCATCGCGTCTCTGCGCTGACGGACACACTCCCGCGGAGAGATGACGCATCTCCGGGATCATTCTCAGTCTCAGAATGGACCCGGCGATGCGTGAGGGGGGCCGGAACGACCGCCTGGCCGTCGTGGAGGTGGCCTGACGGGGATCGCTGTCGGCCTCCCTAAAGAGTGGCCTTCCGGCGATTGTTTCTCCGTTTCCGCACTTCTCGGGCGCTATTTCTTCCCCCAGCCTTCGGCGCGCTCGGCGGCCTTGAGGGAGAGCGCTTCGAGTTCGGAGATGAGCTGGTGTAGGCGGCGGTTGTCCTCGAACCAGGGGCGGTAGCGTTCGGCCTGTTCGGGGGTCAGTCGGCGGGTGACGGTCTTGCCGGCGATCTTGCGTGTCCAGGTGGTGTAGGGGCCATGCAGGCGGGGCGGGTCGGCGTGGCAGGCGCAGCGTGGCTTGCCGCAGCGGTTCATGACGGTGTTGAGGCTGCCGGGTAGGACGAACCCGATCTCGGCGATCTGGGCGAGCAGCTCGCGTCGGCGGCGCTCCGGCGGTGATGGCGTGGCTGGCATGCGGTGAGTGTCGATCGCGTTCTGTCCGAGAGTATATGTACTGTCGGACAGCATGGTGGATCGTTCGCAGATGACGGCGCCGTCGGCCGGCGCGTTCGAACTGGAGTCGATCGGGCTCGGAGCGCTACCGATCGTCGACCGCTTCCTCGAGCGGATGCGGCTTGCGGAGACGCTGACGCGCTGGCTGCGGGGCGCCGACGCGCGCACGAGCCTGCAGACGCCGACCGCGATCGGGGTGCTGGTGCGCAACCTGTGCGTCGCGCGCGAGCCGCTCTACGGCCTGGGGGCGTGGGCGTCGTCGTTTGAGCCGGGGCTGCTGGGCCTCGCGCCCGGCCAGGCCGGGCTGCTCAACGACGACCGTGTCGGGCGCGCGCTGGACGAGCTGTTTGACGCCGACCGCGGCTCGCTGCTGACGCAGCTGGTCGTCGCCGCGATCGACGAGTTCGGCGTTGACTGCTCACAGCTGCACAACGACTCCACGTCGTTTGCGCTGCACGGCGCCTACGAGCAGGCTGACGGCCGTCAACGCGGCGGCAAGACCACTCCCGCCGCGGCGCTGGGCCATTCCAAGGACCATCGCCCCGATCTCAAGCAGCTCGTGCTGATCCTGACGGTGTCGGCCGACGGCGCGGTCCCGCTCGCGCATCGCCTGGCCGATGGCAACACCAACGACGACCAGACGCACATCGACACCTGGGACGGGCTGCGCGCGCTGACCGGCCGCGCCGACTTCCTCTACGTCGCCGACAGCAAGCTGTGCACGCGCGAGCAGATGACCCACATCCACGCGCGCGGCGGACGGTTCGTGACCGTGCTGCCCCGCAGCCGCCGCGAGGACGCGCTGCTGCGCGACTGGATGAGCACCGCGACACCGGACTGGAGCGAGGCCGCGCGGCGCCCGGGCATGCGCCAAGACGACCCCGACGATGTCTGGCGGGTCGCGCCGGCGCCGTTTCCCTCCAGCGAGGGTCACCGCATCACGTGGGTGCATTCGACCACCAAGGCCCGCCGCGACGAAACCGCGCGCAGCGAGCGCATCCAGCGCGCCCGACGCGCGCTGGAGGACCTCGACCAGCGACTCGCCGGTCCTCGCGCGCGGATCACCACGCGCGTCGCCGCCGAAGAGGCCGCCGCCGCGATCCTCGCCACGACCGGCGCTCAACGCCACGTCACCGTCACCGTCAGCGAGCACGAGCAGGAGCGCTACCGCCAAGAGAAGCGCGGACGACCGGGCAAGGACACCCGCTACCGCAAGCTCACCACGACCCGCTACGCACTCAAGGTCACCGTCGACGCCGACAAGGTCCGCTACGACGCCGCGTCTGACGGCTGCTTCCCGCTGATCAGCAACGACCACGCCCTCACCGACACCGACGTCCTGCTCGCCTACCGCTACCAGCCCCACCTCGAAAAGCGCCACCACCAGCTGAAGTCCGTCCACGACGCCGCCCCCGTCACGCTCAAGAGCCCGGCCCGCATCGAGGCGCTGTTCTGCTGCCAGTTCATCGCGCTGCTGTGCTGCTGCCTGATCGAACGCCACCTACGAGCCGCGATGACCCGCCACGCCATCGACCAGCTACCGCTCTACCACGAAGACCGCGCCTGCACGGCACCGACCGCCGCACGCGTCCTCGACCACTTCGCCCCCATCCAGCGCCACCACCTGATCCGCGACGCCCAACACGTGCAGACCTTCCAACCGAAGCTCACGCCCCTGCAGACGCGGCTGCTGGAACTCCTCGACGTCCCCCCAACCGCCTACACCACCTGACCTGCGCCCACCACGACCAACGACGGGGGACGGATATCAACCACGAGACGTGCGGAAAGGGAGGCGTAACGGCGGACAGTCCGGGTTGGCGCCGAAAGCCGGCGGCCTCCGCCACGCGCTGCGAGCCCTCGTTGTCGGGATGGGTGAAAA
>DATICZ010000269.1:0-7866 GCA_035456525.1 Gemmatimonadales bacterium
GGACACGCCGCCCATTCCCAGGTTGGCCGACGGGAAGATCAGGAACTGATCGCCCTGGGCGAGCGGGACGCTGCGGATCGGGATGATCTGCGCCGATGCCCCGGCGCCGAGGGCGAGTGAAAGGGTGAGCAGCAGGAACGCGGGACGTCGGGCAACGAAACGCCGACCCAAAGGGATCATCTGACACCCCGGCTGAAAGAGGTTTGAGTAAGCATACCCGGTCTGGAGGGCGGCGCGTCACACGGGCCGGGAGCAGACGCGCTGGGTTAGGCCCGCATGTTTCGGCTTGTCTTCGTACCGATCCTGGTCGCCGGCTCAGGTCCCTTCTCCGGGGCGCCACGGACGTGACGGAGGCGTTCGCGTTCCGCGGGCTGCAGCGGCTTCAGGACCAGTTCTTCGCGAAGGTCACCTACCTGTTTCGCGCGTGACGCTCCGCAGCACCGGCTCCAGCACCGTCCAGATGTTGTCCACCACGATGCGCTCCCCTACCGCCGTCGGGTGGATGCCGTCGGCCTGATTGAGCTCGCGGTTGCCCGCCACCCCATCGAGCAGGAACGGGATCAGCGCCGCGCGGTTGGCGCGGGCGAGATCCACGAACATGTCGCGGAACTCCCGCGTGTAGCGGGCGCCGAGGTTCGGCGGCGCGGCCATCCCGGCGACGACGATGCGCACCTCGGGAAATCGCGCCCGAGTCCGGTCGATGATTGCCTGCAGATCCCGACTCGCAGCACCGAGGTCCTGTCCGCGCAGCGCGTTGTTGGCCCCCAGCTCGAGCAGCAGGACGGCCACCTGTTGCGGTTGCTCCAGCAGCCAGTCGATACGGCGCAACCCCGCAGCCGAGGTTTCGCCGCTCACGCCCGCGTTCACGATCCGGAACCCGAGCCCCGCCGAGTCGACCTTGCGTTGCAGCAGCGCGGGGTAGGCTTCTTCGGGTGCGAGGCCGAGCCCGGCCGTGAGACTCGTGCCGAAGCAGAGTACAACCGGACGCTCGTCGACCGGCGCCGCCGCGTCGGCTGTGCTGTCGGCCGCAGCCGGGGAGGCGTCGCGGGGGCGTCCGCTGCAGGCGGCGAGACCTGCCAGCGCCGCGCTCAGTATTATTCGGCGCATGATGATCGAAACCAAGGATCTGGAGCAGACCTACGAGAGCGGCGGCCGGCCGCTCACGGTACTGCGTCAAGTTAACCTCGCCATCGCCCCGGGAGAGTTCGTGGCGATCATGGGGCCCTCGGGCAGCGGAAAGACGACGCTGCTCGGCCTCCTCGCCGGACTCGATCGTCCCACGCGAGGAACTATCCACCTCGACGGCGCAGATCTGGGCGCGCTGTCCGAGGACGCCCGGGCCCGGATGCGGGTCGAGAAGGTCGGCTTCGTGTTTCAGACCTTTCAGCTGATGCCGACGCTGACCGCACTGGAGAACGTGCTGGTCCCGATCGAGCTGCGCGGCCGGGCCACGGGGAACGGACGCGCGGCAGAGGCGCGCGCCCGGCAGTTGCTCGAGCGCGTGGGGCTGGGCGAGCGGATGGACCACTATCCCGCACAGCTGTCGGGCGGCGAGCAACAGCGCGTGGGCCTCGCCCGCGCCTTCGCCGCCGAGCCCCGCTTGCTGCTGGCCGACGAGCCCACGGGCAGCCTCGACGCCGAGACCGGTCGGGCGGTGATCGACTTGCTGGTGGCCCTGAACCGCGACGCGAGGACGACCCTCGTCCTGGTCACGCACGACCCTGCCCTGGCCGCCCGGGCGCGCCGGGTGATCCGGATCTCCGCCGGATCGATCGTCTCCGACACCCGCACGGAGCCGGCGTGAGAGCGCCGTTCGCGCTCGTCATGGCGTGGCGCGAGAGCCGCGGCAGCCGGCGGCGGCTGGCGCTCTATCTGGGCGCCGTGAGTCTCGGCGTCGCGGCGCTGGTGGCGATCAACTCGTTCCGCGCCGACGTCACGGCGTCCGTGCACGCGCAGGCCCGCACGCTGCTCGGCGCCGACCTGGAGCTCCGCTCCCGGTCCCCATTCCCGGACTCGGTCGAGGCCGTGTTCGATTCGCTGCGCGCGTCCGGCGTGCCGATCGCCCGGGTGACGAGCTTCGCGTCCATGGCGCTCGCGGTTCGCAGCGGGCGCACGCGGCTGGTCGACGTCCGCGCCGTCGCGGGCGGCTTTCCTTTCTATGGGACGATTGCCACCGACCCGCCGGCGCTCTGGACGACGTTCCGCAGCCGGCACGCGGTGCTCGTGGACCCCGCCGTGCTCGTGTACCTGGAGGCCACGCCGGGCGACACGGTGCAGATCGGCGACGCGCGATTCGTCATCGCCGGCGTCGTTACCGATGCGCCCGGTGACGTCTCGTTGTGGTCGGCGATCGGCCCGCGCGTCTACCTCCCCGCCCAGTATCTGGCCGAGACCCACCTGCTCCAATTCGGCAGCCTGGCGCAGTACCGCGCCTACTTCCAGCTGCCGGACGCCCAGGTCCAGCCGTTCCTGAACCACTACAACAAGCTGCTGCAGCGCCACCTGATCGGCAGCGAGACCGTCTCGGAACAGGAGGAGGATCTTACCCGAGCCCTGGGCCGGCTGGCGCGCTATCTCGGCCTGGTCGGGCTGATCGCGTTGCTGCTCGGTGGGCTCGGCGTGGGCAGCGCGGTCAGCGTCTTCGTGCGCGACAAGCTCGACGGCGCCGCGCTGTTGCGGTGCCTCGGCGCCCGACAGCGCACCGTGCTGGCAGTGTACCTGCTCCAGGCCGCTGCCCTCGGTCTGATCGGCGCGGGTGTGGGCGTTTTCCTGGGGGTGCTGGTACAGGCCACGCTACCCGCCGTGCTCGGCGGATTCCTTCCGCTCGACGTGTCGGTCACGCTGCAGTGGTCCACCATGCTCACGGGACTCGGGATCGGCGTCGGCACGGCATGCCTGTTCGCCCTGCTGCCACTGCTGCAATTGCGGGACGTGAGCCCGCTGCGCGTGCTGCGTCGCGATCTCGATGCCGGGCCCGTGCCGCGGCCGGCGCGATGGTGGCGTCTGGTGGTGGCCGTGATGATGGTCGCCGGGCTCGTGGCGCTGTCGCGCTGGCAGGCTCCGCGTCCGCTGGTCGGCTACGCCTTCGCCGCGGCCGTGCTCGTCACCACCGCCGCGCTGTGGCTCACGGCGAAGGGCCTCATCTGGGCGACGCGACGCTGGTTCCCCCGCCGGGCCAGCTACGTGATCCGCCAGGGAATCGCGAATCTGTTCCGCCCCCAGAACCAGACGGTCGCCGTGATGCTCGCCATCGGCTTCGGCGTCTTCCTCATCACGACGCTGTATGTCGTGCAACGCAGTCTCGTCGCCCAGTTCGCGCTCGACGCGCAACCCGACCGGCCGAATCTCGTGTTCTTCGACGTGCAGGTGGACGAGAGGGACAGCGTCGCCCGGATCCTCAATGCGCGCGGCGTGCGAGCGCTCGACGTGGCACCCATCGTACCGGCCCGCATCGCGCGCGTGAACGGTCGTCCGATCGACTCGCTGTCGTCGGATTCCCTGCATCGTCGCAGCCCCTGGGTCTTGCGGCGGGAATACCGCAACACCTACCGCGACACGCTGGTGGGCTCGGAGCGCCTGACGGCGGGAACCTGGTGGACCGCGCCCCGGTCGCCCGGGGATTTGCCACGCGTCTCGGTCGAGGAGGACATCGCGTCGTCTCTGGCGGTCGGCTTGGGCGATCGCATCACCTGGAACGTGCAGGGCGTGATGGTGGAGACACGGGTGGCGAGCTTCCGCCAGGTCAGCTGGGCGCGGTTTCAGCCAAACTTCTTCGTGGTCTTCGAGCCCGGCGTGCTGGAGCGCGCCCCGCAGACTTTCGTCCTGCTCGCCCGAACCACGGACCCGACCCTGCGCGCCGAGCTGCAGCGCGACGTCACCCTCTCCTACCCCGGCGTCTCGTCCCTCGATCTCACCCTCGTGCATCGCACGCTCGACAACCTGATCGCCAAGGTCACCCTCGCCATCCGCTTCATGGCGTTGTTCTCGATCGGCAGCGGGCTCGTGATCCTCATCGGCGCGCTGACGGCCTCGCGTCTCCAACGCGCCCGCGAGGCAGTCCTCCTGAAAACGCTCGGCGCCAGCACCCGGCAGGTGCGCGGCATCTTCCTCACCGAGTACTCCGCCTGGGGCTCACTCGCCGCACTGACCGGCGTCGTGCTGGCGGGTGCGGCCGGCTGGGCCATCATGACGCGGCTGTTCGAGCTGCCGTTCCGGCTCCCGGTGCTGCCGCTGCTCGGGGTCTGGGTGGCGGTCTGCGGGCTGGTCGTGGCCGTCGGGCTGGCGCACAGTCGCGCCGTCGTGCGGGGTACGCCGCTCGCGATGTGGCGCGCGCTGAGCGAGTGATCAGGGCAGCGACGCGCTCAGATCGACCCGCAGGAGCTCGGTCGGGTCGATCGTGACGTCGCCGTAGGAGGCGAACCAGTGCAGGTGGGGGCCGGTCACCCGCCCCGAGGCGCCGACGAGCCCGATGAGCTGGCCGGCGGACACGGTGTCGCCCGCCGCCACCAGCACCCGGCTGAGGTGCAGGTAGCCGGTGAGCAAGCCCGCCCCGTGGTCGAGGAAGACGGTCGTGCCGTTGTAGTACAGATCGCCCACGTATGCCACGACGCCGCGATTCGTGGCGAGCACGGAATCGCCGCGGCGGCCGGAATAGTCCGCCCCCAGGTGGCGGCTGCGCAGCTGCCCGTTGAACACCCGCCGCATCCCGAACACGCTGGTGACCGGGCCGGGGCGCGGCGGCACGAACGTGTCGCTCCACAGGCGGGGCACGTCGTGGGCGCCGCGCTTGAGATCGCGGACCAGCTCCCGCTCCGCCTGCAACCGGGGAGCGAGCGACTCGGGCGGCTGCACGAAGGCCGGATCGGTCCGCAACCGCTCGCTGGGCGTGCGCCGCAGCCTGACCGGCACGCTCCGGCTCAGCGTGTCGAGGGCGCCACCCGCCCGCTCGATCACCACCCGGGCCCGAACGTGCGCGCGAGCGCCGATCGGCACGCCGCCGATCGCGCGAAACCACCCGTCGATGAGCTCGAAATGCAGCGGCTCGCCGGCGAGCTCACCCTGCACGACGCGGACGCTGTCCGTCGCCGGCACGCGGACGCCGACCACGACGAGTGACCCCTGCAGGGGACTCACCGGCCGCCAGGTCACCTGGGCCTCTTCCTGACTTCCCACCGCCGGGAGTGCGCCGAGCCAGGCGGCGAAGAACATCGCCAGTGTCATGGGCGGTATTACTCCGACGATCTCTGAAGGTCCCTTCAGTCGCACTTTCGTTTCGACTTAGCCGCCCCCGTCTACCGTGTTTGCCATGGAATCGGCCAGCGCAAACAACACCGAAGCCTCCACCGCGCCGCTGTTCGGGCCCGGTCTGGGGGAAACCCAGCGGGCCATCCTCCTCTTATTGAAGCGGCTGGGACCGGCGACCCAGGCAGAGGTAGGCCGCGAGCTCCCCTTCGCCCCCGCCACACTACGTGAGCACCTCCGGACGCTGACGGCGCACGGGTTCGTACTGCGGCAAGGGAGCCGGCGCGGCAAGCGGGGCCGCCCCGAAGTCGTGTACGCCCTCACGCGACGCGGAGATGCACTGTTTCCGCACGGCGAAGCGGCCGTACTGCGCGATCTCGTGATGTACCTCGCCGAGCACGGACACTTCGAGCTGCTCGAGCAGTTCTTCGCCGCACGTGTCGCGACGCGCCGCCCTGCCGCCCTGGCGCGGGTGGGCGGACTCAGCGGCGCCGCCCGATTCACCGAGGTCGCGCAAATCCTGGCCGATGAGGGATTCATGGCCCAGGTGGACGGCACGCCGGCCGCACCCACCCTGCGGATTTGCCACTGTCCCATCCGCGACCTGGTCGACGTGACCCAGGCGCCGTGCCGCTACGAGCAGGCCTTGATCGCGGAGCTGCTCGGCCAACCGCTCGAGCGTATCGAGCACCAACCCGAGGGTCGGGCCTCGTGTCTGTACCGCGTGGCCGTCGCTGTTTCCCAACCTCAGCTCCCACTGCGCCTCGCCGGGCGGCGCTTCGCGCGTCGCGACCTGTAGGAGCTCGGACAGCGACCACCGTCGCCGGATTGCCTCTCGCCAGGAAATGAGGAATTTCATGGCGGGCAGTGTTACAGAGGAACTCCTCCTCACCTCCCGCACGACAGGGGCGAAACGCATGCGGCTGGGTGGCCTCTTCTTCTTGACGGTACTCATGGTCGCGCGACCGGCGCATGCCCAGCAGCGGGAGGGCCTCAGCCTCTTCGTGCTCGGCGGCGGCGTCCGCACCTTCCAGAAGCTGAACGACGCCGGGACCGCGTTTCTGGGCGGCGGTCCGTTTTTCGGCGCCGGTGTGGATTGGGCGCCGGAGAGCGTTCCCGGCCTGGCGGTACTGGGTGAGCTTGCCTGGACGCGTCACGGACTGGGGGGTTCTCTGCCCCCAACGGGGACGCAGGTGGACCTTATCCTGGCCGGCGTCGATCTGGGCTGGATCTATGTGAACACGGAGAAGGTCTCCGCCACCTTTTTTGGTGGCGGCGGCGGACTCATCCTGCACGAAGGGGGGTCTGGTACCACGCGGCTGGAACCGTTCAGCCGTCTGGGTCTCGACGCTCACTATCAGATCTCGTCGCGCGTCGGGCTCCTGGTACAGCTGACCGGTATGATGTACACCATCAGCGGCTTCCCGAGTACGAGTGCCCTCGCGGGATACGACCATCGCCAGGGTGACGCCTGGCTCGGAGCCGGCGTGACGGTGCGATTCTAGCGAAGAGTCCCGCCGGCTCACGGCACGACCGGCAACGCGATGTGCGACGGCAGCGCAGGCGTGGAGTAGATGCGCTGCGTCGCCTTCACGAAATCGCCCGCCGTCGCGCGGTAGATGCTGGGCACGAACTTCTGGGGATTCCGGTCGATCAGCGGAAACCATGTCGACTGCACCTGGACCATGAGCCGGTGCCCCTTCAGGAAGACGTGATCGCGATCGCGCAGGGGAATCCGCCATTCGACCGCGACATTCGGGGCGAGCGGACGCGGGTGCTCGTTGCTCCGGAGATAGCGCCCCCGCCGGACTTCCATCGCGATCGGCAGTTGGTAGCCGTTCACCGATTGCGCGTAGGCGCCGGGCGCCGGACCGGCGTTCGGGTCCCAGACGTTCGGCTGGGCATCCTCGGGGTACACGTCGATCAGCTTGACGATGAAGTCGGCATCGGTGCCGGACGTGGAGGCGAAGAGAGCGGCGGCTACTTCGCCGCTCACCGTGAGATCGTGCTCGAGCGGCGCGCTCACGTAGGTCAGCACGTCGGGACGCCCGTCGACAAAGCGCTGGTCCCCCACCTCCCAGGTGCGCCAGTCGCCCCCCGGGTAGGTCGGCGAGATCGGGCGGGGCCGGTACGGCACCGGGTTCGCGGGATCGGAGACATAGGCGCGGAGTCCCGCACCCGGGGCTCCCGCCCGGGGGACGTCGAAGGACAGCGTCCCGTCGGCATGCAGGTAGAGCTTCCTTGTCCGGCTCTCGGGCGGCGGCCACGCGGCGTAGGTGCGCCAGCGGTTCGAGCCGGACTGAAACGTCGTCACCTGCCAGCTCGGCTTCTCGCCTTGCCCATGGAGGTAGTGACGGAAGAACGGCGCTTCGATCGTCTCGCGGAACTCGCGGGCCGTCTCGTGGCCGCCGAGCGCGATCAGGCCGATGCTGTCCCCTTTGGGGAACCGCCACATGCCGTGGAACCACGGACCGGCCACCATGAAGTTCGTGTGGTCGGGATCGTGCTCCGCGGCGTGGCGGAAGATCTGCCACGGTCCCCACGGGTCTTCCTGATCCCAGAACCCGGCGACGTTGAGGTTCGGGACGGTCGAGGCGTGGAGCTGGCTGATCCAGGCCTCCCCTT
>DATICZ010000270.1:0-4686 GCA_035456525.1 Gemmatimonadales bacterium
CGGGCCTGCGGGCCAGGGTATTGCGGCCGGCGAGATGGCGGAGGTCATCCGCGCCATCCGGGCGCGCACAACGTACGCGAACGTACACACCGCGGCGTTTCCCGGTGGCGAGATCCGAGGCGTCGTCGGAGGGCCTCCGCAGTAGACAGGAGGCCGCCGTCGGAACGAGAGATTACTCCCTACGCCTCTGCACCGGACGGCCCGGCTCGCCCTTCGTGGTGGGCCGGGCCTTCGTGTTCCTGGGGCACGCGGGACCGTGCGGTACGCTCGCAGTCGTGACGCTGCTGGCCGACCGAGTCCTGCTTGAGCTTCGGCGCGCCGCCTACGGCATGGACGTACCCCTACGTCAGCGCCGTGGTACTCGCGTCCCGTCTCGGGGTCGTCCGATCCCGAGCTGGACCCGCTGCTCTGCCAGCTTGTCGAGCAGCGAGTGATCTTCCCTGGCCTGACGCCCGGCACGTACGGCCTGCGCGAGTGATCGCCGCCATCTAACGAGCGCATGACGAGACGAGCGGCGTAATCTCGTCGAGTGCAGCCCGACGCACGCGGCCGGCTCCTCCGTGCAGCTCTCGGCTTCGTCACCCTTCGCGCCGCACCACGACACCCGGCACTCGACACCCTGCACCGCTACCTCGACTCCCAGCGCGGTGTCGGTCGGGATGCACGAACAGGGCTGGGACCTCCAGCTCACCGAGTACGGCAACGGCTCGCCACAGGAACCCACACCCCCTACTCGCGCCCGCCGGCCGCAATAAGGCGTTCGCCTCATTGCCCCCTGGCGGCGTCCATGAGAAAATAGCTTCAGCATCAAGAGCGCGGGTGTCCGACCCGCCCCCAGCCTGAGCCGTACCAAGGTGGGAACCGGGGTCCTGATGAGGATCACCGGGGATGCGGCCCCGAGGAGGGACAAGGCCGCCGAGGCCGTCGGGCTCGCACGGGCATGAACCGCTTCGAGGAGGTCACGAACATCGAGCGGTTAATTTCAGGACTCCTGACATGGCGCAGGAGTTTATGCAACACCAGGGGCCTCATAGACCAGGGTCAAGCCCGTTCCCGGGTACTGAAGCTCAAGCGCGTTGAGTGTCGCACATACGTGAGCCAGGGCGTGGTTGCTGCGCGGGTTCGCCAGCGAATGGAGTCGGATCCGTAGGCGCTGAGCGTCCGGGATGAGGTCCGCGCTCGACGACAGCATTTCGCGGATCAGCGCCCGGCCCTCGTCCTCGGTCTTGGCATAGTGGGGCGCCAGACACTGCACCAACGCCGTCTCGGCTCGATAGGCGACCATCTTGATGGTGTCGGTCAGGTGCTTGGCTTCCGGGGCGAGCTTGACGATCTCCTCCTCGTCCATCACCGCCTTGACCGGCACGCGCTCGGGCAGGGCCGCGAGCCGGACCGCCAGCCGACGACACGCGCGCTCCTGGGCCCGGATCTGCTGACCGAGTGTGCCGTGCGCGATCTTGAAGCCGCGCATGGTCGGCCGCCGACCTTCAGGATTCAGCTGGGCCGCGTGCCCGTATTCCTGTTCCAAGGCCTTGAGGGTGGTGCGCGCCTCCGCCAGGTGCTTGCGCAGTGCCTTGCGCGCCGGATTCGGGATCGTGCGCTCGGGATCCGCCGGCTCGGCCGCGTAGGTCAGCAGGGCGTCCAGCGCGAAGTGCTGCCGCATGTACCGGAAGAAGTTTTCCTGGGTCCACCGCTCGAACATCCGGTAGGCCACGACCGCGATGGGCAGATCCGTGCGCGTCGTCAGGATCGCGGTCTGGTGGCCACCGTCATCGCTCAGGCGGCGCACCTCACGCATGCGAAAGCCAGGCAGCACGTCGACGACACGCTCGGCCAGCGTGTAGCGGACCGCCCGCCCCTCCACCGTCGCCGTGGTCGTCCGGAAGGCCGCGCGGCGCCACGTGGGGTAGGGCCCGCGCCGATAGGTGAGGACGTCAAAGCCCTGCTCGTGGCATTCCCGGAAGAACTTGGGGCTCCAGCCCTCGCGGTCGAAGCAGAGCGTCACCCGACGTTCCCCCACGAGCCGACGGAGCTCGGGCAGGATGTGCGTGCGCAGCATCGCGCGGAGATCGTCGTTGGCCGGGGCGGTCACCACAAACAGCGGTTGGGCATCCTGCTGCTGGACCCAGACGTCGGTCGTGGCCGGCATGCAGAGCCGACGGCGCGTCACGTACGCCTCCGGCAGCGTCTGCGCCGTCCCGTGGTAGGGCCGCACGTGGCCGTCGATGTAGAGTAGGCCGACGGCGGCGGCGTGGTCGCGGACCCAGCGCTCGGCCAGCCGTTGACTGAAGGGCGTGGCCTGCCGGCGGGCCGCCAGCTCCGCGAGCTTGCGCCGCAGCGTCTTGACCTCGGGCGCTCGGTCCAGGCCGAGCAGCATGCCCAGTTCCCCGGGCGGCTGTCCTTGCAATTGCTCCGGCGTCCGAATCCGGAGCAGCGCCATGAAGGTCAGGCAGAGCAGCGTGGCCTGCAGCCCGTAGAACCCGTTCTTCAGGGCGCCGTAGATCTGCTGGCCCGCGTCCAGCATCCCTAGCGAGAGGATGGCCGGCAGGGCCAGCAAGACCCCGCCCGCGCGCACGGCCTCCGCCGCGACGAACTGTGGAGCCGCTTCCGTCAAATGGCCGAGCCGCGCCAGGGCGCGCTCGGTGTGGCGCTGCACCGCCACGCCGCCCGGCGCCGTCGCCGCCTGCTCGCTCCGGATCCGCGGCCCCAGGGCCGGTGCTGGAGACATCGAGGGGCGTTCGAGCTCCCCGCGCCGCAAGGCATGGCGAATCGTGCCTTCGGTGACCCCGACCTGCGTCGCCGCCTGCCGGATCGACTGCCCGGCCCGGAGCAACTCCACCACCTGCTCGCGCTTCTCGGCGGTGAACCGGTGAGGACCTCGGGGCCCGCGCTTGCCGTCGACCACCCCGAGCACGCCATGCGCCTCGAGCTTGCGATGCTGGCGATAGAGCGTGGTGCGATTAACGTGGAGCGCCGCGCTGAGCTCCTCCTGCCGCGCGAGGCCCAGCGCGATCATCTGGGCGGCCGCGACCCGGCGCCCCACCGGATCATCGGCGCGATGGACGAACAGCGGCACGCCCGAGGCGAAGTACGCGACCTGCTCCTCCCGCTCGACCATCGCCACGACGGCGTTGATCTCCCGCGCCCCCGCAGGCTGGACCGGCAGGTGTAGCTGTGTCGGCATCCGGCGCGTCCCTCCGTCGGAAGGATGCGCGTATTATTACGCGCCCTCCGACGGCACCCAAGCAAATACTGCTCCGCTGGGGCCATGTCAGGAGTCCTGAAATTAATGGCTCTACCGGCTTTCGTGTGGGTAGAGGTCCAGGCCACCACAGTGGAAGTAGATGGCCGTCTTGAAGTGCTCGGCGTTACGAAAGCCGCGGGCGGTCTTCTTGACCCACTGGATGACGGCGTTGACGCCCTCGAGACCAGCGTTGGTGAGGTGATGGCGCAGGTAGGTCAGCAGGTTCGGCAGGTGGCGCTGGATCAGCTTGGCGACAGCCGCCATGGGCTTAAGCCGGCTGTGCGTGGCGCGCCAGAACCAGCGGGTGAAGAAGGTGCGGGCCGCGCCGGGATACCGGTACTCCCAGAAGGTGCGGAAGCGTTCCTTGAGGGTCCAGGCCCGGCCGACCTTGAGATCCTCCCGCTGCAGGGCGCGGAACGCGGCGCGCTGGGCATCCGTCATGGCTTCGGGCCGCCGCAGCCACAGGTACTTGGAGCCGGTGAGCCGCTCATCACCGCCCCGCCGCAGGGCCCGGTGTTCCCCGCGGCGCACCTTATCGACGGCGTCGTGCAGATGTTTGACGACGTGGAACTTGTCGAACACGATCTTGTCTTCGGCCGCCGGCAAGTGGGTTCGCGTCGACTGCACGTAGGGCTCCCACATGTCCATGGCGACGGCGGTGATGCCGTCACGCTGGGCCGGCGTCAGGGTGGGCCAGAAGCTGTCCAGGCTCTCCTGCTTGCGGTCATCGGCCAGGTACAGCACCCGGCTCTGCTCCAGATCGGCCACGATCGTCAGGTACCGATGCCGCTTGGCAATCGCCTTCTCATCAACCCCAATTCGGCCCACGACCTCCGGAGCCCGGCGGGCCAACCCCCGCTGGACTGCTCGCGCTTTGATCCCCCAGCCCTCGTCCCAGCTGATGCGCAGCAATCCCACCGCTCCCGTGATCGAGCACTCCCGCAGCAGATCGATCGCCAGCCGCTCGAACAGCGCGGTGAACTGCGAGCCGGGCTCCGCCCACGGCACCCGAACCTGCTTGACCCCGTGCCTCCCGCACTCTACCCGGGGAACGTCGGCCTCGATCCAGGTCGTGAACTGCATGGTGTCCAGATGGCGCCAGCGGCGGGGCTTGCTGTCGTATCGACCCGTCGGCGTCCCGCACTCCGGACACGGGTACGGCCCTGGCCCGGCCTCCACCCGTACCACCACGCGCTGCCCCTTCATGTCCACGTCCACGCCTGCTACCGTCCACGGGGCCGTCAACCCCAGCAGCGCCCGGTACAGTTCCACGTCGCGCATGGCTCCGATCCTCCTCGATCGGAGCATAGCGGCCGGCCCCCTCTAACCCACACGATTCCCCGAAGAGCCAATTAAGTAGTCGCGGATCAGGCTCGATGAACGTGAAGTCCACGGCGTTTCCGAGGAAGAGTTCACTGGTGTCGAGCATTGCTGCCGAGGAG
>DATICZ010000271.1:0-3131 GCA_035456525.1 Gemmatimonadales bacterium
GCGGTCCCGGTCCGGGCGCCTGAGGCGGCGCTCAGCGCGTCGGTCACTTTCGCGGTGAGTTCATCGAGCATGCCCATACTGACTCCTCAAGTGATGCGCGGCGGGTGCCGCGCCTGTCTTCGACTATAGCACACTTGAACAACTAAGGTGGGGACCGTGAAACGGCCGTGAAGCCTCACTCCTCGTTATCTTCCGCGCACGTGAAGACCCCCCGGGAGCTCAGCGCCCATCTCGCCCTGATCGCGGCGCAGGTCTCCTTCGGTCTCTTTCCCGTCTTCGGCACCCTGATCTTCCGTCCCGGCGGGCTCACCCCGCTGGGCGTCGCCGTATGGCGACTCGGCGCCGGGGCGGCGGTGCTGCTGCTCCTGGCGGTCGCGCTCCACGGGCGGCGCGTGATCCCCGCCCGATCGGATCTCGGCCGCTTCGCGCTGGCCGCGTGGCTCGGCGTCGGGTTGAACCAGGCCTTTTTTCTCGAAGGACTGGCACGCTCGACGCCCATCAACGCCACCCTCGTCATGTGCCTGATCCCCGTTTTCACTTTCGGGATCGCCGCCGCGGTGCGCCAGGAGCCGTTCAGCGCGCGGCGGCTCGCCGGCGTACTGATCGCGCTGGCGGGGCTGCTCCCCCTGCTGTTCGAGCACGGCCTCCACCTGGGCCGCTATGGACTGGGCAATCTGCTGATGACCGGGAACGCGCTCTGTTATTCGGCCTACCTGGTCGTGGCGAAGCCGCTGGCCCCGCGCTATCCACCGCTCGTCGTCATCGCCTGGGCGTACGTCCTGTCGCTGCCGCTCGTGCCGTACTTCGCGTGGGGTGAGCCGCTCCTCCCGGCGAGCGGCCACGCCGGCGCCTGGTGGTCGCTCGCCTACATCATCGCGTTCCCGACCGTCCTGGCATACCTGTTCAACATGTTCGCGCTGGCGCGGGTACGGGCCTCCACAGCGGCGGTGTATGTGTACGCGCAGCCGCTGGTGGCGGTGTTCGCGAGCAGGATGGCGTTCGGGGAGAGGCTCAGTGGCACGATGCTACTGGCAGCGGCTGGGTTGTTTGTGGGAGTCTGGCTGGTCACAAGAGCAGTGCGCAGTGATCAGACAGACACTCAGTCACTCAGTCGCATTGCGGTTGGTAGTTCTGAGTGACTAGTGACTGCAAACCGCTACGCGACTGAGTGACTGAGTGACTCTCTGATGGCTGTTCCGACTTTCAGGCAGGGGACACCGAGGCGATACTGACTGGCTTTACGCTGGAGGGAACGCCCATCGCGGGGCGCGACCGAGTGCTCATCGTCAGGTAGCGCGGTTAAGGTGGGCCGCTACGGCATGGTGGCTGGGTGGATTAGTGGCTGCCTGGCGTCTGGGTTGTTCTGGCTTCTGTGAGGGGGGCGAGCGAGGTGCCCTCCGCTTGGAGTGCGGCCTGCAGCCGCGCCGCGATAGCGGCGACGACGAGCGCCGTCGGCGGCGTCGCCAGGGTCTTCGGCCCGCCCGGCAGGGCGATCTCCTCGAGGTCGGGTCTCGCCCAGAAGCGCTCCATCAATTCACGATCGCCGTATAGCGGCACGCCTTGGATCAACAGCAGCTGCACGTCGGCGGGGGTCGCATCGATCACGGCGCCATAGGCATCGTTGTGGTCGCCGCTAATCACCAGCAGGTCCGCGCGCAGTCCGGGGCGGATCGTGCCGACCTCATCGTCCACGCCGACTACTCGAGCGGCCACGGAAGTAGCCATGTCCACGAGCTCACGGTCGGTCAGTCGGCCGCCGAGGCGTTCGCGATTCCACTGGGCGGCGGTGTTGAGCTCCTCGAGCATGTTGCTGCTGCCGGTGACCGCCCAGTCGGGTGCCAGCGCGATCTCGACACCCGCCTCGAGCGCGGCGAGGATGTCGGCGGTCGTGCCGTACAACTCGAGGTTGCTGCGCGGCGACCAGACCAGCGCCGTGCCGGTGGCCGCCATTGCCTGGAAGTCGCTCGCGCCGAGCGAAATGCCGTGGATCAGCACGCCCTTGGGGTTCAGGAGGGACTGTGACAGCAAGAACGTGAATTGTTCTTCCGCGAAGGCGTCGCTTCCCTCGGCGACGTGCATCGCGAGCGCCTCGTAGAAGGGGTTGGCGATGAAGAAGCGGGCGGCCTGGACGAACGCGGTCCGCCCGGCCACGTCGGAGGGGGGCGGAAGTCGAAATCCGGCCACGTTGAAGATGTGCTCGCGGTCGAGCTCTGTCGTTCCATAGAAACCGCTGTTGAAATCCAGGTTGCGTACGAGGCCGTGGATACAGGGAAACCGCCGCGTCGCCATGACCGACGTCGTCCCGCCGACCAGGGCGCGGAGCTCACCCCAGGCGTTCATGTCGCAGAAGTACGAGGGTACGAGATGGTCGAACGGCGCACTAATCCGCTGGAACTCGGGATCGTCCGCCCACTGGGTCTGGTTGGTGAACGTGCGGCCTGGCTGCCAGCGCGGCAGCACGTTCCAGGGTACGTGGTTGTGGAGGTCGACGAAGCCAGGGAGGATGATGCCGTGCGTGTTGACGGTGACGGCGTCGGAAATGTCCGGTTGTGTATCGGATACCGAGACAATCCGGCCGCTGACGATGCGGACGTATCCGTGCTTGATCACGCCGCCCGGCGTGAGGATCGTCCCGCGGAGGATCAGGGAGGTCCCGCCGAGGGCGACCTGCGTCCCGACCGCGTGGGGCTGCGGGGAAGCCGCGGGGCCGACCACGTCCTGTGGCGGCGGACGATCGTTGCAGGCTGCGAGAACCGCAGCGGCAGCGACGATTAGTGCGGTAATCTTTCTCACGGTGTCTCCCCGGGGAGCGAGGCAATGGACCTTCTGCGCTCGCACCGTCTCGCTGGGGTGTGCGGCGTATAGAATCTTGGTCCGTGGCGGTCAAGTGCCGGTCAATTGCGCTTGGAAGCGGAGATGGGGTTCCTCCTCTCCCGACAGGGAGAGGGGGTCAGGGGGAGAGGTACGAAGTGGAGGGAGCGGAACGCTCGTACTCGCTACTCCCCCAGCTCGAGATAGAAGCGCCGGTTCTGTTTCCCCTTGTTGTCTACCTTGGCGATTCTGATCCGACCGACCGCCCCGGGATCGCGCACGTGCGTCCCGCCACAAGCCTGCGCTTCGAAGCCCGCGAT
>DATICZ010000272.1:0-2187 GCA_035456525.1 Gemmatimonadales bacterium
CGCTCTTGACCGATCTCCTCGCCGAGCGTCGCTACGAACCCTGTGACTGCGCCGACAGTCGGATTGATTCCTGGGTATGCCCGCGACGGAACGGGATCGAGCCAGTTGCGCCCCTCGAGAGCAGTTCGGTAGCAGGCTTTCTCGATGGCCCGGGGAGGCCGGGGTTGCCATTTCACAGCACAGCCGGTGCTCAAGACCACCGAAGCGAGCCCGGTGAGCAGGCAAGAGGGCTTCATCGCGGATTGACGCCCACGGGTCAGCAGTTCCAGAAGCTGCTGGCGTGGAGCGCACCGTCGTCTATGGTGAGTACTACCCCACCCTGCCCTTCCATCCTCAGCGTGGTGGTCCACAAGACCCAGGATTCCGCCCTGGCCGGACTGGTCATGGTAAGGACAGATGCCCAACAGCATCAGCGTTATGCAGTTCCGCATAACGGCTCGCCTTCTGTGCGAGCGTGGGGGCGACACACTACGCGAGTGTGGATGGATCGTCAAGGGCCCGATGCGCGCTTGTTGGGGATACGTGATTTGGCCGCTTGGGAGAGAACCGTGACATGACCGCTCCAGGCGCGTCGCGTGGAAGGAATGGCCACCGAGGAGGTGGCCATGGCCTATCCGCCCGGCGCCGTGGAGCGTGCGATGAAAGCCCAGGAGGTCATCATGCGAGCCCTGGACGGGCAGCTGACGTGGATCCAAGCGGCCGAGATCTTGGGGCGCAGCCCGCGGAGCATTCGGCGGCTGCGGTGGCGTCTCCAGCATCACGGCTATGACGGCCTGTTCGATCGCCGCCGCCGGACGCCCTCGCCCAAGCGGGCCCCGGTGGCCGAGGTGCAGCGCCTGCTGGCCCTGTACCGCGACCGCTACCAGGGATTCAATGTGCGCCACTTCCACCAGCTCGCCCGCCGGCAGCACGGTGTGCGCTTCTGTTATGCCTTCGTCAAGAAGGCCCTGCAGAGTGCGGGGCTGGTGCCCAAACACCGCCCCCGGGGCCGCCACCGCCGGCGGCGGGAGCCGCGGCCCTGCTTCGGCGAGCTCCTGCACCTGGACGGCAGCCGCCACCGCTGGCTGGCGCTCGTCCCGGACCGGTGGTTCACCCTCATCGCCGTCGTCGACGACGCCACCAAGCGGCTGCTCTACGCCCAGCTCGGGGCGGGCGGCGAGAGCGTGGAGGCGATCCTGACGGCGCTGCGCGCCGTGCTCGAGCCCGAGGGGGTGCCGATGGCCCTGTACACCGACCGGGCCCATTGGGCCGTGCACACCCCGGTGGCCGGCGGCGGGCCGGATCGCCGGCGACCGACGCAGGTCGGCCGCGCCCTGGCGCGCCTGGGTATCGAACACATCCTCGGCTATTCCCCTGCCGCGCGGGGGCGGAGCGAGCGCGTCAATCGCACCCTGCAAGATCGCCTCGTGAACGAGCTGCGCGTCGCCGGCATCACGACGGTGGCCGCGGCCAACCGCTACCTGCGGGAGCGCTTCATCCCCGCCTTCAACATCGAGTTCGCTCGCCCCCCGGCTGACCCCGCGTCGGCCTTCGTCCCGCTCGGCCGCGTGGACCTCGACCAGATCCTCTGCGTGGAGGAGGAGCGGGGCGTGGGCCGCGACAACGTCGTCGTCCTCGGCGGCGGGGTCCTGCAAGTGGCCAAGCAGCCCGGCCGCCGCAGCTGCGCGGGCCTGCGCGTGCTCGTCCGTCGCCACCTCGATGGCCAGTATTCGATCTGGTACGGCGCCCGCTGTCTGGGGCGCTACGACCGCCACGGGCGGGCCCGGCACGCTGCCTGACCCGCCCATGCTGTGCACCCGAGCGGCCATGTCACGGTGTCAAACAGTTGCGGTCACATCACGTATCAACAACAGAAGCGTCTTAGATCAATGAGTTTTGGGGGACAGTACACAGCACCTCCCGGGCAGGGAGCGGCTCTGATTGACCTGTGACGGGATGCGGGAGAACGCCGGAGGATTCCTGCGACGTTACCTCTCGTAAACGAGGGGCGCGCACCGAAGGAATTAAGTCATACTACCGACCCTCGATCGCGGCCTGCGCCTCGCTAACCCAGCCGGTGGCGCCGATCTCCTCGAACAGTGCCCGCGCCCGCTCGATGAGTACCTGGCCTTCGACAGGATCACTGCGCAGCTTGAATCTCCCGTACGCGAGCAATGTCTGGCCGACCTCGGGCTGGGAGCGGATGTC
>DATICZ010000273.1:0-20355 GCA_035456525.1 Gemmatimonadales bacterium
CGCCCATCCACGGATGCGAGCTGCACGATCGCGCCGCCGCGCTCCCGCACCGGCACCGGCGGCTTGGGGTCTCCGTAGGCCTCGACCTCCTGCTCGTCGAGGCCGACCGCCCAGGCCCCGGTCGCGTCGTGCGCCCGCCGCAACAGATCGAGCGTGTGCGCCAGGTCCGACGGTGTGACCGGCGCCTGCTCGTGCAGCCAGGTCCGCACCACGCGCGCCATGCGGAAGCCGTACGCGAGCATGAATCCGCCGCCCACGGCGACGAGCCCCCAGGGACCGCCCCGCCACACCGCGATCGCGCAGAGGATGACGCCGAGGCCGCGCAGCGCGCGCGCCATCCAGCGCCCGCTGGTAGGCCTCACAGGTGGTTGATCCGACTGGCCGCCGCCGCCGCGCCGAACCCGTTGTCGATATTGACGACGGTCACGCCGGCGGCGCACGAGTTCAGCATGCCCAGCAGGGCGGCAAGGCCGCCGAACGACGCGCCGTATCCGACGCTCGTCGGCACCGCGATCACCGGCACCTTCACCAGACCTCCGACCACGCTCGGAAGCGCGCCTTCCATTCCAGCGACGACGACGATCACCGCGGCGCTCCGCAGCAGACTCGTCTGGCTCAGCACCCGATGGATGCCGGCGACCCCGACATCGGTGAGCCGCTCGACACGGTTGCGCAGCGCCCGCGCGCTCACCGCCGCCTCCTCGGCGACCGGGAGATCGGACGTTCCCGCGGTCACCACGAGCACCGTTCCCCGCCCCGTGGGCGGCGGCTCCGGCGCCGGCGGCAGGTACACGGTGCGCCCCAGCTCGTTCACGAGCGCCTCGGGAAAGCGCGCGATCAGCGCGGCGCGTTGCGCCCGCTCGGTGCGGGTTGCCAGGAACGTTCCCCCGGCCACGACGAGGCGCTCGGCGATCGCCACGACCTGCTCGACCGTCTTGCCCTGCGAAAAAATCACCTCCTGATGGCCCTGCGTTACCGGCCGGAGGTGATCGATCGTCGCGAACGACAGGTCATCGAGCGGCGGCCCATGATCGCCCGAACTCATGCTGCCGCTCCGACCGGCGTCGTCTCCGCGACCCGATGCTCGGCGAGATAGGACGCGAACAGGCGCTCCGCTTGGTGCATCGACTCGATCGCGAAGAGTCGTTGCCGCAGCTCCGCCGATCCGGGCAGCCCCTTCGTGTACCAGCCCAGGTGTTTGCGGAACTCGAGCGCCGTCTTGCGGGTGTCTCCCTGGAGCCGGAGTGCGAGCCGCGCGTGCTCCAGCGCCACGGCGAAGCGTTCCTCCGCCGTGGGCGCCGAGCGCATCGGGCGGCCCTCGAGCAGATCGCGGGCCTGGGAGAAAATCCACGGATTCCCAAACGAGCCGCGCGCGATCATGATCCCCGCACAGCCCGTGTGGCGCCGCATCGCGAGCACGTCTTCGGGCGTCCGGATGTCCCCGTTGCCGATCACGGGGATGTCGAGCGCCTCGACCACGCGCGCGATCTCGTCCCAATCCGCGCTGCCGTTGTACATCTGCGTCCGCGTCCGGGGATGCAGCGCCAGCGCCCGCGCCCCGGCATCCTGACAACGCAGGGCGATGGTGACGGGATCGCGCTGCGCTTCGTCCCAACCGCTGCGGATCTTCGCCGTGACCGGAAGCGACGTCGCGTCGCGTACGGCCCGGATGATCCCGCCGACGAGTCCCATATCCTTGAGGCAGCCCGACCCGCCGTTGTTGCGCACGACCTTTTTCACCGGGCACCCGAAGTTGATGTCCAGGTAGTCCGGGTGGAACAGCTCGGTGATCATTGCCGCGGCGCGCGCCATCGTGGCGGGGTCAGCCCCGTACAGCTGGATCCCGATGGGACGCTCGACATCCTCGAACCGCATTTCGGCCAGCACCCGTTCGATCCCCAGCGACACCCCGACCGAGGAAACGAATTCCGACACGACGACGTCCGCGCCGAACGCCCGGGAGATGCGGCGAAACGGCGCCTCGCTCACCCCGGCCATCGGAGCGAGAAAGAGGGCGACGTCGTGCGGGACCTGAAACGGGAAGTGCATGCGCACCAACGTAATAGCGCGTTGCGCGGACAGCAACCGGCCATTACGTTAGCCTCCGACTACACACACACAGGATCCGGCTTTGCATCTGCGTGAGTTCTTCTCCGAAGACGCCATCGACCTGGGCCTCAAGAGCTCGGCCAAGGATGCCGTCCTCAAGGAGCTGGTCGGGCTCCTGAAGCTCGACGAGAAGGCCGACGCCATGCTCTACAAGATGTTGAAGCGGCGGGAGACGCTGGGCTCCACGGGCATCGGCCAGAACATCGCGATTCCCCACTGCCGCTCGCTCGTCGTGAACCGGCTGCGCGTGGCGTTCGGCCGCAAGCTCGAAGGGATCGACTTCAAGGCGATCGACGACAAGCCCGTCAACTACTTCTTTCTGATCGTGGCCCCGCCGCTGGAGGTGTCGAACCAGTACCTGCCGGTGCTGGGGAAGATCGCCCAATTCGCCAAGGAGCCGGATGTGCCGGATCGCCTGGCACGCCTCAAGACCCCGACGGAGTTTCTCAACTTGTTGGAGGATAAGAACATCTAAGACGGCGCTCGAACGCTACTCCCACTCGATCGTCGCCGGCGGCTTGGAGCTCACGTCGTAAGTGACCCGGTTCACCCCCCGCACCTCGTTGATAACCCGGTTCGAGATGCGGCCCAGGACCTCCGGCGGGAACGGGTACCAGTCCGCCGTCATGCCGTCCCGGCTCGTCACCGCCCGCAGCGCCACCACGTGCTCATAGGTCCGCCCGTCGCCCATCACGCCCACGGATCGAATCGGTAGCAGGACCGCGAACGCCTGCCAGATCTGGTCGTACAGCCCGGCCCCCCGAATCTCGTCGATATAGATGGCGTCCACGCGGCGCAGCAGATCGAGCCGCTCGGCCGTGACCGGTCCCAGTACCCGGATCGCCAGTCCCGGTCCGGGGAACGGGTGCCGGCCGACGATTTCCTCGGGCAGGCCCAGCTCGCGGCCGACCTGACGGACTTCATCCTTGAACAGCTCGCGCAGCGGCTCGATCAGGGTCCACGGCAGGTCGGGCCGCAGGCCCCCCACATTGTGATGCGTCTTGATCGTGACCGACGGGCCGCCACGCGGCGAGGTCGATTCGATCACGTCCGGGTAGAGCGTCCCCTGCACCAGGAATCCCACGTCGCCCTCGACGTGCCGCGCGGCGTCCTCGAACACGTCGATGAACATGTGCCCGATCCGGCGCCGCTTCTCCTCGGGGTCCTCGATCCCGGCCAGCTCCTTCAGGAAGCGCTCGGCCGCGTCCACCACGCGGAGATCGATACCCAGATGCTTGCGGAACGTGCGCTCGACCTGATCGCGCTCGTGCATGCGCAGCAGCCCGTGGTCCACGAAGATGCATGTCAGCCGGTCGCCGATGGCGCGATGCACCAGCGCCGCCGCCACGGCGGAATCGACGCCGCCCGACAGACCGCAGATCGCGCGCCGAGTCGGGCCGACGGTCTCCCGTATCCGGTCGACCGACTGGTCGATGAAGTGTCCCGGCGTCCAGTCGGGCGTGCAGCGGCAGACGCCGAAGAGAAAGTTGGCCAGGATTTCCCCGCCGCGAACCGAGTGCGCCACCTCGGGATGAAACAGCAGGCCCGAGATCGGTTTGCTCTCGTGCTGGAACGCGGCGACCGGCGCGTTCACGCTGGCGGCCGTCGTGCGGAATCCCTTCGGCGCGGCGGCGATGTGGTCTCCATGGCTCGCCCACACGGTCGTCGTCGAGCCCGCCTCGAACCCCGCGAACAGGCCGGCGTTCTCGCGCACCGTGATGTCCGCCCGTCCGTACTCGCGCTCCTTCGCGGGAGTCACCGTGCCGCCCGACAGGTGCGTGATCAGGTGCATGCCGTAGCAGATGCCGAGGATCGGAATGCCGAGGTCGAAGACACCAGGGTCGGCGCTGGGTGCGCCGGGATCGAACACCGAGTTGGGGCCGCCCGAGAGAATGATCCCCTGGGGAGCGAACTCCCGAATGAACGGCAGGTCCGTCCCGCGCGAGGCGGGGTGGATCTCGCAGTAGACATGCGCTTCGCGCACGCGCCGGGCGATCAACTGGGTGAACTGCGACCCGTAATCGATGATCAGGATGCGGTTCATGCCGACAACCACACTGCGGGTTCGGGAACCTCGCCGCGCATCAGGTCGTCGATCGATTCCCGCGGGCGCGCGACGAAGTACCTGTCACCATCCACCATCACCTCGGGCGGCCGGGGCCGCTGGTTGTAGGTCGAGCTCATGACGAATCCGTAGGCGCCCGTGCCGAGCACGGCCAGCAGCGCCCCCGCCTCCACGGCGGGCAGCTTGCGGTCGAGGGCCAGAAAGTCGCCCGATTCACAGATCGGCCCCACCACGTTCACCACCCGTTCCGGGCCGCCGTCGCGCAGCGGCACGATGTCGTGGTGCGCGTGGTAGTGGCTGGGGCGCACGAAGTCCGTCATCCCGGCGTCCACGATGACGTACTCCTTTCCACCGGAGTGCTTGCGGTACAGCACGCGGGTGAGTAGCAGCCCCGCGTTGGCGACGATATAGCGCCCCGGCTCGCACAGCAGCCGCAGCCCTGCGGCGCTGATCGGCGGCACGACCGCTTCCGCGAACGCCTTGGGAGTCGGCGCCCGCTCGTCGAAATAGCGCACGCCGAGCCCCCCGCCCACATCGAGCGCCTCGAGCGTGCCGATGCCCGACGCGCGGATCGCCGCCACCAGCTCGAGCAGCTTCACCGTCCCGCGGTGATAGGGCTCGACGTCGGTGAGCTGGGATCCCAGGTGCATCGCGAGGCCGCGCAGCTCCAGCGCGGGATCGGCGGCGACCCGTCGCGCCACCTCGACCACGTCGTCGAACGGAACACCGAACTTGGCGGTCTTCTCCCCCGTCTTGGTGTACGGGTGGGTGCGGGCCGCGACGTCGGGATTCACCCGGATGCCCACGCGGCAGCGCAGCGCGGTGCGACGCGCCGCCGCGATCACGGCATCGAGCTCGCTCGTCGATTCGATATTGAGGAACCCGATGCGCGCGCGAATCGCCTCCTCGAGCTCGGCCGCGGTCTTCCCCACCCCCGAGAAGACGATTTGATCGGACGAGAAGCCGGCCGCGTGGGCCCGCCGCAGCTCGCCCACCGACACGATATCGGCGCCCGCACCGAGCTGCTGCAGCACCCGCAGAACGGCGAGATTGCCGTTCGCCTTGACCGAATAGCAGATGGTGTGCGCAATGCCCTTCAGCGCGTCGTCCAACGCGTGGAACTGGGCGCGGATGAGGTTCGCCCCGTACACGTACGCGGGCGTCCCCACCCGCGCCGCGATCGCCTCGAGCAGCGCGGGATCGAAGCCTAGTACGCCTGCGCCCACACGGCCTCGGCTACGCTGGGCTTGCCGCACCACATGCACGTCGGTGACACCTCGGGCGAACGAAACTCGGGATCCGGCAAGACGCGGATCGTCGCGCCGGTCATGTCCTTGATCGCCGCCTCGCACTCCCCGCTGCCGCAAAAACCGCCGTAGGCGAATCCTCCCTGGTCCTGCATGAACTCGATGAACTTCTCTCTGGTGACCCCCGAATCGAGTTGGCTTCGCGCCGTTGCCGCGCGGCCGCGAGCAGGGCCGCCTGGATCTCCTCGAGCGCCAGGGCGGCGCTCGCGGCGATCCCGGCCAGCGGCACGGGCGTCTTCCCGCCGGTGCGGCGCGCAGCCATCGCCTGCTCGGCCGCGACATCCTTCGGTCCGATTTCGAAGCGCAGCGGCACGCCCCGCGCCTCCCACTCGAAGTACTTGGCGCCCGGCTTCAAGCCGTCGCGAGCATCGAGTACGACGCGCAGCCCGGCCGCCTTCAGCTCTCCCTCCACCCGCGTCGCGACTTCCAGCACCCGGGCGCGCTCCTCGTCGCTCTTCCAGATCGGCACCAGCACGACCTGCACCGGGGCGAGCCGCGGCGGGCACACCAGCCCGTTGTCGTCGGAATGGGTCATGATCAACCCGCCCACGAGGCGCGTCGAGACGCCCCACGACGTGTTCCAGACGTACTCCAGGCCGCCCGTCGCGGTCTGGTACTGCACGTTGAACGCGCGGGCGAAGTTCTGCCCCAGGTGATGGGAAGTGCCGGCCTGGAGCGCCTTGCGATCCTGCATCAGCCCCTCGATCGCGTAGGTGCGCAGCGCTCCCGCGAACTTCTCACTCTCGGTCTTCACCCCGGTCAGCACGGGCATCGCGAGCCATTCTTCGGCGAAGCGGCGATAGATGCCGAGGATCAGGCGCGCCTCCCGCTCGGCGTCCTCGGTATCGGCGTGCGCGGTGTGCCCCTCCTGCCAGAGGAACTCCGTGGTGCGCAGGAACAGGCGCGTGCGCAGCTCCCAGCGCACCACGTTGCACCACTGGTTGAGCAGCAGCGGCAGATCGCGATAGCTCTGGATCCACTTGGCGAACATCGCGTAGATGATCGTCTCGGAGGTGGGCCGCACGACCAGCGGCTCTTCCAGCGCCGAGGCAGGGTCGGGCTCCACAGCTCCCGCCCCGGTCTTGCCGGTCGCCCGGAGGCGCGTGTGCGTGACGAGCGCGACTTCCTTGGCGAACCCCTCCACGTGCTCCGCTTCCTTGGCGAGGAAACTCATGGGGATGAACAGCGGGAAGTAGGCGTTTTGGTGGCCGGCCGCCTTGAACATGTCGTCCAGGGCGCGCTGCATCAGCTCCCAGATGCGATAGCCGTTGGGGCGGATCACCATGCAACCGCGCACCGGCGAGTAGTCCGCGAGCTCGGCCTGCATGATGACGTCGTTGTACCACTCGCTGAAGTCCTTGGCGCGTGGCGTGATCTTCTCGGCCTGGGCCATGTCCCGGGGGTGATCCTCTCGGTCTGGAAGAGTGGGCGGTTACAGCCGCTCGAGCTGTTCGAGCGTCCGCTCGTTGCGCACGTTGCCGGTGTTCAGCGTCGTCGCCGGCTCGAACAACATCACCTCGACTTCCTGGTCCGCCACCGGGCGGTGCTCGGCCCCGCGGGGCACGATGAGAAACTCTCCGCTGGCGAGGTCCACGGACCGGTCCCGGAATTCCATCCGGAACCGCCCCTTGACCACGTAGAACATCTCGTCTTCGTGCTCGTGATGATGCCAGAGAAACGGCCCCTTGAACTTGACGAGCTTCACCTGCTGGCCGTTCAGCTCGCCGACGATCTTCGGCGACCAGTGCTCGCTCACTCGGGCGAGTTTCTCGGCGACGTTGACCTTATCCATGAGGAACGTCCTTCCCTTGCAGATGCGTACCCAGGTCGGCCATGGAGACCCGCTCCTCGGTCCCGCGTTGCAGATCGCGCAGCACGACCTGGCCGGCCGCGCGCTCGTCGGGCCCGATGATCACCGCCCGCGGCGCGCCGCGCGACGCCGCCAGCTCGAGCTGCTTGCGGATCGCCTGCAGTCGCAGTCCGTACTCGACCGCGATGCCGCGCCCCCGGAGCTCATGCGCCAGACGCAGCACCGTCGCCAGATCCTCGCCGCCCACGGCGACGAGAAAGAGATCCAGCCGGGACGACACGGCGGGGGTCGCGCCGCGCGACTTCAGCAACTCGCCCAGCACGACGTCGCCCATGCCGAACCCCAGCGCTGGCAGGTCGGCCCCGCCCAGCGCCTTGAGCAGGCCGTCGTAGCGCCCGCCGCCGCAGATCGCCCGCAGGCTGCGCCCCACGTCGAACAGCTCGAATACGATGCCGGTGTAGTAGGCAAGGCCGCGCACGATCGTCAGGTCGACCTGCACGAAGTCCCCCAGCCCCATCGCCCGCAGGGCGCGCTCGCACTCCCGCAGCGATTCTCCCGCCGCCTCCCCATCCGGCACGCGCGCGAGCGCCGCGTCCACCGCATCCACCCCGCGCAGCTGGGCGACCGCGAAGACCGCGTCGATCGCCGCCGGCGCGAGCCCCGCGCCCTGCAGCCGGGCGGCGAGCGCGTCGCGTGGATCACGTTCGCTCTTGTCGATGACGGCATAGGCGGCCGGGAGCTGCGCCTCGCTCACGCCGCCGCCCAGGAGCAGGGTCCGCAATACCAGACGGTCCGACACCCGGGCCTGCACGTCGCGCTGGTCCAGTCCGAACGCTCGCAACACGTCGATCGCCGCCGCGATCAGCTCGGCGTCGGCCAGCGGCCCGGCTTCGCCGATCAGGTCCATGTTCAGCTGGAAATGCTCGCGCAGCCGTCCCTTCTGCTGCCGCTCGTAGCGGAACAGCTGCGGGATCGAAAACCAGCGGATCGGCTTGCGCAGCGCCTGGGCACGGGCCCCGACCATCCGGGCCAGCGTCGGCGTCATCTCCGGCCGGAGCGCCACCTCCCGGTCACCCTTGTCCCGGAACGCGTACAGCTGCGCCGCGATCTCTTCCCCGCTCTTCTGCGTGTAGAGCTCCAACGGTTCCAGTGGCGGACCGTCGTATTCCTCGAACCCGTAGCGGGTCGCGACGCTCCGCCAGGTCGAGAAGATGTAGTTGCGAAGGGCCAGATCATCGGGGTAGAAATCGCGAAAGCCGGGAAGCGCTTTCCCTTGCATCACAACAATTTAGCCGATCGGCGCGAACCCGGGCAAGCGCGCCATCGCATCGCCGACAGTGTGGAACGATCCCGTCACCAGCACCGTCCGCGCGCCCTCCTGGATGCCGGCGAGGGCCCGATCGAAGTCCGGCTCGAACCGCACCGACGAATCGGACAGGCGCCCGTCGGTGAAGTCCTGCTCGGCCCAGCGCTGATGACCCGGCACCGAAGGGGCCACCGTGAGCAGCAGCCGGTCCACCTCGGGACGGATGGCCGCGAGCATGGCCGGCCAGTCCTTGTCGTTGCGGATGCCCACCAGGGCATGGAGCGGACGCGGCGGGTCGAATTCCCGCAGCGCCGCGACCAGCACCGCCATCCCGTCGGGGTTGTGGGCCACGTCGAAGATCCAGCGGCCCCGCACGTCGAAGCGGCCCGGGACGTACGCCTCCGCGAAGCCGGGCGGCATCCAGGGACCGACGGGGCCGAACGGCGGCGGCAGGGCGTTGAGCGTGCCGAGCGCCACCCAGGCGTTGGTCCACTGATGCGGGCCCCGGAGCCCGAGCTCGAAACCCTCGGGCGCCTGCCCCGCGGCCACCCGGACGATCGGATGCGCCCCGAGCCGCTGCGCTTCCTCGACCAGCACCTGACGCACCACGGGATCCTGCTCACCGGTGACGAACGGAACCCCGCGCTTGGCGATCCCCGCCTTCTCGCGCGCGATGGTCGCGAGGTCAGCACCCAGGTAGTCGGTGTGCTCCAGCGCAATCTTGGTCACCACGCTCGCCAGCGGCGTGATCACGTTGGTGCTGTCGAGCCTGCCCCCCAGGCCCACCTCGACGACGGCGATGTCCACATCGCGGGAGGCCAGGTCGGCGAACCCGATCGCGGTCATCGCCTCGAAAAAGCTCGCCTCGGTGCGCTCGATGTGGGGCTCGAGCATCGCGGTCCACTCCGCGAAGGCCGCTTCGCTCATCGGCTCGCCGTTGACGACCACGCGTTCCCGTACCGAGACCAGGTGGGGCGAGGTGTAGAGCCCCACGCGGAACCCCCGCGCCCGCAGCGCCGCGGTCAGGAACGCGCACGTGGAGCCCTTGCCGTTCGTGCCGCCGACGTGGATGGAGGGAAACTGCCGCTCCGGATGCCCGATGGCCTCGAGCAGGTTCAGCGTCGGCTCGAGGCTCCACTTGATGCGTCCGGCTTGTCGAGGGAACAGATAGCGGCACGCGTCCTGGAAGGACCAGCGACTCAGTCGCCCGCCTCCGCCGGCGCCCGGCCGGCCATATGGCGCAGCAGCTGCGCCGTGGTCTCTCGCAGCTCGCTCCGCGGCACGACGGCATCGACCATGCCGTGCTCCAGCAGGAACTCCGCGGTCTGGAAGCCTTCAGGTAGTTCCTGTCCGATGGTCTGCTTGATGACGCGCGGCCCCGCGAAGCCCACCACCGCCCCCGGTTCGGCGAGGATCACGTCGCCCTGCATCGCGTACGACGCCGACACGCCGCCCGTGGTCGGGTTCGTCAGGATGGACACGAAGGGGATGCGGCGCTCGCCGAGCTCGGCCACCACGACGGAGGCCTTGGCCATCTGCATCAGCGACAGGACCCCTTCCTGCATCCGGGCGCCGCCCGAGGCCGACACGATGATCAGCGGCACCCGCCGGTCGATCGACCGGCGGGCCAGCCGGGCGACCTTCTCGCCTACGACCGATCCCATGGAGCCACCCATGAAGGCGAAGTCCATCACACCCAGGTTGATGGCCATGCCGTCCAGTCGCCCGAAGCCTGTCCGGATCGCTTCCAACGGACCGGCCTTCTTGATGGCGGCCTGCATCCGCTCGCGATAGTTCTCGAATTTCAGCGGGTCGGCGGACCTGAGGGTCTGGTCGAGCTCGTGCCAGGAGCCTTCGTCCACCAACAGATCGATGTACTCCTGCGCTCCGATCCGGCGATGGGCCCCGCAATTCGGGCAGACGCTCAAGGCGCGCGCGAAGCGCTCCTTGATGTCGATGTGCCCGCATTCGTCGCATTTCTCCCACGCGTCGGCTGGGATCTCCAGCCTCACGCGCTCGGAGGTGCGGGGTTTACGCTCCTTTTTGAACCATGCCATGCAGGGAATCGTGGGGGTGCGGAAGGGCACAATCTCGCCGCCAGTTCCCCCCCGCGCTAGGCCTCAAGGTGTAACTCATTGCTAGTGGTCGGCATAGCCGGACTGACGCGACTCCCATGCCACCCGGAGGACGATCCCCACCGCCAACGCGCAGGTCAGCAGGAACGACCCCCCGTAGGAGAAGAACGGCAGCGGGATGCCCGTCACCGGCAGCAGGTTCACCGCCATGCCGACGTTCTCCACGATATGGGTGAACAGCATCCCCGCGATGCCGAAGACACAGAAGCTCGAATACGGGTCCGTGGCCCGCCGGGCGATGCGCAACAGCGTGACCAGCAGTGCCGCGAAGAGGGCCAGCGCCAGCAGCACACCGGCGAAGCCAAGCTCCTCCCCGACGATAGGGAAGATGAAGTCGGTGTGCTGGGCAGGAAGGAACGCCAATCGCTTCTGCGACCCGTGCGTGAACCCCTTGCCGAACCATCCGCCCGAGCCGATGGCGATCTTCGACTGGATAATGTGCCACCCGGTCGCGCGCGGATCCGCCTCGGGATTGAGAAACGCCAGGAACCGGCTCTGCTGGTACGGCGCCAGGTGACGCCAGAACGGCAAGGCCACCACGCCCATCACGATGTTCGCCAGCATTACCGTCAGCCCCTCCCACAGGTAGGGCCGGATCCAGAGCATGAGGGCGAACAGCAGGACGATCCACGTCCCCCAGACCGCGGTGGAGAACGCCAGCACCAGGCCGATGACGGGCGAGACGAGCAGCAGCAACATCCCCGGCTTGGCACCGGCCCAATACAGCATGGCGAAGAGGATCGCGATGAACACGATCGCGCTGCCAAGGTCCGGCTGCAGCACGACGAGCCCGAACGGCACGAGCGTGATCGCCCCCGGGTACACCAGATCCCGCAGGCTCGCCGGAGGCTCGCGCCGCGCCGCCAGCCAGCGGGCCAGCATCAGGATGACGGCGATCTTGGCCAGCTCGGCCGGTTGCCCCAACCGGTGTCCCCCGAGGGTGATCCAGGACCGGCTCCCCGCCGCGGTCCCCGCGCCCGACCCGAATACCAGCGTGACCAGGAGCACGAAGACGGCCGTACCGTACACGTACGGCGCCGCCCACTCGAGCAGTCGCGGAGAGAGCCGGAACACCAGGACTGCGCACGTGATCCCCAGCACGAGCCAGACGAGCTGCCGCATCCAGATCGTCGCCACGACGGTCGGCACGTCGGTCCGCCCTGCCGAATACAGCATGAGCAAGCCGTAGACGGCCAGCGCCGTCACGACGCCCAGGAGCGGGCGGTCGAGCTCACGGAATCGACGGAGCACGGGCGCTGTCAGGGATGAAGGGCAGTGAATCAGGGGGGGCGCCGAGCAGCACGGTGTCGCGCGGCGCGGTGTCGCTCGGCAGCGTGAACTGGTAGCGCGCCGAAGTGGTATCGGCGCCCAGATAGTGGGCGATCACGCGAGCCACGAGAGGCGCCAACGAGGCCCCGTGTCCCGAGTATTCACCGATGACACCCACGACCACGCGCGGGCTGTCGGCCGGGGCGAAGCCGATGAACCATCCATGATTGATCCCCTGCGTGCTCTGGGCGGTGCCCGTCTTGCCCGCGATCTTGAGCTGGGCCAGGCGGGCGCCCTGCCCGGTCCCTCGCTCCACGACGTTGATCATCGCCTGGCGCAGGCCGGCGAGCTGTTCGGGGGTCAGCCCGAGGTCGTAGATGGGCTCCGTGGTCTGCGGCCGCACGAGATACGGCGTGCGCGACTTTCCGTCGCTCGCCAGCATCTGATAGAGCCGCACCATGTCGAGCAGCGTCTGGCTGTTTTCCCCCTGGCCGATCGCCAGGTTCAGCGAGACGGCGGAGGTCCAGCGGCGCGGGCCGTACAGCCGATCGTAGTATTCGGTGCCGCTCGGGAACTGGGGAGCCATCTCGCCCGGCAGGTCCACGCCGGTGCGCGAGCGCAACCCCAACGCGTTGGCGTCCTCCAGCAGCGACGTCAGGCCGAGTTTCAGGCCGAGCTGGTAGAAGTAGACGTCGCAGCTGTGCGCGATCGCCTGCTCGAGCGTCAGGCTGCCGTGACCCTCCGGGCGCCAGCATCGGAAGAACCGGTTGCCGTACTGCATGCCGCCCCGGCACGGAATCGACATCCGGGTGCCCATCGTCACCGTGCCACGCTTCAGGGCCATGGCCGCGATCGCCAGCTTCCAGGTGGAGCCCGGTGGATAGCGGGCCTGGATCACGCGATCCAGCAGCGGGTGCGCGTCGCTCTGGTTGAGAGCGCGCCAGTACTCCGGCGACACGCCGCCCACGAACGCGTTGGGGTCGTACGTCGGCGAGCTGTACAGCGCCAGGATTTCGCCGGTGGACGGCAGCATCGCGACGATCGCGCCGCGCATCCCGGGCGGGAACACCCGCGCGACATAGCGTTGCAGGTCGAGGTCGATCGTGGTCCGCAGCGTGGCGCCGGGCTCCGGCTCCAGCGTCTGCGCCGCCCCGGCCTCCCGCACCACGTACCCCCGGGCGCTTACCTCGACGAACCGCTCGCCGTCCTGCCCGCGTAGCGTGTCGTCGTACGAGCGCTCGAGGCCGTCCTTGCCGATCAAGGATCCCAATCGCAGCGTGCTGTCCCGCCGGCTCAACAGGTCCTGATCGGTCACTTCGCCCACGATGCCGACCAGATGGGCCACCGCGGAGCTGTCGGGATAGTGCCGCTTCGGCTCGGGTTGAATCACCACACCCGGGAGGATGAGGCGGCGCTCGTCGAGCGCCGACACAACGTCGAACGGCGCATCGGTCAGGATCACCGCGGGCTGATACGGCGCCCGGCGATACCGCTGCAAGACCCGTTCGATCCCCGCGGCATCGAGATGGACGATCGGCGCGATGCGCTGCAGCGTACGGCGCAGCGAGTCTTCGGGTGCGGGCATCAGGGTGATGGTGTACCCGGGGACGTTCTCGGCGATGATCAGGCCGTGGCGGTCGGTGATCAGTCCGCGTGGCGCGGGCAACGGGATCAACCGCAGGCGGTTGGTCTCCGACTGCACGTCGTACTTGTGGTGATCCAGGATCTGGACGCGGAAGTAGGCGACCGCGACGATGGCGCCGACCGCCCACACCAGAAGGCGCGCCCCCCGCTGCTTGACGTCGAGCTGATAGGGCGGCAGGCGGCTCACGGCTGCTCCAGGCGAAGGGCGAGCCAGCTGCGGAACAACGTCAGGACGAGCACGCCCGCGGCGGCGGTCGTGAGCGCCTCCAGCGGCGACCACACCAGGAGCTCCCACTGCAACTGCGGACCCGCGAACTTCCCGGACGCGAGCGCCACGATGAGGTTGCGCAGCCACGTTCCCGCGAAGATCAGCCCGCCGTTGACGAGCAGGTTCTCCGCGAAGAACACCGCCTTCGCCCAGGACGAGAGGTACCCGACGAGCGTGTGGGCCAGGGCGCCGGCGCCGAAGCTCGCCGGGCTGAGGGCGTCCGAGACCAGCCCCACGATGAATCCAGCCGCCGCGCTCGCACCCGGACGGGCGCGGATGGCATAGATGAGCAGCGCGAGCAGCAGGAAGTCGGGCGCCACCCGTTCGTTGCCCAGTCGCGTACGAACCGAGAACTGGAGCGCCACCAACAGCGCCAGGACGCCCCAGAACCGCAACGTGTCGCGCTTCATGGCTGCCGTCGCCCCCGCGCCGAATCCGGCGCGAACGCCGAACGCAGGTCCCCTCCCTGGATCTGCTGAGTCAGCACCATCACGTGGGTCGCCGCTCCCGGGGGCACGGCGGGCCGTATCAGGTAGGTTCGCTCCCAGTCGTTCTCGCCCGTGATCTCCCCGATGACGCTGCCGATCGGAATGCCCCGCGGCAGTACGCCACCCAGTCCGGACGTGAGAACCACGCCCCCGACCGGCACCCGCTGGCGATACGGCACCCCGTCCAGCTGGAGCAGCCAGCCTCCCGGGCCCGAGGTGCCGCGGGGCGAGAGGATGCCGTACACGCTGCCGTCGGCCGCCATCCCGCTGGCCCGGAAATCCGGGTGCGCCCAAGTCGCCACCACGCTCGTCACGGATTCGGCGTTGCTCACGAAGCCGAGCAGCCCCTCGGAGGTCACGACCGCCGCCAGGGGACGCACCCCCTGCCGCGTGCCCGCCGAGATGACCAGGGTGAGGCGGTCGGTGGCAGCGGCCTGATGGAGAACCTCCGCCGGGACAAACGCCGTACCCAGGCGGCCGCGCAGCCCGAGGAGATCTCGCAGCTGGGCATTCTCGGAGCGCAGCTGCTGCACCTGCGCCGCGGCGAGCACCGCCGAATCGCGCTCGGCGCTCACCTCGACGAATCGGGCGTGGGAGGTGCGGAGCGCTTCCGACTGTTCCTGCAGCTGGAGCAGCGGCCAGAGCACGCTGCGCCGCAACCCGCTCGCGACGGAATCTCGGATGGTCGGGGGCAGACTCATGGCGACGAGCGAGAGGGCGAGGCTGCTCAGGAAAACGAGCGTATCACCGCGGGTGGCGTACCGGTCCGCGCCGAGCGCCATGGCGACTAGGTCGTCAGGACGTTGCGGTACTTCTCGGGATCGTCCAGGATCCGGCCGGTCCCCCGTACGACGCACGTCATGGGGTCCTCGTCGAGATGAATCGGCAGTCCGGTCTCCTGCTGCAGCAGCTGGTCGAGCCCGCGGATCAGCGCCCCGCCCCCGGTCATCACGATGCCGCGATCCACGATGTCACTGGCGAGCTCCGGCGGCGTGATCTCGAGGGCGCGACGCACCGCGTCCACGATCTGCTGGATCGGCTCCTGGACCGCTTCGCGAACCTCGCTCGAGTGTACCCGGACGATCTTCGGAATGCCCGAGACGAGGTCGCGACCCTTGACCTCCATCTCGCGCTCTTCACCCACGGGCGCAGCGGAGCCGATCTGGATCTTGATCTGCTCGGCCGTGGGCTCACCGATCAGAAGGTTGTAGTTCTTGCGCATGAACTGAACGATCGCCTGATCCAGCTCGTCCCCGGCGGTCCGGATCGACGTGTCGGACACGATCCCCGACAGCGCGATCACCGCGATTTCGGTGGTCCCGCCACCGATGTCGATCACCATGTTACCGGTCGGCGTCTCGACGGGCAGCCCCACCCCGATGGCCGCGGCCATCGGCTCGGCGACCATGTAGACCTCTTTCGCACCCGCCGATTGCGCCGAGTCGCGCACCGCGCGGCGCTCCACTTCGGTGATGCCGCTCGGCACGCAGACGATCACCTTGGGCCGCACACGGAACACGTGACGGTCGATGATCGTCTTCAGGAAGTACCGCAGCATCTTTTCGGTGACGTCGAAGTCGGCGATCACGCCGTCCTTCAGCGGGCGCACGGCGAGAATGCCGTCGGGGGTGCGCCCCAGCATCCGCTTCGCCTCGAGCCCGATGCCCTTCACCTTCCCCGTCGCCTTTTCGATCGCCACGACGGACGGCTCGTTGAGCACGATGCCTTCCCCGCGCACGTACACGAGTGTGTTCGCCGTGCCCAGATCCACGGCGATCTCGTTCGCGGGGTTGAACGCCCCGAGCTTCCATTTCGGCCAGCGAATCGGCACGGTCGGCGATCGGTATCCGGCTATGTGTAAGGGCGGGTGTGTCGCGCGCGCATCAACCTAACGAAAAGCGTAACTCCAAGCAAGGCTGATGCTTGACGCCCCTCCGGCGAGCGGCTAGCCTACGCCCATGCCCCCCACCTCCGGACGGGCGGCCGAGGTGGCCGTCGTCGACCTGGACCGCTGCGACCGTTGCGGCCTGTGCCTGCCCCTCTGTCCCCCGGAGGCCATCCACCTGCAGCTCAGCGACCTGGTAATTGACCGCGCGGCCTGTACCGGGTGTCACAAATGCATCGCGCCCTGCCCCGTGGGGGCGCTGGCGATGACTCCGGCCTGATGCGCGAGGTCGACGTCCTGGTGGTGGGGGCCGGGCCTGCCGGCTCGATCGCGGCGCTCGAGGCGGCGCGTGCCGGCCTCGATGTCGTCCTGCTCGAGCGCGATCGGGCCGTGGGCGCTCCGGTGCGTTGTGCCGAGGGCGTAGGCGACGCCGGGCTGCGGGAGTTCGCGACCCCCGAAGGCGCCCCGTGGGCGGCCCGCAAGATCACCCGAGTGATCTTCCTCGCCCCCGACGACACCGAGGTCCAGGTGGCCGAGCGGGACGTCGGCTGGATCCTGGACCGCACCCGTTTCGACGCCCACCTCGCCGCCCAGGCGGTCGCGGCCGGCGCGGAGCTCCAGGTCGGCGCCGAGGCGACGGGCATGACGCGCGAGGCGGAGGACCGCTGGACCGTCGCGGTGCGCGGCGCCGGCGGTCCCGATGAGTACCGGGCTCGCGTCGTCATCGCCGCCGATGGCGTGGAGACGATGGTGGGACGCTGGGCCGGCCTCGATACCCGCGTCCCCGCTCGCGACATGGAATCCTGCGCCCAGTACGTCGTGCAGGGTATCGACTTCGATCCCGACGCGATCTATCTCCAGTTCGGCGACGACATCGCGCCCGGGGGATACGCGTGGCTGTTCCCGAAGGGCGAGCGCGTCGCCAACGTCGGCCTCGGCATGGTGGCGCTGCACAGTGACGGGCGCAACGCCCGCGAATACCTCGACGCCTGGATTGCCCGCCGCTATCCGAAGGGCGCCCGGACGGCGTACACGGTCGGCGGGGTCATCGTGCATACCACGATCAAGCAGGCCTATGCCGACGGCGTGTTGGTGGCGGGTGACGCGGCGCACATGATCAACCCCCTCTCGGGCGGGGGCATCGTCAACGCGATGAAGGCGGGACGGCTGGCGGGCCGGACGGCCGCTGCCGCCATCTGTGAGGGAGACACGAGTGCACGCCGCCTGGCCGGCTATCACCGCGACTGGATGCAGCTGCTGGGCGACGATCACCTCAAGTACTACCGCATCAAGCAGGCGCTCGAGCATCTGGACGACGCCTTCTTCAACGGCCTGGCCCGGACGGTCAACGCCATCCCCCGGGAGAAGCGGACGCTGGGACGGATCTTCGCGCATGCGCTGGTGAAGCATCCGCAGCTGATCCCGGTGGCGGCGCGGTTCTTCATTTGAAACCGGGAGCACTGAGCACGGAGCAGGATGTTGCGGTGCACCGTCTCGTACTGCTCCGTGCTCCGTGCTCCATCCAAGGGGGAGACTGATGCTCAGCATTGATCTGACCGGCAAACGGGCATTGGTGGCCGGTGTCGCCGACGACGCCGGGTTCGGGTTCGCCATCGCGAAGGCGCTGGCCGAAGCGGGCGCGACGGTGTGCGCCGGTACGTGGCCGCCGGCGTTGAACATCTTTCAGAACCTGCTCGAGCGTGGCAAGATCGACGACTCCCGCCGCATGCCCGACGGCTCCCTGCTCACCTTCGAGAAGATCTACCCGCTGGATGCAGCCTTCGACACTTTGGTGGACGCCCCCGAAGACGTGCGGAGCAACAAGCGGTACCGGGAGGTCGGCGATTTCTCCGTCGAGGGCCTGCGCCAGCGTCTGGTCACCGACTTCGGTGAGCGGCCGCTCGACATCGTCATCCATTCGCTCGCCAATGGACCCGAGGTGAAGAAGCCCCTGCTCGAGACCAGCCGGTCGGGCTACCTCACGGCCGTCAGCGTGAGCGCCTATTCCCTCGTCTCGCTGGTCGCCCGGCTGGCTCCACATCTGCGCCCCGGCGGCGCCTTTCTCTCCCTGACCTATCTGGCCAGTGAGCGCGTCGTGCCGGGCTACGGCGGCGGAATGTCGTCGGCCAAGGCGGCGCTGGAGAGCGACACGCGCACGCTCGCCTACGAGGCTGGGCGGCGCTACGGCGTGCGCGTCAACACGATCTCGGCGGGCCCTCTGGCGTCGCGCGCGGCCAGCGCGATCGGCAAGATCGAGCGCATGGTGGATTACTACGCCGCCAATGCGCCGCTGGCCGAGCCCCTCCCGGCCCGCGACGTCGGCACCGTGGGGGCCTTTCTCTGCAGCCCGTTGGCGAGCGGCATCACGGGAACCACGATCTACGTCGACAAGGGCTACCATACGATGGGGATGGCCGTCGCGGGCGTCGAAGGGCTATAGGGCCAGTCTCGCCCGCACGCTCCGCACCGCTCCGGCCAGCGCCAGCATGATGCTCGTTCCCACGGCGCAGCGGTTTGCGACGTGGGCCACGAGCCGCCCAGCCGTGCCGAGCGGTCCCGCGCGCAAGCCCAATGGAGTGCGCGCTGTATCCCACATGTACACCGGCATCCGCGGCAGCCGCAGTGGATCGGATCCGCTTTCCCACACCCCCCCGAACCCGATCTCGAATCCGGCGCGCCGTGCGATTTCCACGGTCCGGCGGTTTGCGGCCCCGAACGGGTAGGCGACCGCCCGCCCGGCGGCGGCCCCGAGTCGCTCGATCAGGGTCTCGCGCGAGCGCCCGAGCTCCTCGACCAGGTCCGCTTCCCTTAACCAGGTCAGGCGGCGGTGAGTGGCGGAATGGGAGCCGAAGTCGAACCCACGCGCCCGCCAGGTCTCGATGGCGGGCCAGTCGAGGTGGGTGAGCCGGTGCCGCGTGTAGCGGACATCCCAGAGGTTCTGGCGCCCCACGAAGTCGGTGACCAGAAAGGTCGTCGCCGTGAACCCCACGTCGGCCAGGACCGGATAGGCGTGCTCGGCCAGGCTCTCGTAGCCGTCGTCGAAGGTCAGCAGAAAGTTCCGCCCACTGGTCCCAGAGAGCCGCGCCACAGGAAACAGATAGGGCGAATCGGCCTGGATGAACTGCTCGAGCGTGACGGTGCGCCACCCCGCTTTCGCGAGGGCGATCATCTGGCGCACGAAAACATCACGGTGTACTCGGGTGATCCCCAGCTCGGGTGGACCGCCAACGCGGTGGTAGCACAGCACCGGGGGCCGGATCATGTCCCGGTGCTCCCGAACCCTCCCCCGCCACGCTCACTCGGCGGCAGTTCGTCCACCGCCTCCAGCCGCACATCCTCGACCCGCTGGAATACCAGCTGAGCGATCCGCGTGCCGCGCCCCACGGTCACCGGCTCGGTGCCGAGGTTGATGACCGCGACAAGCAGCTCACCGCGGTAGTCGGAGTCGATGGTGGCGGGGGTGTTGGGAAGCGTGAGGCCGTGTTTCAGCGCCAGCCCCGAACGGGGCCGCACCTGTGCCTCGAAACCCGCCGGAATGGCCAGGGCGAGCCCCGTCCGGACCAGGCGGCGCTCCATCGGCTGAATCGTGAACTCCGGCTCGGCGCTCGCCACGTCGTATCCGGCCGCACCCTGCGTCGCGCGGGCCGGCAGCTCAAGGCCTTCGTGGTGCGGGAGCCGGAGCACTTGCACCACGGGAGAACGATCGGTCACACCAGCGTCTGGGGATCCACCACCGGCAAACCGAACGCCTCGGCCACACCGGGATAGACGACCTTGCCCCCGATCACGTTGAGCCCGAGGAACAGTGACCGGTCGTCGCGGCACGCCTGCTGCCAGCCTCGCTTGGCGAGGCGTTTGGCGTAGGGGAAGGTGGCGTTGGTGAGCGCGAGCGTAGATGTACGCGGTACGCCCCCCGGCATGTTGGCCACCGCGTAGTGGATGATGCCGTCCACGACATAGGTCGGCTGTTCATGCGTCGTCGCCTTGGTCGTTTCGATGCAGCCACCCTGATCGACCGCGACGTCCACGATCACCGAGCCCGGTTTCATCACTTTCAGGTCCGCCCGCT
>DATICZ010000274.1:0-16802 GCA_035456525.1 Gemmatimonadales bacterium
GGTTGCTCACCCAGCGGTGCGCGAGCGACATGACGGTATCGAACGCGATGATGCTCAGACCGAACGCGAAGGCGATGGTCGCCAGGGCGGCGTCGCGCGTGATCAGGCCGCGCTGCTCCGGTGACGGATCGACGGGCGCGCCGCCGGCGAGCTCAGCCACGTCGGGGGCCAGATCGGAGCGCACGAACCGCCACGACAGCCAGGCCATGAGGATGAGCACGACGCTGTCCCGAACATAGAACCACATCGGCTGCAGCCACCAGCCGAGGTCGGTGCGGGGCGCGGAAACCCAGGGATAGATGTAGCCGCGCCCGAACCAGGAGGCGGCGAACAGCAGGACGGCGACGGGCAGAAAGGCGACTGAGGCCTCCGCGAACCGGATCACGAGCCCCGACCAGTGCCCCTTGGCGAGCTTCTGCGACGCCGCGACGATGACGCCGCCTTCGGCGAGGCCCAGCCAGAAGATGAAGTTGACGTGGTAGGCGGCCCAGACCCGGTCGGCGTGACCCTGGAGACTCAGGAGCAGCAGCACCAGTCCCACCGCGGTGGCGCCCAGCCCGATCGCGCGGAACGATCCCACGGGAAACGCGCGCGCCTTCTGCGCCAGTTCGGTGCGCACGGCGTTGGTCGCGGCGCTCACAGACGACCTCCCAGACGGGCCTGCTGCTGCAGGGACCGCACATAGTTGACGACGTCCCAGCGGTCGGCGCCGTGGATCTTGTCCCCGTACAACGGCATCAGGCCGCGCCCCATGCTGGGGGCGTGGACCACCACCCCATACAGGTACCCGTCGCTGCGCCGGGCCACGGTGTCGGTGACCAGCGAGCGCACGCCGAAGAAGGGGCCGCCCGCCAACGCCGAGATCGGTCCGTCACCCTTGCCCGCGTCTCCGTGACAGACGAGGCAGTACGTCTCGTACACCCACTTGCCTCGGTTCAGGGACTCGGCCGTGCGCGTGCGGGGGTTGCTCAGGCGCTCCGCCAGCGTGAGCCCGACCGAATCGGGCTCCAGGCCGGTGACGGGAACGGTTCCGGGGACGGTGCCGCGCGGCATGGTGTAGGGCCGGATGCTGCGCTGGTGCCGCATGGTGGCGAACCAGCCCACGTGATGCACGACGTAGTCGGGATCGCAGGCCGTGAGCAGGAGCGTGACGCCAGCGAGGACGAGTCGTTTACGCACGACGCACCTCCTCGGCCCCGGCGCCCTTCAGCAGGCCCTCGAGCGAGGCGGCCTGGTCGGGTGCGCAGCGCACGAAGATGCCGAACTTGTCGTTGGTGAAGCGCGGGTCGTAGGCGATGGTGCCCTGATGCCGCGAGGCGAGCAGGGCGTTCAGGATGAGCCCCAGGATCGTGGTCAGGGCGCCGAACAGCACGGTCATCTCGAACATGATGATGACGTAGGGCAGAATCGAGCCCACGGGCTTGCCGCCCACCACCACCGGCCAGTCGTACGACATGTACAGCGTCAGCCAGGCCCCGATGCCGCAGCCGGTCATACCGCCGATGAGCGTCCACATGCGGACCGGGCTGGTCGGTTGATCCAGCGCCTCCTCGAGCTCGTGGCGCGGGATCGGCGAGTACACCGTGAGCTCGTCGCCGTGACCGCCCGCCTTCAGCTGCCCGATCGCGTCGACCGTGGCATCGAGATGCCCGAAGACCGCCAGCACGCCCGGCGTCTGCGGAGGATGGAAGATGTCCCGCAACACTTTGGGCGTCATCGTGCCACCCTCCCCTTGGCGAGCCTCGGCGGCACGAGCACTTCCTTCACCTCGGAGATCGACACTGCCGGGAAGTTCTTCACGAACAGGAGGAACCACATGAAGAACCACCCGAAGCTGCCGGCCATGATGCCCCAGTCGGCCCACGTCGGGTTGTAGCCGCCGTTGGTCCAGCGCGAGTAGGGCTCGCCCGCGAGCGACACGACGATGATCACGAACCGCTCGAACCACATCCCGATGTTCACGAAGATCGAGATGACGAACAGTCCGGTGATGTTGGTACGGACCTTCTTGAACCACAGCAGCCACGGCAGCAAGCCGTTGCAGATGTTCATGGTCCAGCTGGCCCACCAGAACGAACCGAAGGCGCGGTACCAGAAGCCGGCCCGCTCGTCGGGATTGCCGCCGAACCACGCGACGAAGTTCTCGGTGCAGTAGGAGAAGCTGACGATCAGGCCGGTGAACAGGCACAACTTCGCCAGATTCTCGAAGTGGTGCACCGTGATGATTTCCTCGAGGTGGAACAGGCGGCGGATCGGCACGAGCAGCGTGATGACCATCGCCACGCCCGAGTAGATGGCCCCGGCCACGAAGTAGGGCGCGAACAGCGTGGCATGCCAGCCGGGGACGATCGACATCGCGAAATCCCACGACACCACGCTGTGCACCGACAGTACGAGCGGCGTCGCGAGGGCCGCGAGGTACAGGTACGCGCGGGTGAAATGCCGCCACTCCTCGTTGGTGCCGCGCCATCCCAGTCCGGTGATCGCGTACAGCTTCTTGCGCCAGCCGGTCGCCACGTCACGCACCGCCGCGATGTCGGGGATCAGCCCCATGATCAGGAAGACGGTGGACACCGTGAAGTACGTCCCGATGGCGAACTCGTCCCAGATGAGCGGCGACTTGAAATTGGGCCACAGCCCCCGCTCGTTCGGATACGGGATCAGCCAGTAGAAGTACCATTGCCGCCCGATGTGGATGAGCGGGAACAGGCCGGCCGTCATCACGGCGAACACCGTCATCGCCTCGGCGGTGCGGTACACCGCGGTGCGCCAGCCGGACCGGAACAGATACAGAATCGCCGAGATCAGCGTGCCCGAGTGCGCGATGCCGACCCAGAACACGAAGCACGTGATGTAGACCGCCCAGTACACGGGGTGGGCGTAGCCCGCGAGCCCGAGTCCATAGCGGAGCAGGAAGAGCAGGCAGACGATGCCGATCGCCAGCAGCGAGACCGCCGCGGCGAGCAGGAGGTAGTAGCCCTTCCCCGGATTGCCCAGGGTGCGCGCGATGGCGCGCGTGACGAAATCATAGGTCACGCGGGAGACGGAAGCGCCGGCGGCAGCGGGTGAATCGGCCATCGCCTACGCCTCCTCGGCGGCGCCGGCTCGCACCGGAGCCAGATACGTGACGCCGGGCTTGGTATTGAGCCGTGCCAGCACGTGGTAGCCGCGCGGATCTTCGGCCAGCTGCGCGACGCGCGAGCGGGGATCGTTCAGGTCGCCGAAAACGATGGCGTCCGAGGGGCAGGTCTGCGCGCATGCCGGCACGATCTCGCCGTCCCGCACCGTCCGGTCCTCCATCCGGGCCGCGTTCTGGGCGCCCCGGATGCGCTGGACACAGAAGGTGCACTTCTCCATCACGCCCTTCTCGCGCACCGTCACGTCGGGATTGAGCTGCCAGGTCAGCGGCGCGGGGAAGGCATCCCAGACGCCGTCCGCTTCCGCATAATTGTGCCAGTTGAACACACGGACCTTGTACGGGCAGTTGTTGGAGCAGTAGCGCGTACCGACGCAGCGGTTGTAGATCTGGCCGTTCAGCCCGTCGGTCGTGTGGTACGCGGCGAACACCGGGCACACCGGCTCGCAGGGCGCGTTGCCGCACTGCTGACACAGCATCGGCGTCGTCACCGCGGAAACCGCCGCGCCACGGGCGACGGGACGGAAGTAGCGCTCGATCCGCAGCCAGGCCATCTCGCGGCCACGGACCACGAGGTCCTCGCCCACCGTGGCGACGTTGTTTTCGGCGTAGCAGGCCGTCACGCACGCCGAGCACCCGGTGCACTTGCCCACGTCGATCGCCATCGCCCAGCGGGGGTGCTCGCCCGCGTAGTTGCCGAGCGACGCCTTCTCGTGCTGCGCCTCGGCCCATCCCTCCTCGGCGGCCCGGGCGTATTCCGGCACTCCTTCTTCTTCGATCGCGTGCTCGCCGGCATGCAGGCCGCGGGCCCGCTCGAGCGACAGCACCGGCGCGACGTCCTCCCCCAGCTGGCGCCCGGTCCCCTCGGTGGACGCGAGCCGGCGGTGGTCGGTGGTCTTGGCGACGGTCACCCCAACGACGTGCGTGCGGCCGCCGTACTCGTTCGCTTCGACGTCCAGCAGGTCGAAGGCCTTGAAGGAGCGGTTCTGGGCATGGCGACCGTAGGCCGTGTGCCCCTGCCCCGTCGGCAGCGCCACGACGCCCGGACGCACGGACGGCGTGATCCACACCGGCGCGTTCACGCCACCGGCGGCCGATTTCACGAGCAGCACGTCACCGCTTGCCAGCTGCCACTTCGCGGCGGTGTCGGGGTGAACCTCCACCCAGCCGTGCCAGGTGAGCTTGGAGACCGGATCGGGCAGCTCCTGCAACCAGGGCTTGTTGGCGCCGCGGCCGTCGTGCAGCGCCGGGTGCGGGAAGACCACGGCCACGGCGTCGCCCGTGAACGACGGTGCCGCGGCGGCGACACCGGCGGCCGCCGTGGCGAGCCGCACGGACCGGACGGGCGCGTCGCCGTACACGCCACCGCGCTGCAGCGCGTCGGTCCACCACTGGTCGAAGCCGGGGCCGCGCGCACCGGCCAGGCGCTGGTAGAGCGCCTCCCATTTGCCCTGCAGGTACGTCTTGAAGGAGCCGGGCTTCCCCGCCGCGCGCAGCAGGACGTCGCCGGTCTGCAGGGTGCCGTCGAACACCGGCAGCATCGCCGGCTGCTGCAGCGCGTACACGCCCGCGCGCGGACGGCTGTCGTTCCATTGCTCGAGCGGATGGTGATCGGGGAGGACCAGATCGGCGCCGGCGGCGGTCTCGTCGAGATACGACGAGAAGCTCACCTTGAAGGGCACCTTCGCCCACGCCTGGGCGAAGGCCCCGCCCAGTGCATAGAGCGGGTTGGCGCCGTGCACCAGCAGTACGGCGACGTTTCCTGCGGCCATATCCGCGGTGAGGTCGGACAGCTCGCGGTGGCTACCGGCCGCGCCGCTTCCGTGCGCCAGGTCCGCGCCGAATTTCACCGTCCTGCCGACCGACCCGGCAACGTAGTTCAGGATGTTGACCGCCGCCACGATCTCGGCGCCGTTGGCGTAGTGCGCGGCCATGCCGCCGGCCACCGCCAAGCCTGCGCCGGCCGCCGCGAATTCGCGCGCCAGCCGCTCGATCGTCCCCGCGTCGAGCCCGACCACCTGCGCCACCGACGCCGGCGCGGGCAGCGACAGGCGGGCAGCGTCCGCCGGCACGGTCGCCAGCCGCTGGCGCACGATCACCTGGGCCATGGCGAGCGCCAGGAGCCCTTCGGTCCCCGGGGTCACGGGCAGCCACTCGTCCGCGGAGAGCGCGGTCTGCGACATGCGGGGACCCACGTAGACGAACTTGGCCATGCCGGACGACGTGCCGGATTCGAAGCTATGCGCGCGCGTGAAGGCGTTCTGGAAACCGACCGGCGAGAGCCAGGTCTCCATGAAATCGGCGCCGAAGGAGAGGATGTACCCGGCCGCCGCGAAGTCGTAGGTGGGAACGCTCGCGTCGCCGAACGCGAGCCGGTTGCCCTCGCGCAGCGCCTCGAACCCGAACGGCTCGCAGGTGACGTGCCGCCCGCCCGCCTCCTTGGTCCACTCGTCGACCAGATCGCCGAAGCTGCCCGACTCGAGACCGGTGACGAAGACGAGCCCCCGGTCGCGCGCCTCGGCCGCCTTGGAGCGCAGCGTCGTGATCGCGTCGTCCCAGCTGACCGGCTCCAATTGACCGGCGGCGTTGCGCCGCATCGGGCCGGTGACGCGATCGGGATTGTAGAGCCCCTGCAGCGCCGCCTGCCCCCGCGCGCACAGCCGCCCCCGGTTCACCGGCGAGGCGGGGTTCCCCTCGATCTTGAGGGCGCGCCCTTCACGCACCTTCACCTGGATGCCGCACCCGGCCGCGCATTCGCGGCAGGTGCTGGCGTAGTAGGTCGCGATGCCGGGAGTCTGGCCCTCGGGCGGCACGACATAGGGAATGAGCTTCTCGGTCGGCTCGGGACCGATCCCGCAGCCCGACAGCGCCGCGGCGCCGCCGCCCGCCACCCCGAGGACCTTCAGGAACCGTCGCCGGTTCATCCCGTCGCCCATATCGTCTCCGACGCCCCGGCTAATAGTGACACACCGTGCAGTCACGGCTGAGTTTGCGTTCCATGTGACACTGGATGCACCAGCCCATTTTCAACGTCGAGACCTGGGAGATCTGGGGCGTCCCGTTCACCTCGCCGTGGCAATTGGCGCAGGCGTCCGGGGTACTGCCCAACACCTTGATGTGACGCATGTGGGGGAAATGCACGAAACCGGGGACCCAGTACACCCGGATCCACTCCGGGGGGGTCCGGTCGCTCCACGCCTTGCGCACCTTGGCGATTTCGGCCTGATGCGAGGGCGTGGACCCGCCGATGATCTGATGGCAGCCGATGCACGTACGCAGAGCCGGCATCCCGGGCTCGCTCGAGACCGCCACGGTGTTGTGGCAGTACAAGCAGGGGATGCGATCCTGCCCGGCGTGAATGTCGTGACGGAAGAAGATCGGCTGTCGGGGGCCCGCGAGCGCCGCGGTGTCGGTGATGACGGGGGCTTTGTAGCCTGCAGTGCCGGGTGCCGGAGAAGCGCCTTGTGACGCCAGAGGGACGGCTCCCAGAACCAGGAAACACGACAGCAGGAATCCGGTCGCGGCTCTGCCCCCTCTGGTGATCACCAAAGCGCTGGCCTCGTATGGCAAAGGCTTAGTACGGCAATGGATGCGGGCGCGGGGAATGTAGTGCGGCCGCCGAATGCCGCACAAGTCCCGCTCAATCTGGTCGCGACAACAGATGGTGCTTGAGCTCAATGACGCCGACGAATCCGTCGACCGTGTCGAGATCGGGGAAGTCCATCCAGCACCAGCGCACGCCTTCCACCAGCCGGCCGTCGCGTACCGCGTGCTTCACGGCCCGCGGCAGGCCGTCGGCCAGGATCAATTCCTGCTCCTCGGCGTCGTTGAGCACGAACGTGCCGCTCACACCGGACTCCATGGGATGCAGAAAACCCAGTTTGCGGCCGCCGACCTCGTACATCCACACCCACTTCCACTCCGTGCCCATGTAGACGATCTGCTCCGTCACGTGGCGCAGCGCACGAATGTTTTCGCGCGCCCGCTTGAAGCGCCCGGCGGCGAGTTTGGGAAGATCACGCGCCGGCGCGTCGGACTTGGGTCGGGCCCGCGGACTCATGTAGAGGTTGGTCGCCCAGTATCCACTCGGTTGGCGGGGCATCAGCGCTCTCGGGTTTGGGATCACGGTTGACTGCAAGGCACAGGAAGTTACGGGTGCGGTCAACACGTCGCCGTATGTAGTTTTGTGCCAAGCACTTGGGCTCAGGGGAGGATCAGCGTGCGTCGGGTCACCGCCCCGAATCGCGCGGCATCGAGCAACGAGCGGGTGGAGTGGTTTGGCACGGCCATGCGGCCGTCGCGACCCATGGTCAGCTCGAGCACGTCCTGGTTGCGCCCATACCACCGCGCGCTCGGCTCCAGGTCCGACGGATACACGCAGCGCGGCAGCGCGGCGACCGCCAGGGGCGCCTGGGATCCGATGCCGGATTCGGGCATCGTCCCGGCCCACAACTCCGCTCCGTACGACTCGGCGATCCGATAGATGCGGCAGACTTCGGTGAGTCCGCCCACCCGGTGCACCTTGATGTTCCACACGCGCGGCCCCTCGAGCTCCACGATCTGGCGCGCGTGGCTCGCGCTCTTGAGCGTCTCGTCGAGGCAGATCGGCGTGCGGAGCGTGTGCGCCAGGCGGGCGTGTCCCACGAGCTCCTCCGGCGCCAGGGGCTGCTCGATGTACAGCAAGCCGGCGTCGTCGAGCGCCAGCAGTTCGCGCTCGTGCGCGGGCCATTCGTAGGCGCCGTTCGCGTCGACCGTCAGCGGCAGGTCCACGCCGGCCATCGCCTCCCGCGCGGCGCGCACCGCCTCCTCGTCCCAGCCCGGCATCACCTTGATCTTCACGCGGCGGTAGCCGAGCTCGATCGCCCCGGCGATCCAGCGCGCCAGCGTCGCCGGCCGGCGATCCTGCGGAATCCCGAGGGCGACGCCGCACGGGATGGCCGTCGCCCGCGACGTTTCCAACCGCTCCCCGAGGAGCGGGGCGAGCCCCGTGTGGCGCCGGTCCGCCTCGAGATCCCATGCCGCCGTCTCGATGCCGGCCCGGGCGAAGGGGTTGCCACGCACGCCGACGCGCAACGCCGCATCGATCTCCTCGGGATCGACGAACTCCCGGCCCACCACCCGCGGCAGCAGCACCCGAGCGAGGAGATCGCCGGCGCCCGCCAGTGTCTCCTCCGAATAGAACGGCAGCTCGAACGGCGGCGACTCGCCGTATCCCACGTGACCGTCGTCGTCGTACAGCGCGACGATGAACGACCGCCGCTCCCGGATCGCGCCGCCCGAGATGATGAACGGCTCGACCAGGGGTAGCGTGAGCTCGAACAGCTCAGCCCTTGAGACGAGCATGCGGAAGATCGAGAAAGTGCAGCTCGCCACCTCTCCGGTGTATCGCGCCCTGCTGCTCCAAACGCCACAGCCCGGCGATGAGACCCGATTGCGGGTGAAATACGAGCTGATGCAGCGCGCGCTGGGTGCGCGATCCGGACCGGGCCGAGTACTCGTCCAGCGGGAGCTGGAAGAAGGTGTGCAGCTGCACCGCCTCGCACCCCGCCTGGGCATAAGCGAGCACGTCGTGTCCGGAGCCAATTCCCCCCGTACCGCACAATGCGGGAAACGAAGGCTGGTCGGGTGCGCCCCCGAGCCGGGAGAAGCCGCGGAGGATGCGCAGATTGCGCTCGAGTAGATCGGTCCCGCCGTAGGCCACGCCGCGCTCGACGTCGAACAGGCGGTTGAAGCACACCAGGGCGTCGCCGTCGGCGGCCGCCAGCATCATCTCGTGCTGAAAGTCGTCCTCGAAGCGTGCGTTCATCAGCTTCACCGACACCCGGGTCTCGATGGGAGAGACGCGGCGGATGAGCTGGGGCGTCTCCCGCAGCCACCGCAGGATCTGCGCCTGGTCCTCGGCAAGCGCGTCGCCCGCCAGCGTCGGTGAAAAGTCCTTCTCCAAGAGCAGTGGGGCCTCCCCCCAGGCGTCGGCGAGCGCGGCGGTGGTGAAGCGATACTCCGATTCGACGAACGGCACACCGAGACGCGGCAGGTGGTACTTCACCGAGGGAAGGACGAGCAGCGCCCCGGCCCGCGTGAGATCGCGTCCCGCCCGCACCAGCGCCAGATAGTCCTCCAGGGAGCGGTCCCAGCCGCGCCCTTTCCAGGTGACGGTCCAGCCGCGATCGACGCCACCCACCACCCGACGCTCGACCTTCATCTTCGTCTCGTGCACGGCCCAGGCCGCCATCGAGCGGACGCCCGCCGCGTCCTGCGCGATCAGGGTCTTGAGGACCACGAACGCCAGTCCGGCCGCCGCGTCCTCCTCGAGCTGCCGTTCATTGAGCGACAGCTGCCCCGATCCCTTGCCGATCGGATGGGGCAGCGTCTTCCCCAGATAGCGGGCGGTGAGATCGATCTTGTAGGCCTCCCGCACATGATCCGGGAAGTCCCCCGGCAGCTCGTCGCGGAAGCGCTCGAAGTCAGCGGCCAGCAGCGCGCGCATCGCGTACCGCCCGGGTCACCGCCTCGCGCTCCCCGGGCATTTCGGCCGGTGCCCACGGGTCGTCGCAGGCATCCGCGGGAATCGCACCGTCGGCGGCAGCGGCCCAGAGCATACGCCGCACGTAGCCTTCCATCGGCGGCACGAACGTGGCCTGGGCGAACCGATCGAGGATGCCGAGCAGCCGATTGAATCGGGCATGGTCGCCGGCGACATGCGCGCGCAACAGGTCGCATTGCACATCCGTCAACGCCGCTCCCATGCCCACCAGCGCGGCGGTCGCCCCCATCAGGATCGAGTAGCCGAGGAACCGGTCCTCACCCGTGATGAGCAGTTTGCCGGGAACGGCGCGCAGCAGCGCGGCGATCCGCTGGAACGTCATGACGGAATCGAGCGTGGCCACCTTGATGCCGATGACTCCCGGGAGCGCGAGAATCGCCGCCAGCGTCTCCTCGTCGTAGGCGACGCCGCCAGCGGCCTCGTATAAGTAGAAGGCGATGACGGGCAGCTCCGCGCTCAACGCGGCGTGCCAGCCGACCGGGTCGGCCGCGCGGGGGAAGGCGAGCAGCGCGTCGGCGCCGCCCGCCCGGGCTTCGCGGGCCATTCCGGGCGTCGACGCGCCCGCCACGACCACCCGATCGGGCAGGGCGGCGCGCCAGACATCGAGCACGGTGCGCCGCTGGACTTCGGTGAGGTGCGGGCCTCTCCCCGTGTGGGCCCACACGGCGACGCCAGCGACGCCCCACCCTGCCATCCACCGGGCGTAAGCTCGCTGGGCCTGCACCGCGACGCCCGAGCCCTGAAACGGAACCGGCACGGCGGGGATGAGCCCGCCCTCGAGGCGCGCACTCAGCGACATCGGCTCAGCCCGCCGACACGGCGCGCGCGTTGTCCGACTCGATCAGCGCGCGCTGCTCCGCCGACAGGTCGAGGAGGTCGAGCTTGGCTACGGCATTCTCCGGGAGGCGCAGCGGCTGCCCCGTGCCGAACACGAACCGCTCGACGCCGATCGTCGCCAGCACGGTCGCCAGGTGATCCTCGGGTGGACCCCACAGCCAGCTGATGTCCCACCAGATGCGCCGCGCCTCCTCGGGCGTCGAGCCGAAGTGCACTTCTTCCACGGTGCCGCGATCGGCATGCGTGACGACGAGCCGCACATCCTGGTCGCTGCGAATCAGGGCGCGCAGCGCAGCCGCCGGCAGCTCACCGGCCACATCGTTGGGGTGACGCTGCCGTCCGTCCTCCAGCCGGATCGCCATGAGCAGCGGCACGTTCGCGGCACCACAGGCCGCCGCCAGCACGCGGACCTCGGGACCGGCTGGCTGCAAACCGAAGTAGAGGGGATCGCACCGCACGGCCGCGGCGCCCCGCTCCACCGCTTCGTTCAACACATCCTGCCAGTGGGCCAGACCCGGATGCACCGCGGGAACCGGCCGCAGGCGCGGCTGGATCCGGCAGGTCTCGTACAACCAGGGATTCCCCTCGGTCGGATCACGCCAGAACAACCCGGGAAGATGGGTGACCCAGGCCGTGTCGATCCGCACGCGGTCCATCGCGGCGAGGAGCGCCTCGGGGGACGTGCCCGGCAGGCGGCTCCACGGGTAGGCGCCGAGGAAGGCGTTGACGTCGATGCGCATCAGTCGATGGGAAAGCTGCCGGACGGGAAGACGCGCGCCGCGTTCTTCCACCGGACGAGCTCGACGTCGGCCGGCGGCAGCAGGCGCTCGAGGTAGCGGAGCTTGCCCCATCCGGTGTCCATGGTGATGTCGCTGCCCCAGAGGAGCCGCGCGGCGCCTACGGCGGCGAGGCAGGCCTCGAGCATGCCGCCGTCCACACCGCTGCCGGAGAGGTCGAGGTAGACGTTGCGGTGCGGACGCACCACGGGGAGGGTATGGCGCCAATCTCCGCCGCCTGCCACGTGGGCGAGGATGAACGTGACATCCTGATGCCGCGCGGCGAGCAGGCACAACTCTGCGCCGTCGGTCGCTTCCTGCCCGGGCCAATCGCGCCGCCGGTTTTGCCAGATGTGGTGCAGGATCGGCAGCTTCAGTTCGGCCGCCAGGTGGCAGATGGGATCGAGCAGCGGGTCGTTGGCGCGCCGGCTGGCCGCGAGCTTGATCCCCACCATCCCGGCCTTGCGGCAGCGCTTGATCTCGTCGAGGGCGTGTCCGGTGTAATTCGGGTTGACGCACGTGTAACACCGCACGCGAGTGGGATGCTCGCGCTGGAGGGCGAGGGAGAAGTCGTTGCCGTACACCACGTCGTCCCGGGAGGGAAAGTACGTGGGTGAGCGGCGGCCGAAGGTGCCGAGCGTCGAGTTGACGTGAATCCCGATGCCGATGCGCTCCCCCGCCCGCAGCCGGCTGGCGTTGTAGTCGCGCCAATCCGCGCGGAGGCTCCGCTCGGGAAAGAAGTGGGCGTGGACGTCGATCAGCATGCAGGAATCTGAGTCGGGCGGCACGACGACGCTACGCCGACTTCAGGACCTCCTCCAGAACGCCCAAGGTGAACGCGATGTCCGCCGTGCCGTGGGCGAGGGACACGAAATTGTAGGCGGTGCGTTTGAACAGGAGACCCCGTCGGGCGCACCCCGTCGCCACGGCCCGGGACACGTCCTCGTTCACGTAGTGAAAGAAGCACATCTCCGCCACTCCGCCCACGCCGGTCAGGACGTGGCGGTAGTGGTGCTGCAGGCGGTGCAGTCCATGCAGCAGCTCGGTGCCGACGTGGTGCAGGTGCGAGCAGACCTGCTCGCGCTCGAACACCTCCAGCGTCGCCAGCGCCGCGGCGAGGGCGACCGATTCGGTCGCGAGGGTGGATGAGATCCAGGTGCGGTTCACCGCCGCCATCAGGTCGGCGCGGCCACCGACGGCCGCCAGCGGAAAGCCGTTGGCGCAGGCCTTCCCGATCACCATCAGGTCGGGGACGATACCGTAGCGCTCGGCGGCCCCGCCGATCGCCAGCCGGAACGCCGTCTTGATCTCGTCGAAGACGAGCACCACACCCGCTTCGCGGGTCTCGGCGCGCACCACCTCCAGCCACTCGCGGCTCGGCTCCGACACGACGATGGGCTCGATTACCACCGCCGCGAGCCGATCGCGGCGGTAGCGGATCATCTCGCGGGCCCGTTCGGAGTCGTTGAACGGCAGCTCCGCGAACACGGCGCGCGTCCCCTGGGGAACCCCATCGGCACGGCCCTGGCACCAGTCGAGCCAGCCGTGGTACCCGCAGCCCAGGACTTCCTCGCGACCGGTAGCGACGCGAGCGATCCGCACCGCCGCCGCGACCGCTTCGGCGCCGGTCTTCAGGAACCGGGTGCGCTCCATCCAGGGCACGCGACGCGCCAGGGCTTCGGCGAACATCTCCTCCTGAACCGGCGGCAACGGCCCGACCACGCCGGCGGCGATCGCGTCGGCCGCCGCCCGGTTCACGTCCGGATGCCCGTACCCCAGCGCCACCGCCCCCAGCGCCATGACGTAATCGAGGTACTCGCGCCCCTCTACGTCCCACACGCGGGCGCCGGCCGCGCGCGCCAGGCGCGTGGGCAGGCCGGGGTCGTCGCCGGTGCCGAACAGCGCCTCGGGACGCTTACTCCCGGTCGACGTGAATCCCGGAACGCGCCAGTCGTTCACGATACTTCACCACCTCGATGGCCATCGCGCGCAGCAGCTTGGCCTCACGCTGGTCGAGCGGCACGCGGTGCACGATCTCGCGCACCGTCCGCATGATGTGCTCGCGGTCGCGGATCTTGAAGAAGTCGATCGCCGCGAGCGCCCGTTCGGCATCTCCGAACAGGCGTTCGATCTCCTCTCCCGTGGCCGCCTCCGCGGGCCGGCGCGGCATCTTGAACGCCCGTTCCTCTTCTCCACGGGCCAGCGCCAGCTCGTACAGCATCACGACCACGGCGTGCGCCAGGTTCAACGATGCATAGGCGGGCGACGTGGGAATGGTCACGACGCGATGGCAGCGGTCCAGTGCCTCGTTCGACAACCCCTTGTCCTCGCGACCGAACAGCAGAGCGACGGGTCCGCCGCGGGCGGCGTCCAGGATCTCCGCCGCCGCGCCGCGCGGGCGCTGGAGGTTGCGCTTCGCCGAGCGGCCCCGGGCGGTGAAGCCGACGACGTGGACGCAATCGGCCAGGGCCGTGGCGAGATCGTCGAATCGCGCGATCCGTGACACGACGTCGTGCGATTGATGCGCGATCCCTTCGATGCGGTGCGGGTCGTATTCCCGCGGGTCGACGAGCCGCAGATCACGCACCCCGAAATTCTTCATCGCGCGCACCACGTGGGCGATGTTGAGGAGGTCCTGGGGCTGGTGCAAGACGACGAGGACGCTCACAGAACCAATCCGGAATGTGGAATGCGGAGTGCGGAATCACATTTCGACGTTCGAGCCGGCGGGACGACCCACCACCCTGAATTCCGCATTCCGCACTTCGCATTCCGCATTGTCGTCATCCGACCAGCTCCAGTACCCCGAACCGCCCCCGGTCCTGCCGGTCCCCGCGCAGCCAGACCCACCCGTTGCCGCCGCTCCACACCAACTGCCCGGCGCGCCGCTCCCGATCCGGCAGCTGCTCGTTCACGATCAGGTCGAATCCTGTCCGGCCACCGACATGGGCCAGCAGTCCCTCCGGCCACTCGATGCCCACGGTGATCGCGTACCCCGCGTCGGTGCGGCGCCATGCCCCGCGCACCGTCGCGGGATCTCCCGCAGCGTCCGACACTGGACGCACCCGAATGCCGGCGCTGCCCGCGTCCGGTAGGATCAGATAGCCGGTCGTCACCGACTCTCCTTCCCCGTCCGAGAGGTACACCTGGATGCCGTCGGAATGGATGTCGTCGGGCTCGTTGTCGAGCAGCAGCGGCGGCGCGTCGACCGGGCGGATCACGACCTCCGGCTTCGTGACTTCCACCGCCAAATAAAGCGCGGATTCGTCCCAGCCGGCGTGGCACAGGGCGCTGAAATCCTCGCGCCCCGGGTACGGCTCCTCGGAACGGCGGTATTGATCCTCCAGCTCGAGCCGCAGCGGCTCGGACGTGTCGAAGCCGGCCGAGGTGCCGTCGAGCGGCGGGGGTTGGTCGGTGCGCAGCGCCGCACCCGTCGGCCGGGTCGGCCGCTCGAGATCGAGCAGGAGCTCCGGGTGGTCGAGCGGTTTGACCGCGCCGCTCAACGCGACGCGGCCGGCCGGCCCCTCGATCACCCACTCCTTGCCGCCGAAGCGGTGGCGCTCCGTCCCGGCGCTCGTGTCGACCTCCACCAAGTCGCCGCGCACCCGCACCGCCCGCACGACGCTGCCCCGCGGGCCGAACTCGAGTACCGTCACGAGTCGCGCGTTGCGGGCGCGAACCCGCTGCACGTAGAAGGTCTGGCGCGCCTCCCCCGGCCTCCCCGGCGCCTCGGCGCGCAACAGATCACCGGCGGAGGCGAAATACGCCACGAGGGAACGTCCGTCGGCCGACAGCTCCACCGATCGCTGTCCCTCTTCCAGCGGCGCCAGCCGCTCGACCCGGGTGACGAACTCGCCGTCGGTGAGCGTGCCCTCCTGCCAGGTTCCCCCGGAGAGCTCTCCCCGCCCCTGGAAGTGCCACGGAACCTCGAGCACACGCTCCTCGCTGCCCGCGAGATCCACGACGTCGAGGAGATAGCCAGGTCCCACGACGACCGACCGCCCTACCGGCCCGAAGCGCGCTCGCGCCCATCCCCAACCCGCGCGCTCGTCGAACCCTTCCACGCGCGCGTCGCCCGGCGGCTGGGAGGCACCGTCCAGGCGCGGCGCGTTGTGCGCCAGGGTGGACCGATACCAGAACAGGTCGCGCGTCACATACGACCCAGTGCCGAAGTCGGGAAGCCAGTGGATGCCGTCCGCATGCAACGTGAGGTTGAGCCGATCGGGATGGCCGTGGCCACCGCCCGACGCGCCGCACTCGACGCTCACGTAGCGGCCGCCGGTACGGAGCACGGCGAGCCCCTGCCCCTCCAGGAATACGCTAGGCGGCGCCCATGTCTCCGCAGGCGTCGGCAGCTCCGGCGCCATCTCGAGCAGGGACCACCAGGACAGCTCACCACGGGAGCGGGGAGCAGGGAGCGGTCCGATCGGCGCGTCGTGGAGATACGATTCGAACTCCTCGGGGCGGACGGGACCGCTCGCGTATAGCGCGGAGAGCCACGGGACCAGATCGTCCCCGGATGCGACCGCTCCCTGCTCCCCGCTCCCCAGTCTTCCTAGGCCAACTTCCCACAGCTCCAGGTACATCGGTTGCGCCAGTGACACGCCGAAGCGCGCATCCTTCCGCGCGGGGAAGGTGAAGTCGGGCAGCGCCGTAAGCGCCGGGGCCCGCAGCGCGGTGGCGAGCGCCCGGGCGAGCTCCGGCTCGCCCCAGAAGTCCACGCCGGCGAGCGCCGCCCAGCCCACGCCCGTGAGCATGCCCCGCAGCGCGAACAGGTGATAGTTCTCACCCTCGTACCACATCCCGTCGCCACGGTAGCCGCGCAGGTGGGCAATGAGACCGGTTTCCCCCTGGACGGCCCGCTGCGCCAGTGCCTCGTCCTCGAACCACACGGCGATCGCACACAAAGCGGCATTGTTCCACGTCTGCCGATTGGAGAATCCCTCGTCGAAATCACCGATCAGGTTGGCGGCTTCCTCGGCCACCTCGTGTACCGATCGTTCCGTCGCTTCGTCGAGCTGACCTGCCTCGCGCAGCAGCAGAGCGGCCGAGAGGTAGTTCAGGATCCAGATCGACTCGAGGTACGTCGAGAAGAACAGCCGGGACGGGCCGAGCACGTTGTCGCGATTCGGATAGCGGAAGTAGCGCTCGCCGTAGGCACAGAGCAGGTCGGCGGCCCGTCGCGCCGCGGCATCCGGCTGGTGGTCGGTGAGCGCCGCGAGCGCGGCGAGCTCGACCGCACGCTCGGCGACCCAGAGGTGCTGGAACCTGGCCCAGGTCCGATGATGGCGCGGGCCCGCCTGTTTCTCACCGCACGCCGGACAGACGTGCGCGTCAGGACTCCAGGGATCGAAGCGGAGCACAGCCCCATCGGCCGGACAGCGCCCTCCATCCACCGACAGCAACGCCTTCACCTCCGGCACGGGCGGCATCCGCTCGAGTACGGGCGCGTTGCGCCGGCTGAGGTGGTCGGCCAGCCTGGCGAGGTCGGGGGACGCCACGATCGCGT
>DATICZ010000275.1:0-26550 GCA_035456525.1 Gemmatimonadales bacterium
CTCCTGCGGCGCGGTCAGGCCCGACAACAGCGCGACGTACGGCACCGAAATGTGCATGATCGCCGCATCGGCGTGGCCGGAAGTCCAGAGATTGAGAGATTGCAGCGTGACGGCTTGATCGGGACGCGGTGGAATCGCGGAGAACCCCATGCGGAAGGTGCGGGGCGCGCGGACCGGTGAGGTCGAGTCGCCGCAGGCGAGGGCCATGGCGCACACGAGCAACGCCCGGGGTACGCTGCGGGACCGGAGCCCCATCCCGGTCAGCATGCGATCAAGATCGCGCAACAGGTGACCGCCCCTTCGGCCTTCTGCAGTTCGGACACGTTGAGGGACAGCACCCCGATGCCCCGCTCCGCCAGCCGGCGGGCGGTGAGCGGGAAGTTCGACGGATAGATCACCCGGGCTCCCACGAGCAGTCCGTTCGCGGCGCCAGGCTCCCCCGCCGCCACCTCGATCACCTGCATCCCGGCGATTCCCGCCGGGTCCACCCAGCGGGGATTGCACAGCACCGTGTCCGGCGCCACGAGCGTCGCGGCGGACTTGAGATGCAGGCACCCGCGCACGGCGAGGGGGCGCACGTCGTATCCGTGCGGCGCCACCGCGGCCGCAAGCTGGTCGATTCCCGCGCGGTTGGTCCGTCCGCCCTCCCCCACGTACACCGTGCGCCCGATCGGTAACACGTCGCCGCCGTCCAGCGTCGCCGGTGCCGCGATCCGGACCAGCGACCGGTAGGCAGCGAGCGCCCGGGCCACCGGCTCGGTCTCGGGCTTCCGCGAATCGGCGCCGGGCCGCGCGATGACGGCGACCTCGTCGAGCACGACGGCGGTGTCCTCCACGAATACCGAGTCCGGCAACGACGGATCGGCCGGGAGGGTCCGCACTTCACATCCCGCGTCGCGCAGCGCCGCTTCGTACACGCGGTGCTGCTCCCGCGCCAGGGCCACGTCGATCGGCCGACGCTCGAGATGCACCAGCTCGCAGCGGCCGATCGCGGGACTCACCTCGCGGGTGAGCGCGACGAGGCTCACTGCACGCACGGCGCGTGCGGATTGCCCTTGGGGTGATCGAGCGCGGGGCGGTGATCGAGGTTGGCGACCCGCAGAGCCGCGTCGTGCACCAGCCGTGCCACGCGGGCCAGGCCGTCGTAGTCGATGTATTGCGCCTCGTCGGTCACCTGGTGGTAGTCGAGATGCTCGCCGCGCGACAGGGCGACACTCGGGATGCCGTAGCGGGCGTAACTGTAGTGATCGGCGCGGCAGTAGTACTGCAGCGGGTGTCCCGGCGCGTCGTAGGCGTAGTTGAACCGGAAGGGCAGCGGCTGCGCCGCGTTCGCCGCTTCCAGCAGATCGCCGAACTCCCGTGACAGGCGTCGGGCGCCGATCACCTCGAGGTAGGTCGGTCCCCCCTCGGGGAGGTCGGCCGCCGTCCCGCGGCCCACCATGTCCTCATCGATCTCCGCCACGATCGAATCGACCGGCACGGTCGCGTGGTCGGTGAACCAGCTCGACCCGACCAGGCCCTCTTCCTCTCCCGTGTGCGAGACGAACAGGATCGACCGACGCGGGCGCTGGGGTGCCGCGGCGAGCGCCTCGGCGATCTCCAGGATCGCCACCGTCCCCGAGCCGTCGTCGTCGGCTCCGTTGCGAATCGAGTCCCGCCGCGCCGGCCGGTGGCTCCGCAGGCTGTCCAGCAACCGGCTCGCGCGCGTCCGCTCCTCGGTCGTCGCAGGCCGGTTGGGCGAATCCGCGCCCATCGGGCGGATCACCCGATTGAGGGCGCGCAGCGAGTCGTGGTCGACGGGACTGTGGTCGAAGCCCACGTGATCGTTGTGAGCCGTCAGGGCGACGTATTGACCGCGCAGCGCCGGGTCGCTCCCGGGGAGCACCGCCACCACATTGCGCGCAGGAAACGGCACCGGCGTGAAACGCACGCCGAGGTCGCCCCGCGTGGCAACCCCCACGGCCCCGGGCGCGAGAGTCTCGGGAGTGGCCCCGAGCAGCCGGCCGGCCGCGTCCGGCGTGATCAGGAGCAGCACGGGCTGTCCGCTCGCGCGCGCGGTGTCGGCGGTCAGACGCCGCCCCCCGATCTGCGCAATGATTTCGGGGGCGAGCAGATCGAGCTCCGCGACGGCAAGCGCCGCGGCGTGCGTGAAGCGCGTGCTGGTCGCGAGCCCGCGCAGCGACACCAGACGCCGTTGCCCGTCGGCCCCGGCTCGGACGTCGAGCACCACCACCTTGCCGCTCGCCTGATCCGCTCCGATCCACCCCGAGGAGTCGGTCGCCGTACCGCCGTAGACCACCGGGACCCCCACGAGCGGCGCCGTCGTGACCGGCCGGCCGATGAGCACATAGTCCGTGCCGGCCGTGAGCGACACGTTCCCCGCCCCCAGCGACGACGCGGCCGGCTCGGCGAAGAAGAACGGCACGGTCTGGAACCACGTCCCGCCGTCCCCCGCCGGCCGCAGGCCCAGTCGCTGGAACTCGGACGCCACATAGGCGGCCGCCTGGAAAGCCCCCGCCGACCCCGAGCGCCGTCCGCCCATGGAATCGTCGGCAATGAGGTACAGCCGCTGCCGCAGGTCCTGCGGCGTGATGGCGGGTGACGTCCTGGTTTGGGCTCCGAGCGGGAGCGCCCAGAGCAGCAGGGCGGCGAGGCGACCGGCGCGAAACAATGCGTCCACGAGTAATCTCCGTTCGAAAGGGCGACGCGAGGCAAAAGTACGCGCCCGAGAGCGCGCCCGTGCGTCAGGGCCCGGTGAGCACCTTCCGGAGCCGGGCCGGTGCGGCCCGCGGGTCCGCGGTCTGCGGAAAGGCAACCGAGTTGTACGTATTCCAGAACACCACGGTGGGCGCTCCGGCGGCCGAGCGCCCGTCGGCCAGGCAGGCCGCCAGCGCTTTCCCCGTATAGGTCGTCTCGAGTGGCACCCGGGGAGCCGCCCAGGCGACGGCCGCGCGCCCCTGCGGCGTGGAGGCGCCGTAACCCGAACCGAGAAACTGCGTCAGCAAGTCGAAATCCCGGTTGCTGATGGAGATGTCCGGGATGGCCGGCTCCCACGTCCGCAGCAACCGCATCGCGTCCCGCGCCAGCCGGCCAATCGTCCGCCGATTCGCCCGGTAGGCGGCGTAGACGCGCACGGCGGTCACGCGGGTCGGCAGGCCGGCGAGTCGGCACCCCGCCACGAGGCCCGCCGCGGTACCACACGTCCCCGCCGCCACATAGATCCGGTCCGGGAGCGGCACCTCTCCCCGCTCGACCTGCGCAGCCAGCTCGAGCGCCGCTGCGATATGGCCGATGGTGGAGAGCGCGGTGGACGCCCCGGCAGGCACGAAGAACGGCTGCTCCCCGGCCGCCCGTCGCTCTCGCATCGCACGCCACGCCTCGAGCACGCAGCCCGGTCCCGTGCGCGCGTAGCGCAGCACGGCGCCGGCGGCGAGGAGCCCGCGCAGGTTGGCCCGGACGTCCGGGGTGACCGGCTGCGGCGCGAGCGCCACTTCCACCGCGAAGCCCGCCGCTTTGCCGTGCAGGGCGAGGGCCAGCCCCTGGTTGGTGCCGAGCCCGCCGAGCGTCACGAGCGCGCGCGCGTCGCGCTGCCGTGCCGCCGCGAAAAGGAATTCGAACTTGCGGACCTTGTTGCCGCCGTACAGGGGCGAGGTGAGGTCGTCGCGTTTGACGAACAACCGCCCGCGGAAGTCCGCGGGCGGCGTCCATGCTTCGACCGGCGTGGGGAGGGTGGCGAGCGGGAGCCAGGGCAGCCGGCTCCGCAGACCGGGGTAGCGTGCGAAGAGGGCGCCGCTCACCGCCGCGGGAATCGCACCAGCTTCCGTTCGCGCTCGTCCCAGAGGGCGAGCCGTACGCACCGCAGACTCTCGCGCAGCGTCAGCGTCGTGACCCGCTGCAGCTCGGGAATCGACTCCAGCGCTTCCTGGAGGCGGTAGTTGGGAATACGGGCGCTGAGATGGTGCACATGGTGCAGCCCGATGTTACCCGTCGCCCACTGCAGCAGCCGCGGCAGTCGGTAGTAAGAGCTGCCGACCAGCGCCGCGTCGTTGTAGGCCCACTGCTCGTCGTGCTCCCAGTAGGTGGGCTCGAACTGGTGCTGGACGTAGAACAGCCAGACGCCCATCGAGCACGAGAGCGTCATGAGCGGCACGTGCACCAGCAGAAACTGGCGGAACCCCACCAGCAAACCCATACCGACGATGAACGCGGCCAGCCCGACGTCGGTCCAGAAGATGCTCCAGCGCGCGCGCGTCCAGGTGCGCGGGACGATCGTCGGGAGCCGGTGGCGTACGAAGAAGTGCAGGACGGCCCCGACGCCGAAGAGAATCACCGGGTGACGGTACATACGGTACTTGAAACGCCCCCAGCGCGACAGCGCCTGGTACTCGCCCACCGTGAGGGTGTCGATGTCGCCGAACCCGCGGTGTTCGAGATTGCCGGACGTGGCGTGGTGCATCGCGTGGGCCTTCTTCCAGTAATGGTACGGCGTGAGGGTCAGCACCCCGAGGGCCGAGCCCACGATGTCGGCGACGCGAGGAGAACGAAAGAACGACCCATGGCCACAGTCGTGCTGCACGATGAACAGCCGCACGAGGAAGAACGCCGCGGGCACGGCGAGGAGCAACGTCAGCCAGTATCCCACGCCCAGACTGAAGTACATGAGCGTCCACGCGCCGGCGAGCAGGAGCGCGGTGCTCACGAGCTGCCACACGCTGCGCGCCGTGCTGGGGCGCCGGAACGGCGCCAGGCGGAGGTCCAAACGATCGTTCATCGCGACCGCCCGCGTTCATCGCCGGCCTCGCCCGCCCGTTTGCGAACGAGCGCGTAGTACCCGCACGCGCACGATTCCGTCGTGCGGCCGAGCCGGTCGGCGCCGAATTCGAGCCGACCACCGCACCCGGGGCACTCCAGCGGCCCGCTGCCCAACACCAATCCCTTGCGGGACAGCGCGAACTGGGACCGGTTCACTTGTGACGGAAGGTGATGCGCCCCCGGGTCAGGTCGTACGGGGACAGCGCCAGGGTGACACGGTCGCCCGCGAGGACGCGGATGCGGAAGCGCCGCATGCGGCCCGCCATGGTGGCGAGCACGTCGTGCCCGTTGGAGAGAAGGACGCGGAAGGTCGCGTTGGGCAGCACTTCCGTCACAGTCCCGTCGGCTTCGATCGCCTCTTCCTTCGCCATCAGCGCTCCCGACTCCCGCGTCGGCGCTCCGCCTTGCGACGCCGGGCGGCCGCCGCCTTCAGCCGCTTGGCCGTGCTCGGCTTGACGTAGAAGCGCTTCTGGCGGAGCTCCTTCAGGACGCCCGACTTCTGGACCTTGCGGCGGAACGCCTTGAGGGCCCATTCCAGCCGGTCATTGTCGCCAATCACGATTTCACTCATCAGCCCCGCCCTTGTGAGGAGCCAGAATACAACGGGCCACCCCGCGCGTGGTCGGAATGGCCCACGTCCGGAAAGACGTCGGTCTGCGGGAGCGACTCAACTCAGCTTGACCACGTTCTGAGCCGCCGGTCCCTTCTCGCCCTGCACCACGTCGAACTCGACGCGATCGCCTTCGGCGAGCGTCTTGAACCCCGTGGCCTGAATCGCGGAATGATGCACGAAGCAGTCCTTCTCGCCGTCCTCGCGAGTGATGAACCCGAACCCCTTGCTGTCGTTGAACCACTTCACTTTTCCGGTGACGCGCATGGCCCTACTCCTTAACGGTGGTGTGGTCGGAGCCCGGAGCGCGGCAATGCAGTGCTCGTCCCGACTACAGTGAATCCGCAAACGAGGAAAGCGGGACCGGCGCTTGGCCGAGTCCCGCCTTGACCGTTCGCTGGAAGCTGGCACGCAGCAGGCGCGCCCTCGCTGCCCGAAGCCTAATAGGGCCGGGCCGCGAAGTCAAAAGCCGAGGTAGTGCTCCTTCACAAAGGCCATGTGGTGGCGCTCATGTCCCGCGATGATGTAGGCGAGCGCGCGCGGGGTGAAGGGGTTGCCGCTGGCGGTGCCACGGCGGGCCAGGGCCTCGGTGTCGAGGTGACGGAACAGCGCGATTGTCGCCTGGCGGATCGCCGAGAGCTCGTCGCCCAGGTCCGCGAGCGTGCGCCGATCGAACCGGCCGGCCGGCACGTAGTCGTCCTGCTCGAACCCCGGGAGCGGTGTCGCGTCGCCGCGGGCAATGCGGAGCGCGCGATAGCTCATGATGCGCTCGGTATCGCACACGTGGCCGAGCACCTCCTTGAGGCTCCATTTCCCCGGCGCGTAGCGGTGCGTGCCACGGGTTTCCGGCACCTGCCGGAGCAGCGCCAGCGTCTCCGTCACCTGGCGGTCGAGCAGGTCGCACAGATCCCCGTCGGGGACGAGCACCATGTACTTCCCGTAGGAGGCGGCGTACTCGTCGGGCGAGGGCCGGGGAATCACGCAGCCCGTCACGCGCCGCTCCCCGTCCTCACCGCTCTCCGACGACCGGCTGCGTCCGGTCGATGACGCGCGCCATCACCGACGCTCCGGGGAACAGCGTCTCGAGGCCGCCCACCACCACCTGCTCGCCCGCATCGACTCCGCTCGCGACCTCCACGAAGCCGGGTGTACGCACGCCGAGGCCCACCTGCCGGCGGTTCGCCTTTCCCTCCTGCACGACCCATACGAAGTTCGCACCCTGCAACGGCACGATGGCATCCTCGGGGATGACCACCGCCTTGGGCCGCATCGCCGTGACCAGCCGGGCTTCGATGAACATGCCCGACTGCAGCAGGCGCTGCGCGTTGGGCACGCGCGCCTTGACGAGGATCGTTCGGCCGGGGAGCTGCACCACGGGATCCACGAAATCCACTTCGCCCGTGAACTCCCGCCCCGGGATGGCGGCGACGCGGAACGTCACCCGCTGCCCGCGCTTGAGCGAGCGCGCGAACCGCTCCGGAACCTGGAACGACGCCCGCTGCGGGTTGACGGTCTGCAACGACACCAGGCGGGAGGTGTTGTTCACGTAATCCCCCAGGCTCACGAACCGCTGGCCCACGGTTCCGCCGAACGGCGCCCGCACCGTGGTGCGGGCGAGCCGGGTGCTCTGCAACCGGTACTGGGCATCGGCGCCGCGCGCGCTGGCCTCGGCGTGCTCGAGGTCGGAGGTGGAGGCGGCGTTCTGGGCGATCAGCTCCCTGGTGCGCGCGAGGTCCTGCTGCGCCAGGTCGCGTTGTGCCGCCAGCTGCGCTACCTGCGCGGCGAGCTCGGTGGAGTCGATCTGGAACAGCGGCGTCCCCGGCGCGACCTCCTGTCCCTCGCGGAACAGAATGGCGACGATACGCCCCTCCACTTCGGGGCGCAGCTCGATCGATTGCAGCGCCTCGATCTGTCCCGTGGCCGCGATCTCGTCGCGCACGGTGTCGGTGCGCGCCACCGCGACCTCGACGGGGAATGCCGGCGGACCCCCGCCGGCCCCGCCCCCTGGTGCTCCACCCTTGCCCTTGGTGCACGCCGCGGCCAGCGCAACCGTCAGCCACCACGCCCCACGTACCACGTACGGATTGTTCACGGTGATCCCTGATCGGGGTTGATCCGCTCGCCGAGGATGACTTCCAGGCCCGCCCGGGCGAGCCGGGTGTTGTAGATCGCCTGCACCAAGTCGGCTTCCGCCGACACCAGCCGGTTCTGCGCGTCGAGGAGATCGAGAATGGTGGTCGCCCCGGCGCGATACCGGGTTTCCTGGACGCGGTTGTTCTCCCGGGCCACGACCACGGCGTCGCGCTGCAGCGCGAAGGTGGCCCGGCTGGTTTCATAGGCGTCGTACGCCGCCGTCACGTCGTGTCTGGCCGCGCGCTCGAGATCGGTCCGAATCGCACGGGCGACATCGCGGGTCACGCGAGCCTGCGACAGCTGTATCTCCCGTTGTCCATTGTTCCACAACGGGAACGTCACGGTCAGCGACAGGCTCGACCGCTTGATCGCCTGGGGATAGAACCTGGTGTCGAATGCGCCGCCGGTGAAGTCGAGCGACGCATGCGGCAGGTAGTCCCCACGGCGGGCCCAGAGCTCCGCGGACGCGGTCCGCTCGTTGGCTCGCGCGATGCGCCACGCCGGGCCCTGCGCCAGCGCGCGGGCCACCGCGTCCGCGACCGTGAACGGCAGAGTGGGAGCGGCCACACTGTCGGCAGGCACCGGGGCCGCATCCGCCGGGCCTTCGAGGCCGATGCGCCGGCCCAGCTGGAGCTGCGCGGCCCGCAACGCCGCCTGTTGCTGCAGCAGGACGACTCGCGCCTGGGTCAACCCGAGCGCGAGCTGCAGCGAGTCGGTCTGCACCGCCGCCCCGGACGTGACGCGTGCCCGCGCCACCGCGAACTGCTGCTGGGCGCGCTGCAGCTGATCCTCCGCCACGTGCGTGAGCGCCCGCTGCGCCAGCACGCCGTAGTAGTCCAGCTCGGTGTTCATCGCGGTCGTCAGGCGTGCCTGCAGCTCGCCCGCGTGGGCGCCCTCGAGCGCGGCGCCGCTCGCCGCCAGCCCGGCGAGCTTCTGTCCCCCGGTGAACAGGTCGATGCGGGCCTCGATCGTCGCCGAGTACGTGTTCGGGACCGCCGTGAACGTGGCGAAGTTGAAGAACGGCGGCCAGTAATGGGTCTTGTTGGCCGACACCGTCACGGCCGGCACGATGAATACCGCGAACGCCGCGCGGCGTGCCCACTCGGCGTTGTTCACCTGCCCCGCGGCCGCGACGTAACCGGGATCGAGGCGCGCAGCCCGCTGCAGCGCCTCGGCAAGCGTCACCACCGGCACCGAATCCTGGGCAGACGCCACCTGCAGGACGGCGAGCAGCGGAAGGATCACTTCGCCTCCGCGGGCTCGAGGGCGGTCTGCTGCAGATCGTGCTCCTCGCGGGCGCGCAGGCGGTCGAGCAGGGTGTAGGCCACCGGTACGACGAACAGCGTCAGCACCGTGGAGAAGAAGATACCGCCCACGATCGCGTAGCCCAGCGGCCGGCGCGACGTCGAGCCCGCACCGAGTCCGATCATCACCGGGATCGCGCCCATGATGGTCGCCACCGACGTCATGAGGATCGGACGCAGCCGGATGCGGCCGGCTTCGATCACGGCGGCCATGGTGTCCAGTCCCCGCCGCTTGAGCTGGTTCGAGTACTCGACCAGCAGGATCGAGTTCTTGGTCACGAGCCCGATGAGCAGAATCATGCCGATTTCACTGTACAGATTGATGGTTCCCCCGGGACGATGGAACAACGCGGCCACGAGCAGGGTCGCCAGCGCTCCGGTCACGGCCAGCGGCACCGCCAGGAGCACCGTGAATGGGTGCACCAGCGACTCGAACTGCGACGCGAGCACCATGAACACGACGAGCAAGGCGACGCCGAACGCGAAGTACAACGCGCCACCGCTCTCCCTGAACTCGCGGGAATCGCCCGCCAATTCCGTCGTGCTGCCCGGCGGCAGCACCTGCCCGGCCAACCGTTCGAGCGAATCGAGGGCTTCCCCCTGGGAGAAGGGCGGAATCAGCGACGCCGACAGCGTGAACGAGGGCACGCGGTTGAAGTGGTTGATCTGCCGGGGGCCCACGCCCTCTTCGACATGGGCGAGGGCCGACAACTGGACCAGCTGCCCGTTGTTGCCACGGAGGTAGATCCCCGACATGTCGCTGGAGGTGGCCCGGCGACTGGGATCGAGCTGCACCATGACGTAGTACAGCTTGTCGTTCCGGGTGAACGTGCTGACGCGCCGACCGCCGAGGAACGACTGCAGGGCGGCGGCGACATCGCGAACCGGCACGCCCAGGTCCTCGGCGCGGTCCCGGTCGAAGGTGACGCGCAACTCGGGCTTGTTGACGCGCAGGTCCGTATCCACGTTCACGAGACCTTTGATCGCGCTCGCCCGCGGCAGCAGCGTGTCCATCGCCTGCGCGAGCCGGTCGAAATCCGGGTTCTGCACGACGAACTGGATCGGCTGGCTGAACCCGAGCGCCCCGGGGCTGTAGGGGAACGCCCGGACACCCGCGATCCCGAAGAGCTGGGGGAACAGCCCGCCCACCATTTGCTGAACGCTGGTACGCCGTTCGCTCCAGTCCTTGAGGATCACGCCGATGAACGATTGGTTGACGCCTCCCGAGAAGCCGCCAATGATCGTGAAGTATCCCTCGACATCGGGGGTCTTGCCGATGATCTGCTCGATCTGGCGCACGTACCCGTCCATATACTCGAGCGACGCACCCTCGGGCCCCGACGACACCACCAGGAAGAACCCGCGGTCGTCGTCCGGCAGGAGCTCCTGCTTGAGGTTCTTGTACAACACGAACGCCAGGAGTACCGACGCGACCGTCCCGGCGACGACGAGGCCCCGGTGCCGCAGCGCCGACCGCAGCAGCGTCGAGTAGCGCTCGGCGATGGCGTTGAACCCGCGCTCGAACAACTTGAACACGGCGCCGTGCTCGCGCGACACGCGCAGGATCTTGGCGCTCAGCATCGGCGTGAGGGTCAGCGCCACGAAGCCGGAAATGATCACGGCGCCGGCCATGGCGACGCCGAATTCGTTGAACAACCGACCGGTGGTGCCCTGCAGGAAGGCGAGCGGCGTGAACACCGCCACGAGCGCGATCGTCGTCGCAATCACGGCGAAGCCGATCTCGTTCGTCCCGCTGATGGCGGCGTGCTGCGGGGTTTCGTGCAGCTCTTCCTGGTGGCGGTAGGCATTCTCGAGCACGATGATCGCGTCGTCCACCACGATCCCGATCGCGATGGTCAACGCGAGCAGCGTGAAGTTGTTGATCGAAAAGCCGAGGAAGTACAGGATCGCGAACACGGCGATGATCGACGTCGGGATCGCGAGCCCCGGGATGATCGTGGCGCGGAGGTTGCGCAAGAATACGAAGATGATCAGCACCACGAGGATCGCCGCGATGAACAGGGTCAGGCGGGCGTCGTTGATCGAATGCGTGACGAATACCGACCCGTCGAAGGCGAGCAGGAGCTTCACACCCGGGGGCAGGGTCTGCTGGATGCCCGGGAGCGCCTCGCGAATGCGTTGGGCCACCTGGATGAGGTTCGCCTTGGATTGCCGGACCACACCGATGGCGACGGAGGGGATTCCGTTGAAGCGGAAGATGGAACGCTCGTCCTCCGGCCCCAGCTCGACGTTCGCCACATCCTTGAGCTTGACGAGCTGGGTCCCCCGACTCGCCACGACCAGCTCGCCGAACTCCTGCGGCGTCTTCAGCTCGCCCAGCGAGCGGACCGAGAATTCGCGCCGCGTCGACTCGATCCGGCCGGCGGGGATCTCGACGTTGCGCGAGGTGATCGCGGCTTCTACGTCCTGCACGGTGAGACCGCGGGCCGACAACTGCTCGGGCTTCACCCACACGCGCATCGCATAGCGCCGCTCCCCATACACCCCCGCGCTCCCGACACCCGGCAGGCTCTGCAGCCGAGCCTTGACCAGGCGGTCCGCGACGTCGGAGAGCTGCATCAGGTCGTAATTCTCGCTGCTCAGGGCCAGCCAGAAGAACGGCTGCGCGTCGGCCTGCTGCTTGGCAATCACCGGCTCGAGCACGTCCACGGGCAGCCGCCCGCGGACTCGCGACACCTTGTCGCGCACATCCTGCGCGGCGACATCCACTGGACGGTCGAGCGTGAACTCCAGCGTGATGTTGCTGCTCTGCTCTGAGGAGGTAGAGGACAGCGTGCGCAAGCCTTGGATCGTGGACAGCTCCTCCTCGAGCACGTCGGTGACCGCCGTTTCCACGACCCGGGCATTCGCCCCTGGAAGTGTGGTGGAGACCGAGATGATCGGAGGATCGATGTCCGGGAGTTCACGCACGGAGAGGCGTGTGTACCCGATGACGCCGAAGAGCACCAGCGCGGCCGACAGCATGCTGGCGAGCACGGGACGGCGGATAGCGGTTTCGGAGAGTCTCATAGTGACCGGGAAACTTACTCGCCAGAAACGGCGATGGTACTGGAGTTGTCAGAAAACGGTGGGGCCTGGTCTGCAGTCGGTCAGAGCGTCGCTGAGGCGCACAGGCGCAGAGTGGTCGCCAGCGAATAGGGGTCAGGAATGCCACTTCCTGACCCCTACCCCCTGGACACCGCTATGCGACTGCGCGCCTCTCTCCCAACCGTTGTCTACCTGCCTTTACCGCAGCCCGATCGACACCCCCGCGTGGAACATCACCAGATTCGCCTTGCTGCGCACGGGATAGATCACCACATCCCCGTTGGGCTGCGGGACCACGTCTCCCGGCGAAACGTACCAGGCGTCCCCGTTGGAGAGGTAGCGGGCGCCGATGTCGATCGCGATGGGCACGCGGCGGCTGCGGAGATTCAGCAGCAACCCGCCACCCCCCTGCAGGGCTCCGGTCCAGTCGTCGAAGTCGGTGCCCGAGGCGAAGGCGTCGCAGCCGCAGCCGTCCACCCCGTAGGACGACCGGGCCCAGATATAGGAGAAGCCGACCGTGCCGAACCCGTACAGCCGGACCGGCCCCTGGCCGAACGTCACCTGCGGGCCGATGCCGAGGCTCGTGATCGAATAGGTCGTGGTGATGTTGACGGGATAGTAGGGCTGGGCGACGAGACTGTGGTCGCTGCCGTAGATGAGGTACGACCCGTCGAGCCGCAGGGCGAGCCCGCCCCCGAGGTTGAACGCACCGAAGACGTCGAGCCCGCCCGCGACGTCCACGTTCTGACGGAACTCCCCGACCGGCACAGCGACGACCAGGTTGACGCCGGCATTCCCTAGGTCGCGGACCTCACGCAACCCGCCGCCGGCCCTGTCGCCGATGCGTTGGGCCATAAGAGGTAGGGGAACGCTCAGCAGCAACGCCACCACCGCACCGGTCGGTTTCATCGTCGGAGCCTGAAGGAGTCGCCAGCGGGAAAGGCAAGCGATATGCCAATCGCCGGAAGGCTAGATTTGGGAGATCCTTCCGGACCCGTGACCTCCCTGGAGGACAGCGCGCTTCAACCGACACCCGGAGGCTCGAGGTGGCTCAGATCTCGTACGACGATTTCGCCAAGGTGGACATCCGGGTCGGCCGGATCGTAGCGGTGGAGGACTTTCCCCAGGCGCGCAAACCCGCCTGGAAGCTGCGCATCGACTTCGGGCCGCTGGGGGAGAAGCACTCCAGCGCACAGATCACCAAGTACTACGGCAAGGACGACCTGGTGGGGAAGCTCGTCCTGGCGGTGGTGAATTTCCCGCCCCGGCAGATCGCCACTTTCTTTTCGGAGGTCCTGACGCTGGGGATCGAGCTCGGGCCCGGGGATATCGTCCTCGTGCACCCCGACCGCGACGTCCCGCTGGGCCTGCCCCTCAGGTAGCCTTGAGCCGGGCGAGATGGTCCTTGCGGAACTTGGCCACCTTGGGAGCGATCACCACCCGGCAGTACCCCTGCCCCGGATTGCGGCGGAAGTACTCCTGGTGGTACTGCTCCGCGGGATAGAACTGCGGCGCGGGAGTCACTTCGGTGACGATGGGTGAGTCCCAGATCCCCTGGCGATCGAGGTCGGCGATGACCTCACGCGCGACGCGCTCCTGCTCGGACCCGTGGTGGAAGATCGCCGAGCGGTACTGCGTGCCGACGTCGGGGCCCTGGCGGTCGAGCGTCGTCGGGTCGTGGATGCTGAAGAACACCTGGAGCAGGTCACGATAGGAAAGCACCGCCGGGTCGAACGTGACCTGCACAACCTCGGCATGGCCGGTGCGGCCGGTGCAAACGTCCTCATAAGAAGGATTCGGGACCGAGCCGCCGGCATAGCCCGACACGACGCGCTCGACACCCTTCAGGTCCTGGAACACCGCCTCGAGACACCAGAAGCAGCCTCCACCCAGCGTCGCCAATTCGATGCGATTCGTGGTCATATGGCCTGTCTGAACGCGTGCGACGTGCCGCGTGTTCCCCGGGGCGGGTCTCCTAGCTAGCATACAACGCCATGCTGCTGCTGCGATTCTACGATGACGGCCTCGCACAGGCCAGCTACCTCATCGGATGCCAGACGACCGGTGAGGCGCTGATCGTGGACCCCAACCGCGACGTCGAGCAGTACATCGCGGCCGCCGAGTCGGAAGGGCTGCGCATCGCGCACGTCGCCGAGACGCACATCCATGCCGACTTCGTCTCGGGAAGCCGCGAGCTGGCGCAGCGCACCGGGGCCCGCTTGTACCTCTCCGACGAGGGGGGCCCCGACTGGCGCTACGGATTCGCGACGCAGGCCGGCGCGGCGCTGCTCAAGGACGGCTCGCGCTTCCAGGTGGGCACCATCGCGATCGAGGCCCTGCACACCCCCGGCCACACGCCGGAGCATCTCGTCTTTCTCGTGACCGACACCCCGGCCTCTGCGGCACCGCTCGGCGTACTGAGCGGCGACTTCGTGTTCGTGGGCGACGTGGGCCGACCCGACCTGCTCGAGCGCGCGGTGAACATCCGGGGAACGATGGAAGCGGGGGCGCGCCAGCTGTTTCGCTCGCTGCAGCGCTTCAAGCAGTTTCCCGACTACCTGCAGATCTGGCCCGGTCATGGAGCCGGCTCGGCGTGCGGCAAGGCGCTCGGCGCGATGCCGCAGAGCACGGTGGGCTACGAACGGCTGGCGAACTGGGCATTCGCCGTCACCGACGAGGACGCCTTCGTCACGGCCGTGCTCGAAGGACAACCCGAGCCGCTCAAGTATTTCGCCGAGATGAAGCGCATCAACAAGGAAGGACCGCGCCTCCTGGGTGGGGCTGGCCTGGGGCGGCCGCGCCGTCTGCCAGCGGCGCGCGTGAGCGAGCTGCTCGCCCAGGGTGCGCTGGTGGTGGACACCCGGGCGGCGGCTGACTTCGCCGCGGCGCACATCCCCGGCACGATCAACATCCCGCTGAATCGCGCGTTCACAGGCTGGGCGGGGTGGCTCATCCCCTACGATCAGGATTTCTATCTGCTGATCGACCACGCCCGCGAAGACGCGGTCCAGACGGCGGCGCGCGATCTCGCGATGATCGGGCTCGATCGCCTGGGCGGGTACCTGGACTGCGACGACGAGATGCTGGACACGTGGCGGGCATCCGGCGGGACGCTCGAATCCACCCCCCGGCTCACCGCGGCGCAGCTTCACGAGCGCGTCTCCGGCGGGGACATCACCGTGATCGACGTGCGGGGGCGCAACGAGTGGGAGGTCGGACACCTGCCGGGAGTCGCGAACATTCCGCTCGGACTGCTGTCCGACCGGTTGACCGAGCTGCCCGTGCAGGGAACGATCGTGCTGCAGTGCGAGAGCGGGTCCCGCTCGGCGATCGCGGCGAGTCTGCTCCAGGCGAAAGGCCGCCACACGGTCGCCAACCTCGAGGGCGGGTTCAACGCCTGGCGAAAGGCGGGGTATCCCGTCGTGCGGGAGTCGCCGGTCCCGGTCTAGGCCCGCCCCACCGGCGCCGTGCTGCCGTAGCGCCGCTCGACGTACTCTTCGAGAATCTTCAGGAAATCGGCGACGACCGTGTCGCCCTTGAGGGTGACGCGCAGCTGCCCGTCCACGTACACGGGGGCCTTGGGCTCCTCGAACGTGCCGGGGAGCGAGATCCCGATGTCGGCGTGCTTGGACTCGCCCGGCCCGTTCACCACGCATCCCATCACGGCCACACGCAGCTCTTCCGACCCGGGGTAGCGCCGCTGCCATTCCGGGCGCTGCCGGCGCAGGTACTCCTGAATCTGCTCCGCCATTTCCTGGAAGAAGGTGGACGTGGTCCGCCCGCACCCCGGGCACGCCGTGACCTGCGGGGTGAAACTGCGCAGCCCGAGCGACTGCAGGATCTGCTGGGCGACGTGGACTTCCTCGGTGCGATCTCCACCGGGCCGCGGCGTGAGCGAGACGCGAATCGTGTCGCCGATCCCGTCCTGAAGGAGGATCGCCAGGGCCGCGCTGCTCGCGACAATCCCCTTCGCGCCCATTCCCGCCTCGGTGAGGCCCAGATGCAGCGGATACTCGCAGCGGACGGCGAGCTTGCGATACACCTCGACCAGGTCCTGAACGCCCGAGACCTTGGCCGAAAGGATGATGTGATCGTGCGGCAGGCCCGTCTGCTCGGCCAGGGTGGCGGAGCGGAGCGCGCTTTCGACCATCGCCTCCATAGTCACCTCGCGCGCATCGCGGGGTTCGGGCGCCCGGGCGTTCGCATCCATCATTTCGGTGAGCAGCTGCTGGTCGAGGCTGCCCCAGTTCACGCCGATGCGCACCGGCTTGTGCCGCTCGACGGCGACCTGGACGATGGTGCGGAAGTTGTCGTCGCGGCGCCGCGCGCCCACGTTGCCCGGATTGATGCGGTATTTGGCGAGGGCCGCGGCGCAGTCCGGGTATTTCGTGAGCAGCAAATGGCCGTTGTAGTGGAAGTCGCCGATGATGGGGACGTCCACCTGGGCCACGATGTCGGCGACCGCCTGGGCGGCGTCGTCGTTGTTGACGGTGACGCGCACCAGCTCCGACCCGGCCTCGTGCAGGGCACGCACCTGCGCGACGGTGGCGGCGACGTCGGCGGTGTCGGTGTTGGTCATCGACTGGACGACGATCGAGTGGGCGGAGCCCACCTTCACGCCGCCCACGGCGACGGAGACAGTCCTGCGACGATGCATGGCGAAGGGGAAATCTAATACGGTCAGAACCGCAGGCGGCTGATCGAGGAGCTCGAGTAGTTCGCCGTGTAGATCTGACCATTGCCGGCATCCACCGCGATGCCGAACTCCGTGTCGGAGAACCCCGTCCCCACGTTCAGGAAGCCGGGGAACGTCTCCGTCGCGCCGTCGAGCACGAGCAGGAACGAATTGAAGTGCGTGCCCAGGTAGACGCGATCGTGGACGACGTCCACCGCCACGCTCCCGAACACGTAGGATTGCGGCAGCGTGGCGACGACGGCGCCCGCGCCCGCGTCGATGACGTACACGTTGAACGGGTACTGCGGCCCGGTGAGCTGATCGATCACGTACACCCGGTTCGTCACCGGATTCACCGCGAGGGCGAACGGCTGGTTGCCCACCGGGATGCGCCTGACGACAAGGTGCGTGGCCGGGTTGACCGCCACGACCAGATTGCTGTCCGGAATCGCGACGTACACGAAGCCGTCGGCCGGGTTGAAGGCGGCGCTGGTTCCCTTCGCGGGGAGCAGGGCATCCCCGCCCGCCACCACGGTGTTCGTCGCGCCGTCGATCTGCCGCAGCACCGGCAGCGAGGCGGCGGCCCCGATGTCGACCGTGACGAAGATGCGGTTGTTCACGGTGTCGATCGTCAGCCCTTGCCGGTTGCTGACGCCCTGTTGATTGGTGCCCGCCGCGACCGTGGTCACCGAGGCGAGGGCGCCGGTGAATACCTGCACACCGGCGCTGTTGGCGGCGTACACGCGGTCGGTGACCGGATTCACCGCCACCGCCGCGATGAAGACCCCGGACGTGGTGGAATCGACGACCGCGTTGGTCGTCCCGTTCACCCGGTAGAGCTGGCCGCCCTGGTGTCCCACGTACACGAAGTGGGTCTGGGAATTCGCGGCGATCGTCCACGGCTGCAGCCCCACCGTTTGCCGGTCGATGACGGGATTGACCACGCGGGCGAAGCCGTAGGCCGTGTCACCCGGACCACGCACGGCGAGCCCGGCGACATACTCGGCGCCGAGGGGTGTGCTGTCGAGACGGACGGTCACCTGATTCGCGGTCGCCGTATCGACGATCGTCAGGTGGCGGTTGAACGAGAAATCGGGCCGCCAGTGAATCGGGGTCCCGGGCATCGTGTCGCCACCCTGGTCCACCACGGCGCCCTGGAACGTCGCGGTGCCCCCGACGAGCACGATCTGGGAATCGGGGCTGATCCTGACCTCGGCGGGCAGCTGCTGCACCAGGATCGGCAGCGTGTCGGAGCCGAAGTTGCTCGCGCTATTGTCCTTCGCCACCAGGCGGACGAAGCCGTTCGTCTGCGCCGCCACCAGAGCGGAGTCGTTGGCCGGGGCGCCGCGCGTCGTGAAGGTGACGGGACTGCCCGTCGGCGGCACGAGGCTCCACGTGAACTGGGCATTCTGGTTCCCCACGGGCGCCAGGGCGGAGTCCACCACCAGGGCGCGGAATTCCCGCTGGCAGAACGGATTCGGCTGCCCGGTGCAGAGCGAGTTGATCGCGGCAGTGTCCGGATCGGTCTGGACGCCGTTGAACGCGAACTCGTCGCGATCGATCTTCACTCCGGCCACGCCCGGAATCATCGTGACCACGACCGAATCACGAAGCTGTCCCGCCTGACCATTGTAGAACGCCCGGAACACGAACGGGGACGGCTGATTCAGAACCGCGTGGAAGAAGATCGTGTCCCCGTCGACGCCGCCGCTCGTGTGCACCGAGTCGATCACGGCCGGAGGCGGGAAGGTGAAACAGCCGCCGCCGACGACGTCGAAGCAGCTCGAGGAGAACGGCGTCGCATTGTTGGACGCGTCGTGCGAGTGCGTGACGATCACCCCGCGCCGATTGGTGCTGGTGAACGTGATCGCCCGTGGCCCCGTCACGGTGCCTTGTGACAGCCCGCTCTGGAGCGCCCAGTCGACCACGACGGAGGCGCCCGGCAGCACATCGACGAAGTAGTCGGTGAAGCCCCCGCCCCCGGTCGCGTGGGCAGTGAGGCGCCCGGCCACGTTCGTGAACTTCCACCCCACGTTCACCCGGCCGCCGATGTCGCTCGTCGAGCTGGACGGCGCCAGCGCGCTCGCCCCGACCGGAATCGGCGTCCAGGACACGGATTGGCCCGGCACGCCGCGCCCGTTCGCGTCCAGGACGCGCGCGTAGACCCCGATCGAATCGTTCAGGTTGACCTGCGGGAGGAGACTGTCGATGGTGGTCGCCACGCCGACCGCCGGGCCGACGGGGAAGATCGGCGCCGTGACGAACGGGAAGACCCGGGCGGCGTAGCCGTTGGTCCCGGCGCGACCGAGGGTATCGGCGGTGAAGGCCACCGTGTCCGGCCCGAGGACATCTCCCCACCAGTTGTTCACCGCGTTGACCGAGTCCTGCGGACCTCCCTGGAACGCGCTCCGGATCACGCCCCCGCGGTAGTGATACAGGTCCGAGCCCGTGATCGAGAGCTGGCTGCCGTGCCCGAACCGCGTCTGAATCATCGGGTCGGGCCGGTTCAGGTAGAACTGGCTGGCGGTGATACCGACCGTGCCCGTGCCGCCGCGCTGGAAGTCGAGCGCGATCGCGTTGGACCGGCGCACGATGATGTTGTCGATGGACAGATCGACGTTGGCCGGCGCCAGCGAATCGGTGAACCGCAGCGCCCCGAACTGGATCGGGCTGCAGTCACCGAAACAGGGCGCGATGTGCCCGGCCCGGTCGACATCGACGTGGCGGAACACGTTGTTGGTCGTGGTGCCGGCGCCGGACATGCGGTGCCAGTCGATCCCGAACCAGCCGCGGGGCAACGGGCTGCTCGCCGTGAACAGGATCTGTCCCGTCGAGCCGTCCGCCGCGAGTGCACCGGTTCCGAGATCGCCGACCTTGATTCCGGCGAGCGAATCGAAGGCGATCGTGTCGAGCGGCGCGACCGTGAACGTCGCCCCGGAGTCGATCGTCGTGGTCTCCGTGGCCCGCCATACGAACCCGGGGACGTGGGGCAGCGTCGCGTCCGCGGTCAGCCGCCCGCCCTCGAGGAGCAGCGTGTCGGTGACCGGCGTGGCGATGACGTTCGCGCGGAGCGCCCGCAGCGACGCCGCCGTGAGCGACATGGCGTACTGGTTGTTCCGGAACAGGTTCGCCGCGATCGAGTCGGCGGCCGTCAGCTGGGTCCCGCCGTTCATGAAGGCGGCCAGACCGATCGCATGCCCGTCGATCGTATCGCCGACGACCTTGAATCCCTGCTGGTCGAGCGCGATGCCGTAGCCCACGTTCTGGAACAGGTTGCTGTTGCGGATCTCGACGCCGCCCGCTCCCGTCACCGCGAGCCCCGCGGAGTTCTTCGGGGCGGCGGCGGCGCCGCTGCCCGTGATGTTCACCCGGTCGAGCACGAACGTCGCGGCGACCGGGTTTCGGACCCACAGGCCGACGTGGTGCGCGGTGCGGCCCGGCAGCGAGTCGCCGGCGTTGGCGATGCGCACGAAGCGCAGCGTGTCGGGTCCGGAGAGCCGGCCGATCTCGACGCCGATCCAGGCCCCCGGGAACGTCCCCGAGGCAGCCATGAGAATCGCCCGGTTGGACGGGTTGGTGGCGAGCGAGCGGAGCGTGCCGCTCCGTGACCCCGCGCTGTCGCCGATCACCAGCCCCGTCTGGCCGTTGAAGCGCAGCACCACGTTCGAGTCCAGCGTCAGCGCCTGCCCCCCGACGCGACCGATGTCCAGCAGTCCGCTCTGGATCAAGTACCCGTCGAGTCCCACCGGCTGCGGCTGGGCGAAAATCGTGAACGCGGTCACGCCCGGATCGACCTGCCCCGCGTCCACCACGATGAAGTTCGTGGCGTTGCCCACGATCGAGTCCTGGCGCAGCAGGCCGGGCAGCTGGACGGCCTTGAGGTGGATTCCGGTGACCGCGCTGGTGCGGAACTGATTGCCGCTCGAGGGCAGCAGGCGCGACGCCCCGCTGCCGAAGAAGAGGCCCTCCTGCCCCGCGAACCGGACCGTCGTGCTGTCGAGCTCGAGCTGCGCGTCGAAGTCCACGTGCACGCCCGAGCCCGAGACCGTGTCGATCCGCGAGCGGTGCACGTGCGACACGCCGCCGAAGTGATGAATGCCGGCGTGGATGCACTGGCGGATGCGCACGCTGTCGAGATCGACCTGAGCGCCGGAGCGGTTGACCAACAGCACGCACGCCTCGGCGGGGACGCTCCCGAACGGCACGCGCGTTCCGCCGGCATACTCGATCGTCAGCTTGCGCCACGGCGCCACCGGAAGGCTGCGCTGGACCTCGATGCCCCTCCAGAAGCCAGCGGCCGGAGACGCGGTATTCGCGGTGAGGACGATCGCTGCGGCGGTGCCGTCCAGGACGAGCGCGCCCGCCTGGTTCGCCGCCGTGTCGCCCACCTGGAGCCCGGAGCCGGCGTTGAACTTCACGAGGGCGCCCGGCTGGATCGTGAGCGTCGCGCCGTTGCGGATCCGCAGGTACCCGTTGACGATGTGCGGGCTCGCCGCCGCGGTCCAGGTGGAGTCGGCCGTGATGTCCACCGTATGGGTGGTGACGCTCACGCGAATCGTCGGGAGCGGCGTGGAACTGACCGGCACGCCGCTGATCGTCGCTCCGATAGTCGTCGGCGTACCGGAGACACTGCCGGTGAAGATCGCGCGATACAGCCCGGTGCCGAGATCCGTGGTCGAGGAGATCGTCCCGGCGCTGACGCCGGCGCCGGAACTCTGCGTGAACACCACGAGCGCCCCACCCGTGGTGAGCAGGTTCCCGGCGGCATCCTTGGCGCGCAGGAACAGGGTGTCCGTCGCGCCCACCTGCACGACGCTGTCGGAGGCCGTCACGACCGAGGTCGCGATGGAGATCCCCCCCGGCGTCACCGCGACGGTGGGCAGCGTGGAGGTGACGGCCGTGCCGCCGATCGTCGCCCCGACGGTAGTCGCCGTCCCGGCCAGTACCCCGGTGAAGGTGGCCGTGTAGGTCCCGTCGTTGTGATCGGTCGTCGCGCCGATGACACCGGTGCTCGTCCCGCCGCTCGCGGTGAACGCCACCACCGCCCCGCCCGTGGTCAGATTGTTCCCGGCCGCGTCTTTCGCCTGGAGGGACAGGGTGACCGCGGTGCCCGACGCGACGGTCGCGGCGGAGACCGTCACGAGCGACGTGGCGGTAGAGATCGCGCCCGGGATCACCGTGATGCTGGGCAGGGTGCTCGTGACCGGCGCCCCGCCGATCGTCGCGCCGATCGTGGTGGCCGTCCCCGCCACGGTCGCGGCGAAGGTCGCCGTGTAGGTGCCGTTGTTGTTGTCGGTCGTGGGACCGATCGTGCCGACGCTCGTGCCGCTCGAGCGGGTGAACACCACGACCAGGCCGCCCGCGGTGAGGTTGTTGCCGAGGGAGTCCTTCGCCTGCAGCGTGAGCGTGACCGTCCCGCCGGCGATCACCGTGTCCGCCGAGACCGTGATGATCGACTGCGCCGTCACCGCGTTCCCCGGCACGACGGTGACGGCGGTCGAGGACGTCGTGGCGACGCCGCTCACGGTCGCGCGGACGGTCGTGGCGGTCCCCGCGGTGACGCCGGTGAACGTCGCGCTGTAGGTGCCGTCGCCGTGGTCGGTGGCCGACCCGATCGTCCCCACGCTCGTGCCGCCCGCCGCCGTGAAGACGACAGCGGCGCCGCCGGTGGTGAGATTGTTGCCGGTCGCATCCTTCGCCTGCAGCGTCAGCGTCGCGCCGGCCCCGGCCGCGACCGTGCCGCTGCTGGTCGTCACGAGCGACGTGGCGGCCGAGATCGCGCCGGCCGTCACGGTGACGGTCGGCAGCACCGTGGTGACGGCCGCGCCATTGATGGTCGCGCCGATGGTCGTGGCCGTTCCCGCCACGTTCCCGGTGAACGCCGCGGTGTAGGTGCCGTCGGCGTGGTCGGTCGTGGCCCCGATCGTGCCGGTGCTCGTGCCGCCGGAGCGCGAGAACACCACCGCGGCGCCGCCCGTCGTGACGGTGTTGCCCGCCGCGTCCTTCGCCTGCAGGGTCAGCGTGATCGATGCGCCGGACGCCACGGTCGTGCCCGACACGCTCACGATCGAGCCGGCGGCGGAGATACCGCCGGCGGTGACGGTCAGCGTCGGTAGCGTCGTGGTGACCGGCGTGCCGCTGATCGTCGCGCCGATCGTGGTGGCGGTGCCCGCCACGACGCCGGTGAACGTCGCGGTGTAGGTGCCGTTCCCGTTGTCGGTGGTGGACCCGATCGAGCCCGAGCTGGTCCCGCCCGACGCGGTGAACACCACGATCGCCCCGCCGCTCGTCAGGGCGTTGCCGAAGGCGTCTTTGGCCTGGAGCGTGAGGGTCGCGGCGGCCCCGGAGGCGAGCGTGGGCGCCGAAACGGTCACGACCGATTGGGCGGCGGAAATGGCCCCCGCCGTGGCGGTGGCTGTGAACGCGGCCGGGGTGAGCCCCGTGACGCTCGCCTGGAACGTCGCGGCGCCGGCCAACGTCCCGAGCGACACGGAATCGTCCGCGAATCCCAGGCTGTCGGTGATCACGACCGAGTCGCGCACGCTGCCGCCACCGGTGAGCGCCTGGAACCGGACCGGCACACCCTTCACGCCCAGGTTGTCGGCGGCGGTGACCCGGGCGCGTAACGGCAGGGGCAGCCGCGCGGCGACGACGCCGGTCTGACCGCTGCCCGACACCACCGACACCGCGACGGGCACCGGGACGAACGTCACCCGTGTCGAGTCCTTCACCCCGTTCGGGGTGACGGCGCGGACGAAAACGGATCCGCGCACGTTCGGGGCTTGCAGCACGCCGAGGCCGTTGACCGGCGCGAGGGCGGCGTTGCTCGAGGACCAGCTCACATAGAAGGAATCGACGGGTACGCCGTTGGAGTCGGCGGTCGCCCGGAACTGCTGCGTTTGACCTAAACGGACGACGGAATCGACCGGGGCGATATGGAGGCTCGTGAGCCCCGACCCGGGACCCGTGTACCGCAGCGTGACGCTGGCGGCCGACGCGGTGTCGGGGGTTCCCGTGGTGACCTGGATGGTATCGAGCCCGGAGAACAGGACGCGCGTGCCGGCGCGCAGCTGCAGCAGCAGCACGAACGTCTCGGGCGACGTCAAGAGCGGCACCGAGAGGCTGAGCGACAGACTGGCCGCGTTGGGATCGAAGAAGACCGTCGTGTCGACGACCGTGTCGGCGACCGGGCGGATGGCCGCGACGCGCAGGCTGTCGATGGTGAGACCGAAGGCCGCGACGTTCACCGGCGAGGCGAGCACCGGACGGATCGACAGGTACCCGCGCCCGCCTGCACCCGGCCCGGTGGGGGACCGGTCGGTAGTGCAGGTCCCCAGGACGGCCGCCGACAGCAACGCCGCGAGGCTACGGCGGCCCGGCCGCCGTAGCCCCGTGTGGTGCCCTGCCGGGCTCTCGCTCACCAGAAGAGCGTCATTGGTGGGCTCGAATCTCGCACCCGGCGCACCGCGTGGCTAGAGAGCCGGCGTCAATTGACCAATTTGTCCTGAACCACGATGCGGAGTCGCAGCGCGGTCAGGTGCGCCTTCCCAGTCACCGTACCCGAGGTGGCGGTCGCGATCGCCCGCATGCCGACGTAGATCGTGGTGTTGATCAGGCGCTGGTTCAGCACCGCCGGCACGGTGCCCTGGAAGGGCGTCGAGCTGGTGGCGCCGGGCGTCACGTTCACGGGCGCCACGATCACGGCCGGCGTATCGGCGTAGAGCGTCGGCACCGTATCGAAATAGATTTTCAGCCCCACCGTCCCGGTGCCCGTCACGTTGACGAAATCCACCGCCCCGCTGACGGTGACCGACTCCACCACGGACGAACCGAGGCCGGTCACGAGCCCGTTGACCTGTTGCACCGGAATCGTGTCGGGCAGCGGCGAAGGGGCGAGGTACGGCAACGAGTCCTGCCCCACGCCCTGCAGGAAGCTGAAGACGTCCACGTCGAAGATCAGACGCCCTTCGCCGCACGCCACGGCGAGGGCGAAGGCGGCGACCAGGAGGCGTGAACGCCGGGGCGCCCGCATCAGTAGATCGAAACGGAAGTGGCCATCGTGATCCCACGCGCGCTGGAGAGCGCACTCGAATGGGTGAGGAAGCCGACGTCGAGACTCAGCGGCCCGAAGCGCACCCCGGTGCCCCAGCCGAGCTGCACCCGCTTGCGCTGATCGCGCGCCACGCCTCCTCGCAGCGCCAACGGCCCGACGCGTTGTTCCACGCCGAGCTGGATGCTCGTGCCGCGACCGTTGTTGAGCACCATCGCCCCCGCGGTCGTGTTGGTGCCCAGATCGAGCGAGGCATTGGCCACGTAGGTGACCGGAAGTCGCGTCTTGCTCTTGAAATGATTCGCCACGAATTGCGAAGCGAGCACGTTCGTGGTGGTGTCCAGGAAAACGCTGTCGGCGCGGGTGTCCGACCAGGTGAGCGTGGCGCCGAGGTTGTTGATGCCCAGGCCGACCTCGACCGGACCGGTCACGTACACGAACCCGATGTCGGCGCCGAGGCCGTGTCCCATCGAGTTGCCGGCCTTGGAGTAGTTCACACGGGCATCGACGGTCGGGGTGACCGGGTTCGACCCCGCGAACAGGGTATCGCCGGTCACGATGCCGGCCGTGCCCCGGACGGAGGCGTAGGCGGCACCGAGGTAGTAGTGGAGCGCGGCGCCGGCGTAGATCCCCCGCGTGCTGTCTCCCCAGAGGCGCCCCGAGTAGCCCAGCGTCGGCGCGAGGCCGCCCTGCATGAGGCCGTCGCCGTCGCTCCCGTACAGGGTGTTGGTTCGGGCGGAGTCCTGGAGTCGCAGGAATCCGAGCAGCGCACTGTCGAGCTGGAACCCCACCTCGTGGTCCTCCCACACGACCACGCCGACGTGAACGCCCTTGATGGTGGGCCCAATGTCCATGAGGCGGTTCTCCCCGCCGAACCCAAACCGGTCCGTGGGCACGAGCTGGGCCGAGGAGCCGAGGTCCACGAGCAGCGCGTTGCGGCCGATCGTGAACTCGACGTCGTTGGTGGGTTCGGGAACCTTCTTGACCTCGAGGAAGAGCGGCGGGTGCATCACGTACTCCGCCAGGGCGATCGCGTTGAAGTAGGACTTGTGGACGTCGAACGCGGCGCTGTCCTTCAGGACCTGGAACAGGCCAAGGGGAATCGGAATCGTGAGCTTCGCGGATCGCCCGGTGCGCGCCGGAACGCTTTGGTAAGCGGGGTTGTACTGGCCGAGCGCCCCATCGCGGCTGAGGCTGACGCCCGCCATGCCGGTGCGCCGCGCATCGAACGACAGCTGGGCGTGCGCCGGAGCCACCCCGGCGAGGAGCCCGACCACCGACCCGGCCAGCACGACGGCACGCCGCACGATCCACCTCGAAAGGAAAGCAGGGAGGAATGGTGGCATCAGACGGGCTACAATGTCGTGAGACGGGTCACCGCGCACCAGTCCGGCGGGGGCTTCCAGAGGGAGGCGGAGCGGCCGGGGGCGCCGGCTGCAGCACCAGCCGGACCGTGGTGCCCTGCCCCGGGACGCTGGTCAGCGTGATGATGCCACCCCAGCTCTCCACCAGCCGCCGCGCGATGGCGAGGCCCAACCCCGAGCCGCTGGAGGTGGTGGAGAAGGTCGGCTCGAACACCCGCGCCAGCGCCTCAGGGGCGATGCCGCGGCCGTCGTCGATCACGCTGAGGCGCAGGCCCCCCTTGTCCAGCGCGACCTTCACTTCGCGCGCGCCCGCGATGCGCGAGTTCTCCACCAGGTTCACCAGCACTTCCTTGACCTCGTCCCGGCGCGCCTGCGCCGGCGGTCCCGGCTCCCCCGTCAGGGTGACGCGCGCACCGTCCGCTTCATCCCCCAGGGCATAGAGCTGCACGACTTCGCGCGCGAGTCCGTGGAGATCCACGGCCTCCAGCGCGGGCTGCTCGGCGGCCGGGGCGCCGAACCGCGAGAAGGCTCGGGCGATGGTGTCCAGCCGGTCG
>DATICZ010000276.1:0-7471 GCA_035456525.1 Gemmatimonadales bacterium
CACCAGCCTGCGGCTGTGCGCGACCCTGGACTGGACCCAGTACTTCGAGAGCGTCAGCCTCATCGAGCAGGTGCTGCAGCGCGACCCGGCCGGCGTCTACGGGAGAATGGACTTCCAGAGCCGGGACCGCTACCGGCAGGCAGTGGAGGAGCTGGCCGAGCCCACCGGCGAGGCTCAGCTCCGCGTGGCGCTGCGCAGCGTGGAGAGCGCCCGTCAGGCCGCCGAGCAGCATTCGGCCCACGACCTGACCGCGCACGTGGGCTATCACCTGATCGGGAGCGGGCGGCCGGACCTCGAGACCGACGTTGAGTACCGCCCGAGATTCGCCGGACGCGTGCGGCGCTTCCTGTTCGCTCACGCCACCAGCGTCTACCTGGCGTCGATCGGACTCATCACCAGCGCCATTCTGGCTGTGGCCGTGGCGTATCTCCAGGCGCAGGGTGGTTCCCCATGGATCCAGGCCGGGACCGCGGCGCTGCTGCTGCTGCCCGCCAGCGAGTTCGCGATCGCCTTCGTCCAGCGGCTGGCCGCGCACCTCGTCACGCCGCGACGCCTCCCCCGCCTCGACTTCCAGGCCGGCGTCCCCGAGGACGCGCGGACCATGGTCGTCGTTCCCACCCTGCTCACCAGCGTGGCCGGCGTGGCCGAGCTGCTGGAGCACGTGGAGGTCCTGGCACTCGGAAACGTCGACCCCCGCATCCACTTTGCCATCCTCGGCGACTTCGCCGACGCCGCCACGGCCGAGCTGCCGACCGACGACGAGATCCTCGACGCCGCGCGCGCCGGCGTGAACGACCTGAACGCCCGGCACGGACACGGCCGCAGCGACCGGTTCCACCTGCTCCATCGGACGCGCCAGTGGAATGCCGGTGAGGGGTCGTGGATCGGCTGGGAGCGCAAGCGCGGCAAGCTCGAAGAGTTCAACCGTTTGCTGCGCGGTGCCACCGACACGAGCTACCATGTGCATGTGGGTGACCCCGACGTGCTGCCCAGCATCCGGTACTGCATCACCCTGGACAGCGACACCCGGCTGCCGCTGCATGCCGCCCGCAAGCTCATCGGCATCATCGCCCATCCCTTGAATCGCCCCGTCTTCGATCCCCGTCTGCGCCGGGTGACGGGCGGGTACGGCATCCTGCAGCCCCGAGTCAGCGTGACGATGGCGAGCGCCGCCGGATCGCTGTTCGCCCGCGTGTACGCCGGGCACACGGGCGTCGATCCCTACACCACTGCGGTCTCGGACACGTACCAGGATCTGTTCCACGAGGGGATCTTCACGGGCAAGGGCCTCTACGACGTCGATGCCTTCATGGCCGCCCTCGAGGGCCGGATCCCGGAAAACGCGCTCCTGTCACACGACCTGTTCGAGGGACTGCACGCCCGTGCCGCCCTGGTGACGGATGTCGAGGTCGTCGACGACTACCCTGCCAGCGTGCTCGCGCATGCCCGCCGTCAGCACCGCTGGGCACGCGGCGACTGGCAGATCCTGTTCTGGTTGTTCCCGCTGGTCCCGACGCGAATGGGGTGGGAGCGCAACCGCCTCCCCGTCATTTCCCGCTGGAAGATCCTCGACAACCTGCGGCGCACGCTGGTAGCTCCCGCCACGCTGGCCGTGCTCGCGCTCGCCTGGCTGGTGCTACCGGGGAACCCCCTGGTATGGACCGGTGGCGTGCTGGCCGCGATTGCTTTTCCACTGTACCCCATCGCCGTACGGCTCGGCGCGGGCCCCGCCCCGCAGCAACCCCTGGGCGTGTTCCTGCGGATTCTCGCCGACGACGTGAAGACCGCCGGCGCCCAGACGCTGCTGCAGATCACGTTCCTCGCCTACCACGCCTACGAGATGGCCCATGCCATCGCGCTCACGCTCGTGCGCCTCGTCGTCACGCAGCGCCGCCTCCTCGAATGGGAAACGGCGGCCGCGGGCGCCGCCCGGGCCGCGGGGCTCAGCCCTCGGGCCGGCGCACTGCTCTTCCTCGTCGAGATGGCAGCCAGCCCGTTCATCGCGCTCATCCTGCTCTCTCTGATCCTCGCTACCCAACCGGGCAACCTCGCGGAGGCAGGGCCCCTGTTGGCGTTGTGGCTGGCTGCGCCGCTGGTGGCGCACTGGCTCAGCCGGCCGGTGTCGCTCGAGCGTCACGATCTCGCCCCGGAAGACCGCCGCCTGCTCCGACTCATCGCCCGCAGGACCTGGCGCTACTTCGAGACGTTCATGGGCGCCGCGGACCACGGCCTGCCCGCCGACAACTTCCAGGAAACGCCCGTCCCAGTGCCGACGGTCGCTCACCGCACGTCCCCCACGAACATCGGGATGGGTCTCCTCGCGGCGCTGGCGGCGCACGACCTCGGCTTCATCTATACCGGCGAGCTGGTGGAGCGGCTCGAGGCGACGCTCTCCACCATGGAGCGGCTGGATCGTTTCGAGGGGCATCTGCTCAACTGGTACGACACGACGACGCTGGCACCGCTCGCGCCCCGTTATGTCTCGACCGTGGACAGCGGGAACCTCGCCGCCGCGCTCCTGGCCCTGGCGGAAGGCCTGCAACGGCTGGCCGGCGAGCCCCAGCCGGCGGCCCGGATCTGCGGCGGCCTGGCCGACACGGCGGAGCTGGCGCGGCAGTCCCTGAAGCGCCTGGCCGACACGCTCGCCGCCGCCCGGGACGGGACGGCCGGCCTGGCCGCCGCCCTCTCGTCCATCTCGGGCGCGTTGGAGGATTCCGAGGACGCAGAGGGGAAGCTGGCGCTCGCCGCTGCGCTGGGCCCGGCGCTCTCCGAGGCGATCGCACGGTTCGAGGGCGAGACTGAACCGTCCCCCGACCGGTCCGAGGTGACCTACTGGTCGCAAGCGTTGGCGACGGGTTTGACGGCCTCGCCTCGAGACCCGGCCGAGTTCGCGCTGCGGCTCGAGACGCTGGCGCGGCGCGCCGTTGCGTTCGTCGACGGCATGAGCTTCGACTTCCTCTACGACTGGCAGCGGCAGATCTTCGTCACCGGCTATCGCCTCGAAGACGCGCAGGGCCCAGGCCGTCTCGATCCTTCCTTTTATGACCTGTTGGCGTCCGAGGCCCGCCTGGCCAGCTTCGTCGCCATCGCCAAAGGCGATGTCCCCGACGATCACTGGTTCCACCTGGGACGGTTGCTGACCAGCGTGGACGGCGCCCCCACCCTGCTGTCGTGGAGCGCCAGTCTTTTCGAATACCTCATGCCGCTCCTCGTGATGAAGAGCTACCCGGGTACCCTCCTCGACCAGTCGTGCCGCATGGCCGTACGCCGGCAGATCGAGTACGGGAAGCAGCAGGCGGTTCCCTGGGGAATCTCGGAGTCGGCCTTCAATGTCGTCGATCATCACGGGACCTATCAGTACAAGGCGTTCGGCGTTCCCGGCCTGGGGCTGAAGCGAGGGCTGGGCGACGAGCTGGTGGTGGCCCCCTACGCCACCGCGCTCGCCGCGATGGTCGACCCGGAGCGGGCCGCCCACAACTTCCGGCGCCTCGCCCGGGAAGGGCTGGAAGGCCCGTACGGGTTCTACGAAGCGATCGATTACACGCGCCGGAAGGCGGACGACGGTGAGAGCGCGAGCGAGCCTCGGCCCCACGGCTCCCGCGGAACCGTCGTCCGGGCCTTCATGGCCCATCATCAGGGGATGAGCCTGGTGGCGCTGGCCAACGCCCTGCTCGACTCCCCGATGGTGCAGCGCCTCCACGCCGATCCCCGAGTGCAAGCCACCGCGTTGCTGCTGCAGGAGCGCGTGCCGCGCCACACACCGATCACCCGGCCCCGGCCCGCCGAGGAAACGCGGGTGACGGCACCGGCCGCCGCCGTGGCGGTGCGGCGGTTCCGGTCGCCCCACACGCGCTACCCGCACGCGCAGTTTCTGTCGAACGGCGCCTACACCGCCGTCGTCACCAACGCGGGTGGCGGGGCGAGTTTTTGCCGCGGCAAGGTCGTCACCCGGTACCGCGAGGACTCGACCCGCGACCCCGGGAGCCAGTTCCTTTACCTGCGCGACGTGCGCAGCGGATCCGTCTGGTCCGCGGCCTATCATCCCACCGACCGGGAGCCCGAAGAGTATCTGGTCACCTTCCATGCCGAGCGCGCCGTGTTCCGCCGCCGTCACGGTGACATCGCGACACAGCTCGATATCGCGGTCTCCAACGAGGACGACGTCGAAGTCCGGCGCCTGACCGTGACCAACCGGAGCGACCGGCCACGCGAGCTCGAGGTCACGAGCTACGCCGAGATCGTCCTGGCCGCTGCCGCCGCGGATCTGGCCCACCCGGCCTTCAGCAACCTCTTTGTCGAGACGGAGTACCTGCCCGAGAGCGCCGCGCTGATCTGCGCGCGGCGGCACCGCGCGCAGGACGATGCCGGCGTGTGGGCGGTTCACGTACTGAGCGTGGAAGGGCGAATGCAGGGCCCAGTAGAATGGGAAACCGACCGCTGGCGGTTCCTGGGCCGGGGCCGCGGCCCGGAAGATCCGGCCGCGCTCGACGGACGCGCCTTGTCGGGCACCACGGGGGCCGTGCTCGATCCGATCGTCAGCCTTCGCCAGCGCATTCGCCTGGCCCCCGGCGGATTCGTGCGCCTCTCCTTCTCGACGGGCATGGCGGTGAGCCGGGATGGCGCGCTCGCCATCGCCCACAAGTATCACGATCCCAGCGCCGCCGCGCGTACCTTCGCGCTGGCCTTTACCCAGGCGCAGAGCACGCTGCGGCACCTTGGCATCTCGAGCGACGATGCCCACCTCTTCGAGCGCCTCGCCTCCCGTGTGCTGTACGCGGACGCTTCGCTGCGCGCCGGGCCGGAGGTGTTCGGGCGCAGCGTCCTGGGACAACCGGGGTTGTGGGCGCACGGGATCTCCGGCGACCTCCCCATCCTCCTGGTGCGCGTGGCCTCCGGCGCCGCCTTCCCCCTCGCGCTGCAGGTCCTCCAGGCACAGGAGTATTGGCGGCTCAAAGGGCTGAGCGCGGACGTAGTGATCGTGGACGAGCATCCGGCGGGCTACGCCGACGACATCCACGTGCAGCTGGCGGCCCTGCTCGACACCGGGCCCTGGGGAGCATGGAAGCACCGGCCGGGTGGGGTGTACCTGCTGCGCGGCGACCGCATGACCGCGGATGAGCGGAGCCTGCTCGACAGCGTGGCGCGGGTGATCCTCGACGGCGCGCGCGGCGAGCTGTCGAGCCAGCTGGACTTACCGTATCCCGAGCCGCAATGGCGGCGGGAGCTGCCGCCGGCGCCCTCGCGCCCAGTGCTCCAGCCGGACACCCCGGAGATCGAAGCGCCCGAGCTCACGTTCGCCAACGGGACGGGTGGCTTCACCGACGGCGGCCGCGAGTACGCGGTCGTGCTCGACGGCGACCAGGAGACACCCCTCCCGTGGGTGAACGTCATGGCCAACCCCGGTTTTGGCACGGTGGTCTCGGCATCGGGCTCGGCCCATACGTGGGCGGAGAACAGCCGCGAGAACCGCCTCACCCCGTTCGCCAACGACGCCGTGACCGATCCCACGACCGAAGCGCTCTTCGTGAGGGACGAGGACGGGGGCGACGCCTGGTCCCCGACACCCGGACCGACGCGACGGACACCGGGGAGCGGCCGGTTCGTGATCCGGCACGCCGCCGGCGTTTCCCGCTTCACGCATGCCTCGCACGGGATCCTCCAGGAGCTCGCTGTCTTTGTGGACGCGCAGGACCCCGTGAAGTTTTCGCTCATCACCCTCACCAACCGGACCCGCCGGCGGCGGCGACTGAGCGTCTTCGCATACAACGAATGGCGCCTCGGGCCGCCGCAGCCTGGGGAACACCTCCATGTGATGACGGAGCGCGACGGGGAGACGGGCGCCGTCCTGGCCACCAACCCCTACAACCAGGACTTTGCCGGTCGGGTCGCCTTCGCGCACGTCAGCGAGGCGGCGCGCTCCGCCTCTGGGGATCGGCTTTCCTTCCTGGGACGGAACGGCTCGCTGGCGCGGCCCGCCGCGCTCGGTCATCGCGTGTTGTCGGGTCAGTTCGGTGCGGGACTGGATCCGTGCGCGGCCCTGCAGGTCGAGATCGTCTTGGTTCCGGGGGAAAGTCGCCGCCTCGTCGTCCTCCTGGGACAGGGGCGGGATCATGCGCACGCCCGTGAGCTGGTGCGCCGTCACGGCTCGGTAGACGCGGCCGACCGCGCATTACAGGCGGTGACGCGATGGTGGGCCGACACCCTCGAGACCGTCCAGGTGCGCACCCCGGACGATTCGTTCGATCTGCTCATGAACCGCTGGCTCCTGTACCAGGACCTGAGCTGCCGGCTCTGGGCGCGGACCGGCTTCTATCAGCCGAGCGGTGCCTTCGGGTTCCGCGATCAGCTTCAGGACGTCATGGCCCTCTCGCTGGCTCGGCCCGACCTGTTCCGGGCGCACCTCCTCCGGGCCGCGGCCCGGCAGTTCCTCGAGGGAGACGTGCAGCACTGGTGGCACGAGTCGTCGGGCCGCGGCCTGCGCACCCGCTGCTCGGACGATCTGCTCTGGCTGCCCTACGCGGTCGCGCACTACGTGGACACGACGGGAGACCACAGCATCCTCGACGAGCGTGTTCCGTTCCTCGAGGCGCCGCTCCTCGCCGCTGCCGCGACGGAGGCGTATGGACAGCCCCAGCTCTCCACCACTACGGCGTCGCTCTTCGACCATTGTGTGCGCGCTATCGACAAAGGCCTCACCGCCGGCGCGCACGGTCTTCCGCTGATCGGCAGCGGCGATTGGAACGACGGCATGAACCGGGTCGGGTTCCAGGGCCGGGGCGAAAGCGTCTGGCTCGGGTGGTTCCTGCACACGGTGCTGCGGCAGTTCATCCCGCTGTGCGAGCAGCGGGACCCGGGACGAGCGACGCGGTACGCCGGCGAAACCAGCCGGCTGGCGCACATGCTCGAGCGGTCCTGGGACGGGGAGTGGTACCGGCGGGGCTACTACGACGACGGGACCCCGCTCGGCTCGGCGCAGAACGACGAGTGCAAGATCGACTCGATCGCCCAGTCCTGGGCTGTCTTGTCCGGCGCCGCGCCCAGGAGGCGCGCCGAGCAGGCGATGGACGCCGTTCGCACGCAGCTGGTGCGCCGCGGCGCCCGGGTCGTGCTCGTACTCGCGCCCCCGTTCGATCGGTCGGCCCAGGATCCCGGTTACATCAGAGGATACCCGCCAGGGGTGCGGGAGAATGGGGGGCAATACACCCACGCCGCGGTGTGGACCGTGATGGCCGTCGCCCGGCTCGGAAACGGCGACGAGGCCGTGGAGCTGTTTCACCTCCTGAACCCGATCAACCATACGCGGAGCGCCGCAGACGTCGAACGGTACAAGACCGAGCCGTACGTCATGGCCGGAGACGTCTACGCCCACCCGGCCCACGCCGGGCGCGGGGGATGGACGTGGTACACCGGCTCGGCAGGCTGGATGTACCGCGCGGGGCTGGAGAGCATTCTCGGCCTCAAGCGCCACGGG
>DATICZ010000277.1:0-5603 GCA_035456525.1 Gemmatimonadales bacterium
GCGCCGGCGCGCAGCTCGTCCACCGACACGCGTCCCTCGAGCGCGAGCGCCCGCTCCATGAGGCGTTCCTCGTCCATCTCTCCCGAGAACAGGGCCACCCCCAGGTTTTGCCGGGCGACGCGCAGCGCGAGTCCGAGGACGAGCGAGGACTTGCCGACGCCCACGTCCCCTCCCAGCACCACGAGGTCGCGGCGCCGCAGGCCGCCGCCCAGCAGCCGATCGATCGAGGGGAACCCGGTCGGCACGGTGTCGCTGGGGACTTCACCGGGGCGCTGCGCGTCCACCCGGTGAACCACGGATTCGAGCGATGGACGGCGCGGCAGGCGATGGGAGCCCATGTCCCTAATGTAAGCGCGCGTCCCGTGCCGCCGCCGCCACGGCCTCGGCGGCTTCGAGTCCCAGGACGTCGCGGGTTGGTGCGACGAGCTGTGCCAGCACGACGGCGGCGGCGGCAGGCGTTCCCGGCTCGAGCTGCGCGCGCGCGCCGCTCAGGGCCCGCTTGAGCGGAGCGGGGAGCGCGAGTCCCCCGAGTCGGTTCTCGAGCGCGACGAGCCGCCGGCGGTGATTCTTCAGGCTGATCGGATCGGGCGGCAGGAGCGCTTCCGCGGCGCGCAGCACGAGCCACAGCGCGTACAGCCCGTCGCGACGGGGACCACGCTCGGCCTCCGCGACCAGCGCCACCAGGCGCGCTTCGCTCGCCGTCACCGCACCGACTCCGCTCACGCGACCAGCGCCTCGGCCGCCGCGGCCACCTCGTCCGGTCCGATGTCGCGCAGGCAGCGGTGGTGCCCCATGGGGCAGCGCGGACCTCCCATGGTCGAGCACGGGCGGCAGTCGAGGCGACGCTCGAGCACGGTCGCCTTCGCTCTATAAGGAAAGAACCCGAACTGCTGCACCGTCGGCCCGAACAGCGCGACCACTGGCGTGCCGACGGCGGTCGCCATGTGCATGACGCCCGTGTCGCCGGTGACCGCCACCCGCGCCCGGGCGAGCGCCGCGCCGGTTTCCTGCAGCGTGAAGGCCCCGGCCGCGTTTTCGGCCAGCGGGACCAGTGCCTCCGCCGCGGCGCGGTCCTCCGGACCGCCGACCGACAGCAGCGCGTAGCCCCGGTCCCGCAGGCGCTGCGCGAGACCGAGCCAGCGGTCATGGGGCCAGCGTTTGGTGAAGTGCGCCGCGCCCGGCGCGAGCACTGCCAACGGCCGGGCGTCGAGCCCGCGCTCGCCGAGCCATTGCGCCGTCCGCTCGCGCGCGGCGGCGGCGAGGTGGAACTCCGGCGGGCCGCCGTCGGGCCGCACGCCCAGACCCCGCGCCGCCTCGAAGTAGCGCTCGGCCACGGGGACCCGGCGGAAGTACAGATCGATCTTGGTCGAGACGAACACGCCACGCGCGAGCTTCCGCTTCGAGTAGCCGCGCCACGGGCAGCGCACGAGGAGGCGCAATGCCGCGCTGCGCAGGCTGCCGTGCAGATCGAGCCCGCGCGTGGGGCGGAGCGCCGCCAGCCGCCGGGCCAGCGCCCGCACCGGCTCGCCCGGCGCCAGCGTCACCACCCGCGACAGGTGCGGATTGTCGGTCACGAGGGGCGCCATGGCGTGCTTCGTGACGAAGACGATCTCGGCGTCGGGGTGGCGGGCGCGGAGCGCGCGGACGAGCGGGGTGGTGAGGAGCACGTCGCCGATGGAGCTGAAGCGGACGAGGAGAAAGCACGCCACGAGGGGCTAAGGTACGGAGTTTCCGTTGCCGGGCGAGCCCCCGCCGGGCTACCTTACGCCCCGATGCCCCGTCCCAAGACCATCCTCTGGGTGGATGACGAAGTGGACGGCCTCGCCGCCCACCGCCGCTTTCTCGAGGAGCAGGGGTTCGCCGTCGAGCAGGCGGCGCACGGCGACGATGCGCTGGCCCTGCTGCGCCGGCAGCCCTATTCGGTCGTGCTGCTCGACGAGCAGATGCCGGGCCGCCGCGGCCTCGAGCTACTGGGCGAGATCCGCGCCATCGATCCGGCCATGCCGGTCGTGATGGTGACGCAGAGCGAGGACCAGGCGACGCTGCGCGAGGCGATCGGCGTCGAGGTGGACGACTACCTCGTGAAGCCGGTGCATCCCCGTCAGGTCCTCTCCGTCGTCACCCGCCTCGTCGAGGGCGACCGCATCCGCCAGCAGCGGCTGGCGCGCGACTTCGTGACGCGCTTCCGGGAGCTGGAGGCGCGCCGCGGCGCCGCGCTGGCCTGGCGCGAGTGGATCGAGCTCGTGGTCGAGCTGGTCCGCTGGGAGGTTCGCCTCTCGGCCGGAAACGAGCCGGGGTTGTCGGACGCCCTGCGATCCCTCCAGATCTCCTTGCGCAAGGACTTCGCCGAGTTCGTGAAGCGCAACTACGCCCGCTGGCTGGCGCAGCCGGAGGGCGACCGGCCGCCGCTGTCGGTGGACGTCGGGGCGGAGTTCCTCGTCCCCATTCTGCAGGGATCCAGTAAGGCGCTGCTCATCGTGGTGGACTGCCTGCGCCTCGATCAGTGGGAGGTGCTGCGGGATATGGTGACGCCGCTGTTCGATGTGGAGGAGTCGCACTACTTCAGCATCGTCCCCACCGCCACGCCGTTTTCCCGCAACGCGATCTTCTCGGGGATGTTCCCCATGGAGATCGCTGCGCGCCATCCGAAGTGGTGGGGCCAGCCGTCGGACGAGGAGAGTCTCAACGCCTACGAGCCGCAGCTCCTCGCCGAGCAGCTGGAAGACCTGATGGGCCGCCCCGTGCCGGTGCGCTACGAGAAGCTCTTCTCGGCCGCCGACGGCGGGGATCTGCTGCGCCGCCTGCCCGCGCACCTCGCCCAGGACGGGGTCACGGCGCTGGTGTTCAATTTCATCGACCTTCTCACCCACGGCCGATCCGAGAGCGCGATCCTTTACGAGGTGGCCCGCGACACGGCGGCGTTGCGCGGTCTGACGCGCACCTGGTTCGAGCGCTCGCCGCTGCGCGCGGCGCTCGAGGAAGCCGAGCGCCGCGGCGTCACGGTCCTGTTGACCACCGATCACGGATCGATCCACTGCGAGACGCCGGCCACGGTGTTCGCCAAGCGCGACACCACCGCGAACCTGCGCTACAAGTTCGGCGAGGATCTGCGCGCCGAGGATCCCGAAGCGGCGATCGCGGTGGAGGATCTGAAGGCGTGGGGGCTGCCGCCGATGGGGCTGGGTGTGCGCATGCTGCTCGCCACCGGTGACCGCTTCTTCGTCTATCCCACGAAGCTCCGCGAGTATCAGGCCCGCTATCGCGGCTCGTTCCTGCACGGGGGCGTGAGTCCCGAGGAAGTGATCCTGCCGGTGGCGCTGCTCACGCCGCGCCGCGCCGGTCGCGGAGCCCGCTAGATGGCCGAGGAGCGCGGCGCACGCCTCCTCCGGCTGCTCCGCCCGTACCTCCCGTTGTTCGCCGTCAGCATCGGCGCCACCATCGTGGCGTCGGTCCTCGACGGCTTCACGTTCGTCCTGATGATCCCCTTCTTGCGCACGCTGTTCCACCAGCCCGCGCTCGCCGCCGACGGCGGCTCCGCGGTGCAGGCCCTGCTGCGCAAGATCGCGGGCCCGTTTCTCTCCACCGGCGAGCCCGCGGTCGCGCTGCGCAACGTCGTCCTGGTCCTGCTGGCGGCGCTGATTCTCAAGAACGCCTGTGAGTACCTGTCCGCCTACTGGTCGGTGGTGATCCAGGAAGGCGTGGTGCGGGATCTGCGGGTGCGGCTTTTCCGCCACCTCCAGACCCTGCCGCTCGCGTTCTTCCAGCGTACCCGGGCCGGCCAGACGGTGGCGCGGCTCATCACCGACGCCGATCAGGTCAAGACCGCGGTCAGCGCGGCGCTCGCGTCGCTGATCCAGAACTGCGTAATGATCGTGGTCTATCTGGCCGTGATGCTCGGGCTTTCGGTGCGGCTCACCCTGGTGGCATTGGTGTTCGCCCCCGTGCTGCTGTTCGTCATCCGGCCGCTGGTGCGTCGGCTGCGGCGTCGCTCGCGCGAGGTGGCGGCCGAGCGCGGCGAGCTGACGGCGCACGTGAGCGAGATGATGAATTCGGTCAAGCTGGTGCGCGCCTACACCGCGGAGACGTACGAAGCGGGCCGGTTCCAGGAGCTGGCCAGTCGCTTCCGGAAGCGCGTGCTCCGCGCCCAGCGCTTCTCCAGTCTCACGAGTCCGGTGAGCGAGGTGTTCGGCGGCATGATGATCGTCGCGATCCTCTGGTACGGCACGTTGCTGGCGTTGCAGGCCACGCGCGGGCTCGGTCCCGAGGAGCTGATCACCTTCCTCATCGTGGCGCTGCGCCTCAACTCGCCGATCAAGTCCATCGCCAATTACCCGGCGATCATGGCCGGCGCGGTGGCCGCGGCCGACCGCGTGTTCGAGGTGCTGGACCTTCCCTCGGAAGAGACGGACCGCCCCGGCGAAACGCCGGCGCGCTTCGGCGGGCAGATCGAGTACCACGGCGTGTCCTTCGCCTACGGGCAGGACGCGGCCGTGCTGCGCGACGTGAATTTCGAGGTGCGGCGCGGCGAGGTGGTCGCGATCGTGGGCCCGTCCGGGGCGGGGAAGACCACGCTGGTGGACCTGCTGCCGCGCTTCTACGAGCCGTCGAGCGGGGTGATCCTGTTCGACGGCGTGCCGATCACCCGCTACACGCGGTCCTCGCTGCGCGGCCTCATGGGGATCGTGTCGCAGGAAACGATTCTCCTGAACGACACGGTGCTGGCCAACATCGCGTACGGGAAGCCGGACTGCACGCTGGACCAGGTGCAGGCCGCGGCGCGGGCCGCGAACGCCGCGGAATTCATCGAGCGCCTCCCCGAGGGCTATCACACGGTGCTCGGCGAGCGGGGCACGCGGCTGTCCGGGGGCCAGCGTCAGCGCATCGCGATCGCCCGCGCGCTGCTGCGCGACCCGCCGATTCTCATTCTCGACGAAGCGACGAGCGCGCTCGACACCGAATCGGAGCGCCTGGTGCAGGAGGCGATCGATCGGTTGATGCAACACCGTACGGTGTTCGTCATCGCGCACCGGCTCGCCACCGTCCAGCACGCCGACCTGATCCTCGTGCTCGCCGAAGGCCGCATCGTGGAGCGCGGCACGCACGAAGAGCTGCTGGCGAAGGACGGCCTGTATCGCCGGCTCTATCACCTGCAATTCGGTCCCGCCACGTGATGCTGTCGGGCTTCACCATCGTCCGCAACGCGATCAAGCTCGATTTCCCCATCGTCCCCGCGATCCGGTCGGTGCTCGAGGTGTGCGACGAGGTCGTGGTGAACGTGGGGAAATCCGAAGACGAGACGCGCGAGCTGGTGGCCGGTGTGAACGACCCCCGGGTGCGCATCATCGACAGCGAGTGGGACTTCACCCGCAAGAACGAGATGCTGTCGCAGGAGACCCTGAAGGCCATGGCCGCCTGCCGCGGGAGCTGGGGGATCTACATCCAGGCGGACGAAGTGCTGCACGAGGACGGCGCGCGCATGCTGCGGGACCGCACACGGGAATGGGACGCCGATGCGCGGGTGGAGGGCCTGCTGGTGCGCTACCTCCATTTCTACGGCGGCTTCGAGACCGTGGCGACCAACCGCCGCTGGTACCGCCGCGAGG
>DATICZ010000278.1:0-4443 GCA_035456525.1 Gemmatimonadales bacterium
CCACTGCCTGGTGTTTAGTTAGCATATTCACAGTTAATATACTAATTTGATACAAGTTGGGACAAGAGCCCTTCCGGGAGTGGTTCGCTCCCGGCGCACCCGAATCTCCTCAGCGGGCCGACCCGAACCACTCCCCGCTCCCCACTCCCCCGTATCTTGTCCCCCCATGATCCAGGTCGAAAACCTCACCAAGCTCTACGGCGAGCTCGTGGCCGTGGACGACCTCTCGTTCTCCGTCTCCCCGAGGGAGGTCCTGGGGCTGGTCGGCCCCAACGGCGCCGGCAAGACCACCACGCTGCGCAGTCTGGTCGGCATCGTCCGGCCCACCCGGGGCACGATCAGGATCGGCAGCCACGACCTGGAACGGGAGCCGGTCGCCGCCAAGCGCCAGCTCGCCTTCATGCCCGACGAGCCGCACCTGTTCGACTACCTCACCGTCGAGGAGCATCTGCGCTTCACGGCCCGGCTGTACGGCGTCCCCGACGTGGACCGCCGCCTCCCTGCGTTGCTGGCGGAGCTCGAGCTGTCGGACAAGGCGCGGGTGCTGCCCGCCGAGCTGTCGCGCGGCATGCGGCAGAAGCTCGTGATCGCCTGCGGGCTGCTCCACGACCCGACGGTGCTGCTGTTCGACGAGCCGCTGACCGGGCTCGACCCGGCGGGGATCCGGCGCATGAAGCAGACGATCGTCGAGCGGGCCCGCCAGGGGGCCGCGGTGCTGCTCTCCTCCCACCTGCTGCACCTGGTCGAGGAGATCTGCACCCGGGTGCTGATCCTGCAGCGGGGCCGTGCGGTGGCGATCGGGACGATGGCGGAGATCCTCGCGGGCCGTCCCGACCTGGCCGGCAAGAGTCTCGAGGATGTGTTCCTGGCCCTGACGGGAGGTGATGGAGGTTCTGGAGGTGGTGGAGGAGGCGGAAGATGATCGGGGCGGCGCTCTACCTCTCGGAGCGCAGCTTCGTCAACGCGCTGCGCCGCCGGGTGCAGCGGCTGCGGCAGCCGAAGTACCTGATCGGCTTCTGTGTCGGGCTGCTGTACTTCTACTGGCTGATCGCCCGGCCGGGCGGCGGCATGCGCGGGCCGCGCGAGGTCGGCGGAGCGCTGCCCGGGGCCGACGGCGGGATGTTCAGCGCCCTGGGCGACGTCGTGGCGGTGGGCGGGCTGGCCGTGCTGGTGCTGCTCACCTGGATCTTCGGCAGCGCCGAGACACCGTTCACCTTCCAGCTGGCCGAGACCGATTTTCTGTTCCCCGCCCCGCTCACGCGACGCCAGGTGATCCAGTTCCGCCTGCTGCGCACGCAGGTGCCGCTGCTCATCTCGGCCGCGTTCTCGGTGCTGATCTTCTCGCGCGCCCATTTCGACGCGCAGCTGCCGCTGCGGATCCTGGCGCTCTGGCTGGTCTACCTCACGCTGCAGCTGCACTACGCCGGCGCCGCGCTGGTGCGCGGCAGCCTGTCGCAGCAGGGCATGACCGGCCTGCGGCGCCGCCTGGTCACGCTGGGCGCGATCGCCGCGCTGCTCGGCGGTTTGTGGCTCGGGGTGCGGGCGTCGCTCCCCGGGGTGCTGGCCGCCTGGAGCGAGGACAGCGGGGCGGGAGCGGCGGAGCTGGTCCGGGCGCTGCATCACGGCGTGCTGGGCGTGGTGCTGTGGCCGCTGTTCGCCCTCAAGGGCCCGCTGCTGGCCGCGACCCCGCTGGAGTTCGCCCAGCGCCTCCCCGCGGCGTTGCTCGTCGCCGCGGCGCACTACGTGTGGGTGGTGCGCTCCACTCTGGGCTTCGAGGAGGCGGCGGTGGAGCACGCCGGGAAGGTCGCGCGCCGGCTCGAGGCGCGGCGGCGCGGGCGGGATGTGCCGGTGGGCGGGGCCAAGGGCGCCCCCCGGGCGCTGGTGCCGCTGGCGGCGAGCGGGCCCCCCGCGACGGCGATCGTGTGGAAGAACGCCACCGGCGCGCTGCGGGAGTTCCGGCTGCGCACGCTGGTGCTGCTCATCGTCCTGATCGTGGCGATGGGCGGCGTGCTGGGAGGAGAGGGCCGCAGCGGGCCGGCCAATCTCATCGCCGTGCTGGCGCTCGCCCTCTCCGGCCTGGCGCTCGTGTTCGGGCCGCTCGCGCTGCGCTACGACCTGCGCCGCGATCTCGAGCTGCTGGACGTCCTGAAGACCTATCCCGTGCGCGGGTTCGAGCTGGTGGCCGCGGAGGTGTTGGGCCCGGTGCTGCTGCTCTCGGCCGTCACGGCCTTCGGCGTCTGTCTCGCGTTCGTCGCCTCGCTCGCCAGCCACTCCAGCCTGCCGTCCCTGGGCGACCGCGTCGCCATGCTGATCGGCGCCCTCGCCCTCATCCCCGCCGTCCTCACCGTGCTGTTGCTGGTGCAGAACGCCGCGGCCCTGCTCTTCCCGGCCTGGAGCGCGATCGGTCCGGATCGCGCCACCGGCTTCGAGGCCACCGGGCAGCGGATCCTGAGTTTCGTGGGCACGGCGTTCGCCTTGCTCGTCGCGGTGCTGCCGGCGGCGCTCGTGGGCGGAGTGGCGGCGATCGGGGCGCGAGCGCTGGGCACCGCTCCCATCTGGGCCGCGGCCGTCTGGGCGGTGGTGGGCGCCGCCGTCCTGGGTGCGGAGAGCTACGTGGGGATCCGGCTGCTGGGACCGGCGTGGGAGAAGCTGGAGCCGGCGGGACTGCGATAAAGCTATCGGCTATCGGCTATCGGCTATCGGCAAAACCAAGAAGAACGCCCCCGGGTGAGTTCCCTGGGAGCGTCTTGCTGATAGCTGATAGCCGATAGCCGATAGCTAGCAGGTCACCGACCAGTCCACCGACGCGTCGTTCTTGCAGCGCGTGCAGCGCAGCGACGTGGGCTTGCCGGAGAACTCCTGGCGCTCGTTGCAGGCGGGGCAGACGGCGTAGGTCTGGGTGACGGGCTTGCGGTCGCCGCCCAGGGTCGGGCGCATCACGCCGGTGCGCACCACGATGCTCCAGTGGTCGGGCGGCGTGAGCCGCACCTGGAGGTCGGCGCGCGAGAGGCGGATGCGCTTCTCGTGCACCTCGACCACGACGTGCTCCGCCGTCTCCTCGAGGATCGGATACCACGCCCCGCGGCGCAGGATATCGGCCACCGAGTCGAGACAGCGGGCCCAGCCCCTGGATGCCATGGTCCCCGAAAATACCCCGCTGGACTACTTTCCGATATGCGCCCACTCGGTCCCCTCGTCCGCCTGCAGGTCCAGCGCAGCTCGCTCAAGACGGGCGAGCGCCCCCTGCGCACCTACGACCCCGCCCCGCTGCTGGCCGTCGGCCGCCTGGCGCTCTCCCCCGACGGCGCGCTCGGATCCACGCCCGACGGCGGCTGGATCGTGGACGTGCATCATCGCGGTCACCCCGACACCAAGAACCCGGACGGGCTGCACGGCGTCTCGGTGGGCTTCACGGCGCACTACGGCGCGATGCGCGAGCGGTTCGGCGAGCGGCTCACCATGGGGTGCGCCGGCGAGAACCTCATCGCCGCAACCGGCTCGGTGCTCCACTTCGACGACGTGGCGGGCGGCCTGGCCGTCCTCGCCCCGGACGGCACCGAGCGCGTGCGGCTCAAGGTGCTCGAGGTGGCGCAGCCCTGCCGCCCCTTCACCGGGTGGGCACTGGGCGGCGCGGTCGAGGCCGCGGTGCTGAAGGAGAACCTGCAGTTCCTGGAGGGCGGGATGCGGGGGTTTTACTGCACCGCAGAAGGCTCGGGCACCATCGCCGTCGGTGACTTGCTGGTAGCGCTCTAAGCCGTTAGCCGTCAGCCGTCAGCAAGCGAAAAGCCCCCAGCATTTTTGTGCTGAGGGCTGATGGCTGACCGCTGCCGGCTCAGTTCAGCTCAACTCATCCCACGCCAGCGTCGCCAGGTTGTGACACCGGTCGCAGGTGAGCCGCTTCGCGTCGGCGCCGAACGCCTGGCGGTGGCGGCAGGCCGGGCAGACGGCGTAGGTGAGCGGGAAGATGCGCCCGATGCGCTCGATCAGCCGCGGCTCGCAGCGCACGATGGTCCAGCGCTCGGGCGCCTGGTAGCGGATCTCGAGCAGCCGCCGGTCCACCGGCACGTTGTGCCGGTTCACGTCCAGCACGACGATGTTGCTCGAGGACATGCGGACGACGGGATACCAGGCCCCGCGCCGCAGCGTGTGGGCGCCGGCCGGACCGACCCGGGCCCAGCCCTTGGGCTGGAGCCGGGTAGGGGTAATCGGGCGCGCTTCCATCGGGATTGCCATCTCCAAGACTCTATATAGTCGCCGGGCGCCGCGTCGTGACAACTGTCACAAATCGCGGGGTCGTCCCGTGCTCAGCCGCACTCACTGAAGCCGCAAACGTGACATTTGACGCACCCTTCGGCGAACACGAGCTGGGATCCGCAGTCCGGACAGGTCCCGATGAAGTCCTGTCCCTCGTCGCGCACGCGGGCGGCCGCCGTGCCCTGCCCC
>DATICZ010000279.1:0-3543 GCA_035456525.1 Gemmatimonadales bacterium
AGCCCCCACCCGTTGCCCACCGTCCCGTACCAGACTTCGCCGTGCGATCCGAACCCGAACGCGTGCACGAAATCCCACGAGATCGAATGGGCGCTCGTGTCCGAGGAATGCCGGATGTGCTCCCACTGTGTCCGGTCCCTCCGCAACACGAAGATCCCCTGCCCGTAGGTCCCCACCCAGAGGGAGGAATCGGGCGCGCGCGCCAACGCGAGCACGTGCACGCCCCACCCCGACGAATCCGGCAGCGGCGGGATCTGCTGCGCCGACAGTGAGCCGCCGAGCAGCATGCTGATGGCTGAAAGCTGACGACTGATGGCCATCCTCACCTCCGCGTCGGCGCCATGCGTATCTCCGTCACCGTCACTCGCTCCTCCCGTGTCACCGCGAAGAGAACCGCCTCGGCGACGTCCTCGGCCCGCATCATCTCGGCGCGCCGGCGAGGACCGCCCGACACTTCCGGATCGACCGCGTCCCACATCTCGGTATTCACCGCTCCCGGCGAGACGAGCGTCGTCCGCACGCCTGTCCCCGCGAGCTCGGCGACGATCACTTCGTGCAGGCCCCGCACCCCATACTTGCTGGCCGCGTAGGCCGCATTCCCGGGATAGGCGATGCGGTCCGACGAGGAGCCGATGGTCACGAGGTGCCCGCTACCGCGCCGCACCATCGCCGGAACGAACGCGTGCGCGATGAGAAACGGCCCGGTCAGGTTGGTCGCGATCGACTGCGCGAACATGTCCGCGGTCGTCTCGTCCAGCCGTTTCACGAAGAAGACCCCGGCATTGTTCACGACGATATCGGGGGCCCCGAGCTGCGCCTCGATCCTGCCCACTACCCGCTGCACCGCTTCCGGTTGCGTCACATCGCAGCGCAGCGTGGTTTCCCGATCGGCGGAGCCGTCCGACAGCGAGCGGGCCAGCCGGACCGTGTGCGCGCCGGCGGCCCGCAGCTCGTCCGCCACCGCGAGACCGATGCCGCGCGAGGCGCCCGTGACCAGGGCGACCTTCCCCGTCAGCGGGCCGGCCCCGGTCACGGTAGCCAGTTGGCCCCGCCGTGCACCAGGCGCAGGAACTCGTCGCGCGTCATGCCGTCGTCGCGGAACGTCCCGCGCAGCGCCGACGTGACCGTCTTCGAGTTCTGCTTCTCCACGCCCCGCATCATCATGCACAGGTGATACGCCTCGATCACCACACCCACGCCCAGCGGCTTCAACACGCGACACAACGCATCGGCGACCTGGTCGGTGAGCCGCTCCTGCACCTGGAGCCGGCGTGCGAACACCTCCACCACGCGCGGGATCTTGGACAGCCCGACGATGCGGCCGTTGGGGAGGTAGGCCACGTGCGCCCGTCCGAAGAAGGGGAGCATGTGGTGCTCGCACAACGAGTAGATCTCGATGTCGCGCACCAGAATCATGTTCTCGTGCTTCTCCTCGAAGACGGCGTCGCCCACCACGTCCTCGACCGACATCTGGTACCCGCGCGTGAGCCAGCGCAGCGAAGCGGCCACGCGCGCCGGCGTATCCCGCAGCCCGTCGCGCTCCGGGTCCTCCCCCAGCTGCACCAGGATGCCGTGCACCAGCTTCTCGAAGTCTTCCGGGCCCGGCGCCGCCTCGTGGTGCGCCTCGTGGAAGCTGTGCAGGCTCGCCGATTTCATCCGATCGCGTCCCATCGTCACTCCCCTTCGTAGTCGACGTAGTTACGCTCCGTCTCCCACAGCCGGATGCGCACCAGGCGCGCCGGCCGGACGGCGGGGGCGAGGAGGCGCCAGCAGACGACCGCGATGTTCTCCGCGGTGGGGTTGAGCTCCTGGAACCAGGGTACGTCGAGGTTCAGGTTCTTGTGGTCCAGGTGCCGCACCACGCACTCTTCCGCCACGGTCTTCAGGCGGTGGATGTCGAAGACGTACCCGGTGGCGGGGTCGATGTCCCCCTCGACCGAGACGTCCAGATTGTAGTTGTGCCCGTGGAAATTCGGGTTGTTGCACACGCCGAACATGCGGGCGTTCTCCTCTTCGGAGAAGCGCGGGTTCCACAAACGGTGCGCGGCGTTGAAATGCACGCGACGGGTCACGGTGCAGCGCGGCATGGGTTGTAGCGACTCCGGCTGGAGGTATCTTCAGCGCACGTGCGCGTTCTAAAGCTACTCGCCTCGCTCGCCCAGGCGGGAGGCTCGGCGCTGTCGGCGCTGTGGACCTTCCCCTCCATCCTGCTCTCGGCGTTCCTCGTGGCGTGGGGCGCCGAAGCGGCGCAATTCCTGATGTCCCAGGGCCTCGCCCTGGCGATCCTCGCCTGGCTGCAGACGCTGCCCGAATTCGCCGTCGAGGCGGTGATCGCCTGGGATGCCGGACGGGACCCCGAGCGTGCGCATCTCGCGATCGCCAACCTCACCGGCGCCATCCGGCTGCTGTTGGGACTCGGCTGGCCGATGATCTACTTCGTGGCCGCGTTCTCCGGGCGCAAGCGCGGGCAGGGACGCCTCCCCGCGATCACGCTGGATCGCGAGCACGCCGTAGAGGTCGTGGGCCTGGTCCCGCCGCTCCTGTACTTCGTGGTCATTCTGCTCAAGCGCTCCTTCGGCTGGATCGATGCCGTCGTGCTCGTGGGCCTGTATCTCGCCTACCTGTGGGTCCTGCTGAAGCATCCGCCGCAGGAAGCGGAGCGCATCGGGGAAGCACCGCGCGTGGCGCAGTGGGCGTACCGCCAGCGCGGCTGGCGACAGAAGGCGGCCATTTTCGGGCTGTTCGCCGGGGGCGGGGCGCTGCTGTACGTCACCGCCCATCCCTTCCTCGAGTCCATGCTCGCGGTGGCCGGGACGCTCGGCGTGAGCCAGTTCGTGCTGGTGCAGTGGGTCGCGCCGTTCCTCTCGGAGTTCCCCGAGAAGGTGTCGGCGTTCGCGTGGGCGCGCCGCGTCAGGCAGGCGCCGATGGCCCTGATGAACCTGGTCTCGAGCAACATCAACCAGTGGACCGTGCTCGCCGCGATGATCCCGCTGGTGTACGGCTACTCGCACCTCCACCACCACGGTACGTGGTCGAGCTTCCATTTCGACGGCCCCCAGCAGCTCGAGATCCTGCTCACGCTGCTGCAGACCGGCCTCGCCATGCTGCTGCTCGCCAACATGGAGTTCGACTGGCTCGACGCGAGCATCATTTTCGTCCTGTGGCTGGCGCAGTTCCTCGTGCCCCACTGGCGCGGTGAGGTGGCGATCGCCTACGGGATCTGGATGGTGATCCTCATCGGGCAGTATGCGGTCGGGGACAAGAAGCTTCTCGCGTGGCGATACTTCCTCGAAACGATCAAGGGACGGGGGACATCTAGGGACACGGGACGAGGGACGAGGGACGGGTAACACCGTGACCACTCGTCCCCCATCCCGCGTCCCTCGTCCCGTGTAAGACACGAACGGCCGGCACCGCTTGCGCGGCCCGGCCGATCGAGCACAGCAGGAACGGAGAGGATTATTGAAGCCCGAAAGTAATGGCTGGTCCCTCACCGGGGCGTCTGTCTTCCCCCTCGCGGGGGCATGACATCGGTCTCAGTAT
>DATICZ010000280.1:0-8402 GCA_035456525.1 Gemmatimonadales bacterium
ACCCGAGTCCTACGTCGTTGAGCAGTTCCAGTTTCGAACGGATGCGCGGCTGCGCCTCGAAGAACTCCAGCGCGTCGGCCACGGAGAGGTCGAGCACGTCGGCGATGCTCTTTCCTTTATAGCGGACCTCGAGCGTTTCGCGGTTGTACCGCCGTCCCTTGCACACCTCGCACGGCACGTAGACGTCGGGCAGGAAGTGCATCTCGACCTTCACCAGGCCGTCGCCCTGACAGGCCTCGCACCGCCCACCCTTCACATTGAACGAGAACCGGCCCGGCCCGTAGCCCCGGATCTTGGACTCGGGCAGGAACGTGAACAGCTCCCGGATCGGGGTGAACAGCCCCGTGTACGTGGCCGGGTTGGAGCGCGGCGTGCGGCCGATCGGGCTCTGATCGATGTCGATCACCTTGTCCACGTGATCGAGTCCTTCGATCCGCTCGTGCGCCCCGGGCACGACCTTGGCCCGGTAGAAGTGCCGCGCCAGCGCGCGGTACAGGATGTCGGTGACGAGCGTGGACTTCCCCGATCCCGACACCCCGGTCACGGAAACGAACAGGCCCAACGGAACGGTGATGGAGAGGTCCTTGAGGTTGTGCTGGCGCGCACCCACGATCCGCAGCACACGCTCCTCGTCGGTCACGCGGCGCCGGGGCGGGACCGGAATGCGCAGCTCGCCGCGCAGGTACCGCGCCGTGAGCGAATCGCGGTGGCCCAGCACGTCGGCGAGCGAGCCGGCGGCCACGACTTCCCCGCCGTGCCGTCCCGCACGGGGCCCGAGGTCGACCACCTCGTCGGCGGAGCGGATCGTCTCCTCGTCGTGCTCCACCACCAGGACCGTGTTGCCCAAGTCGCGCAGCTCGCACAGCGTCTCCAGCAGGCGCGCGTTGTCGCGCTGGTGCAGGCCGATCGACGGCTCGTCCAGGATGTAGAGCACGCCCACCAGCCGGCTGCCGATCTGGGTCGCGAGGCGAATGCGCTGGGCCTCGCCGCCCGACAACGTCACGGCCGAGCGCTCCAGGGTCAGGTAGTCGAGGCCGACGTTCTTCAGGAAGCGCAGCCGGTCCACCACTTCCTTGAGAATCGGCCGGGCGATCTCGGGATCGAGTCCCCGCTTGCCGTTGCTGCGCAGCGGGATGTCCTCGAAGAACGCCAGCGCGTCGGCGACCGAGAACGCAACCACGTCCCCGATGCTCTTCCCGTGGACCAGCACCGACAGGCTCTCGGGCTTCAGCCGCCGCCCGCCGCACGAGGGACAGGGCTGCTCGACCATGAATTCCTCGAGCTGCTCGCGCACGCTGTCGGAGGCGGTCTCGCGGTACCGCTTCTCGACGTGCTTCAGGACCCCCGTCCACCCCGACTCGTAGGACCCCTGCCAGCGCTCGCTCGTGTACTGGTAGGTGAGCGTCTTCCCCGGCGCACCGAAGAGCATCGCTTTGCGGGCAGCCGCCGGGAGGTTCTTCCAGGGCGTATCCAGGTCGAACTTGAACGCCCGGGCGAGCGTCGGCAGCACCACCTTCCGCAGATATCCCGCGGGCTCTCCCCAGGGCAGGATCACGCCCTCGAGAATGGAGAGACTCGGGTCACCCACCACCAGCTCGGCGTTGACCTCACGACGCGTCCCCAGCCCGGAGCACTCGGAGCACGCGCCGAAGGGCGAGTTGAAGGAGAACTGCCGCGGCTCGAGCTCGGGGAGTGAAAGGCCGCACTTCGGGCAGGCATACCGTTCCGAGAACACCACCGGCTTGGCGGCGCCTCCGCCGTCGCCGTGTCGAACGATCTCCACGAGACCGTCGGCCGCCTTGAGCGCCGTCTCGATCGAATCGGACAGCCGCCCGCGATCGGCGGCCCGGACCACGAGGCGGTCGACGAGCACCGCGATGTCGTGGTTCTGGCGGCGGTTGAGCTTCGGCACGGCGCCAAGCTCGTGGACGGTGCCGTCCACGCGCACCCGCACGAACCCCTGTTTCTTCGCCGCCTCGAAGACGTCGCGAAATTCGCCCTTGCGGCCGCGCACCAGCGGCGCCAGCACCTCGATCTTCGTGCCCTCCGGCCACCCCAGGATATGCTCCGCGATCTGCGAGGCGGTCTGGCGCTCGATCGGCGACCCGTCGTTGGGGCAGTGTGGCGTGCCCGTGCGGGCCCATAGCAGGCGCAGGTAATCGTAGATCTCGGTGATCGTGCCGACGGTGGAGCGCGGGTTGGCGCCGGCCGTCTTCTGCTCGATCGAGATCGCCGGAGAAAGCCCCTCGATCGCATCCACGTCCGGCTTTTCCATGAGACCCAGGAACTGGCGAGCATACGCCGAGAGCGATTCGACGTAGCGGCGCTGCCCCTCGGCGTAGATCGTGTCGAAGGCGAGCGAGGATTTCCCGGAGCCGGACAGTCCGGTGATGACTGTCAGGGTGTTGCGGGGAATCGAGACGGTGATGTTCTTGAGGTTGTGCTCGCGCGCGCCGCGGACAATGAGCGTGTCGCTGGACATAGACTCGGAGCCTACTCGGGAGGCGGCTCGGCGGTCAATCCTCCCAATCTGTGCCCGCAGCGTGGCGCGTGGCTTTCGCCGGCCGGCAGTGCAGCAGCCTGCAGGTGGTTGCCTCACTCAGGGTTGACCGTCAGTTGCAGGCCCGCCACGATATTGATGCGGCGCCTCTGATCGGCGAGACGATCCATCCTGGCAGCGTGACCCTCACACTGGTCATCGTGGACGCGCGGATCGGAGCGTGGTGCCGCCAGCGACATCCCCGTGCGGCACAGGGGGCCTGCCATGAAGACGTTTCCACGTCGTTCCAGCCAGGTCGTCGGCCTGGTCGTCGTCTTGTGGGCGCTCGCTGGTTGTGGCGGCGGCTCCCAGGAGCCGATTACCCTGAGGTCCCTCGCCGTCACTGGCGGCGACCAGCAAACGGCCTGTCTCCACGATACCCTCGCCGATTCCCTCGAGGTGACCCTGACCGGAAGCGACAACAGGCCGTTCGGGGGCGTGCCGGTGGCCTGGCAGGTGACGAGCGGCGCGGCGACGCTCTCCCGCGCGGTCGACACCACGGATGCCATGGGGAAGTCCCGGGTGCAGCTCTCCCTTGGCCTTGCGCTGACCTCCGTCGCGGTCACGGCGACCGTGACGCAACTGCCACCGGCCACATTCTCCGCCGCGGCCGCCATCACGCCGTACGCGCTCGGGCAGACCGCAACCGGTGCGTTGACCCCCAGCGATTGCGGTGGCGATCAGTTTCCGTTCTTCGACCTTTATGCCGTGACGATCACGAGCCCCCAAGGCTTCACGGCCTCGCTCACGTCAGCGACGTTCGACGCCGTAATGGAAATCGCGGACGATACGCCGTTTCCCGTAGCCTCCAACGACGACAGCGGCGACGGCAGCGGCGGGACGAACTCCTTTCTCAGAATGATCGCGGCTGGTGGGACGTACTTCTTCGCCGCAAGCTCGTACAGCGCCGGGGAAACGGGCGCCTACACGCTCGCCACGGCCGCAGGCCCCGTGGAAGTGGACGGCTGCCCCGTCGACGTGTGGGTGACCCGCGGCATCGCCACGAACCAGGAGATCAAGACTACGGACTGCGTGGACGCCAGCGGTCCGTACTACTACGACGCTTACGTGATGTTCCTGGCCGCGGGTCAGACGTTGACGATCACGGAAAGCTCCACGGCGTTCGACGCCGAGCTGTTCCTGTGCATCGACATCTGTTTCGTGTCAGATGACAACAGTGGTGGTGGCACGAACGCCCGAATCACTCATCAGGCGCCGTTGGGCCAAAACCAAGTCCTCTTCATCGTACCCGCCACAAAGGGAATTGGAGAAACCGGGGCATACACGCTCACGATCGCCCCGCCCCCCGCAGCGACGACACCCCGGTTACCGCTTCTGGGCACGGATCGGCTTGCCGTTCCCCTTGGCGTATCGAAGTCGAGGATTGACCGGCTGCGGTCGTGGCATCGCATTAGCCAATAACGACGCTTCCGCCGGGCCATCGGTATCTCGGTAACCGAGAACGCGCGTCGTCCGGTATCCATCCTTGGGGCGGCTATCTTCCCGCCCCATGAACCACCGACACCTGCTGCAGACGGCGGCCGGCTACGCGGCCGACTTCCTCGAGAGTCTTCCGGCCCGCGGCGTCGCCCCGACGCAGGCCGCCCTCGAGGGCCTGCGTGCGATCGACCGACCCCTTTCCGACCACCCGGCCGATCCGCTCACCGTCCTCGCCGAGCTCAACGCGCTCGGTTCACCGGCGACGACCGCGAGCGCCGGCGGCCGCTACTTCGGGTTCGTGATCGGGGGGACGCTGCCGGTGACGCTCGCCGCAAACTGGCTCGCCTCGGCCTGGGACCAGGACGCGAATCTCGTGGTGCTCGGGCCGGGGGTGGCGGCGTTCGAGCAAGTCGCCATGCGGTGGCTGATCGAGGCGCTGCATCTCCCGCCGGATTGCGGCGCCGGCTTCGTCACCGGCGCGACCATGGCGAACTTCACGGGCCTCGCCGCCGCCCGCCATGCTCTGCTCGCGCGGGCAGGCTGGGACGTGGAAGCCGACGGGCTGTTCGGCGCCCCGCCGCTCACGGTGGTGGTCGGTGACGAGGTCCACATCAGCGTCGTGAAGGCGCTCGGCCTCGTGGGATTGGGCCGCAATCGGGTGGTACGGGTGCCGACGGACGCGCAGGGTCGGATGCGCGCGGAGCGGCTGCCGGCACTCGATGGCCGGACCATTGTCTGCGTACAGGTGGGGAACGTGAACACCGGAGCGTGCGATCCGGTACGCGACGTATGCCGCATCGCGCATGCGGGCGGCGCCTGGGTGCACGTGGACGGCGCCTTCGGGCTGTGGGCCGCCGCCGCGCCGGCACGGGCGCCGCTCGTCGACGGAGTCGCCGAGGCCGATTCCTGGGCGCTCGACGCCCACAAGTGGCTGAACGTCCCCTACGACAGCGGCGTCGCGCTGGTCCGCGATGCCGCCGCGTTGCGGGGCGCGATGTCGACCCCGGCCCCCTATCTCGTCCACGGCGCCGCCCGGGAGCCGTGCGACTACACCCCGGAGCTGTCGCGGCGGGCGCGCGGCATCGAGATCTGGGCCGCGCTCGCCTCCCTCGGCCGCAGCGGGCTGGCGGATCTGGTGGAGCGCTGCTGCCGCCACGCGACGCGGTTCGCGGAGGGGCTCCGAGCGGCGGGCCACGAGATCCTGAACGAGGTGACCCTGAACCAGGTGCTCGTGAGCTTCGGCGACGATGCCACGACGCGCCGGGTGATCGCCGCGCTGCAGGCGGACGGGACGTGCTGGTGCGGTGGCACGATCTGGCACGACCGGGCCGCGATGCGCATTAGCGTCTCGTCGTGGGCGACGACGGACGAGGACGTGGAGCGAAGCCTCGCGGCGATGATCCGGATCGCGCGCCTGCACCGATCGCCCTGATGATTCACGGACCGCTTTGAACCGCCCGGTGGTAGTAACGAGGACCGTCCCCCTCGGGGTGACCCCACGAGGAGCGTCTTAGTGCCGCACACGACTTCGACCACCCTGCCGGAAGGTCCGGCAACCTCTCGGGTCCCCGACGTGCCGCCGCAGGGGCGGTCCCTCGTCGTGGTGTCCAACCGGTTGCCCTTCACCGCGGAACGGCGTCCCGACGGCATCCGCTTCACCCGGTCTTCGGGGGGCCTCGTGGCCGCCCTCGATCCGGTGTTGGGCCAGAGGGGCGGCGTGTGGGTCGGCTGGCCGGGGCTGGAGCAAGAGCCGGGCGACAACCCGGCCGCCCTCGTCCCGGCCGCCGGAGCGCGAGTGCGCTACCGCTCCGTGAGCCTGACGGGGCGCGAAGTCGCGGGGTACTACGGCGGCTTCTCCAACCGCACCCTGTGGCCCCTGTTCCATTACCTCATCGGCCGGATGCGCAGCGATGCGCACACCTGGGCGGCGTACGAGCAGGTGAACGAGCGGTTCGCCCGCGCCGCCGCCGAGGAGAGCACTGATGAGGACCAGGTGTGGATCCACGACTACCAGCTGATGCGGGTGCCGTACTATCTGCGACGCCTGGCTCCGCGACGGCGCGTCGCGTTCTTCCTGCACATTCCGTTTCCCGCCTACGACGTCTTCCGGATTCTCCCCTGGAGCCGCCAGCTGCTGCGCGGGCTCCTGGCCGCGGATCTCGTGGGGGTGCACGTGTCGGCCTACGCCCAGCATCTGGTCACCTGCGCCGAGCGACTGCTGGGGTGCGACGTCGATCGCGCGACCGACAGCGTGCACTTCGAGGGCCGGGACGTGAGCGTCCAGGCCCATCCCCTCGGCATCGACCCGGGCCACGTCGAGACGCTGGCGCGTGCCGCCGGTCCGGCGCCGCGGGGGACGGACGGGACGGAGCCCGCCCGCGTCATCGGCCTCGACCGGCTCGACTACACCAAGGGCATCCTGCAGCGCATGCTCGCCGTCGAGCGCCTGCTCGAGCGGTATCCCGAATTTCAGGGCCGTTTCGTGTTCACTCAGGTGCTGGTGCCGTCGCGCGAGCAGGTGGCGGAGTACCGCCTGCTGAAGCGCGAGCTGGACGAGGCGGTGGGCCGGATCAACGGCCGCTTCTCCGACCAGGGGTGGGCGCCGATCCGATACCTGGTGCGCAGCCTGTCGCCGACGGACCTCGGGGCATTGTACCGGCACGCCGACGTCGCGCTGGTCACGCCGCTGCGCGACGGGATGAACCTGGTGGCGAAGGAATACGTGGCGGCCCAGGTCGAGGAGCCCGGCGTGCTGATCCTCTCCGAGCTGGCGGGCGCGGCGGAGGAGCTGCAGGAGGCGCTGCTGGTGAACCCCTTCGACGTGGACGCCGTAGCCGAGGCCCTGCACCGCTCGCTCACGATGCCCCCGGACGAGCGGCGCGCCCGCATGACCGCGCTGCGCGCGCGGGTGCGGGAGAACTCGGTGCAGGCCTGGGTGGCACGCTTCCTGGACGCCGCCGAGCGTGCCGCGGCCCGGCCGCGCTCGGTCTCGCAGCTGGATCGGGTGCGCCGCCGCCTGCAGCCCTGGCTCGCGGCCCGGCCGACGGTCGCCCTGTTCTTCGACTACGACGGGACACTGACGCCGATCCAGGACCGGCCGGAAGACGCCCAGCTTCCCCAGGCGACGCGGCTCGCGCTCGAATCGGCCGCCCACACGCCCAACCTCGATACGGTCATCGTGACCGGCCGCTCGCTCGCCCAGATCCGGCGCCTCGTGGGTGTGCCCGGCCTCACCTACGTCGGGAACCACGGCTTCGAGATCGAGGGGCCCGGAATCTCGTATCGGCACCCGGACATCGACCGCTTCGCGGGCACGGTGAGCCGGGTCGCGACCGAGCTGGAGCGTCTGGCCGTTCAGGGCGCCCAGGTCGAGGCCAAAGGGGCCACCCTCTCCTACCACGTGCGCCGCGTGGCCGAGGAGGGACGCGAACCCGCCGCCCGGCGCGCGGCCAAAATCATGCAGCGCCGCGGACTCCGGGTCGTCTCCGGCAAGCTGGTGGTCGAGGGCCGGCCGCCGGTCCCCTGGCACAAGGGGGCGGCCGTGCTGTTCGTGCTGGTGCAGCGCCACGGGGCGGACTGGCCGGCGCGCGTCCGGGCCCTGTACGTCGGGGACGACGCCACGGACGAGGAGGCGTTCGGGTCGCTGCGCGGCATCGGCCGGTCGATTTGCGTCGGCGGACCCTGGGAAGGTCCGACCCTGGCCGACCATGCCCTGCCTGACCCGGAGGCGGTCGCCCAGCTCCTGCGGTGGCTCGCGGCCGGGGCCTTCGCCGGGGCGAGGGGTTAGCCCGCATCCGACCCCCTGGATCGTGACACACGGCCTTGCCCCCCTGATGCGCGCGCGCTACGTTTGCCTCCCCGCAAATGGGCCGTCAGGCGTTGGTCGCCATCACGGCGCTCGGCAACGAAGCCGATGCGCGCGCACTCGTGACCACGCTCGTTCAGGATCGGATCATCGCCTGCGGCACACTGCTCGGTAACGCGCGATCGATTTACCGTTGGGAAGGCAATGTCCGCGAGGAATCGGAGGTTGTCGTGCTGCTGAAGACCGATGTCGCGAAATGGGACGCATTGCGCGCGGCCGTTGAGCGATATCACCCCTATGAAGTGCCGGAGTTGCTCGCGCTTCCAGTGACGCACGGACTGGAGCGGTACCTCTCGTGGCTCGCGAGCGAGATCGCATGATCCGGCGCTACGATCGACAACTGCATGAGACGGCGCGCGACCGCGCGCGTGTGGCCGCCGAGCTTCTGGAAGAGGCGCGGCAACTCACCGAGACCGCGATGCTGGGCTTGGATGTACCGGGCAACGGCGACGGCCACGGCAATGGGAACAGTCACGGCAACGGCAACGGCCACGCCCACGGCAACGGCAGCAGCCACGCCCACGGCAACGGAAACGGGAACGGGAACGGCCACGCCAC
>DATICZ010000281.1:0-4445 GCA_035456525.1 Gemmatimonadales bacterium
GGGCTTCGACATGAAGCCGGCCTGGAACGCCTGCATGCCGTCGATCAGTGCCTGTGGTCTGGGAACGCTCCCGATTTGCTCGGTCGGCAGTGACATGGGATCCTGCCCATCCTCGGCGAGAATTTTGTGCATAAGGTGCCGCCGCCGTGGCTGGCTGACAACCGAAATCCCCGTAAGACAAGCCGAGGTCATCCGTCAGCAGACTGTGAAACTCCAGGGACCGACTTGACGTCGTAGACTGTGCCTAATATTGTACCGACATCAATTATGACTGTAGTCATCTTTAGTCAAGGTACAGCGAGCTAACTCATGACAGAGCTTGAGGTTTCGCGCCGCGAGCGGAAGAAAGAGGAGACCAAGGAGCGCATCCTCCGAGTCTCCTTCGAGTTGTTCCGCAAGCATGGAGTCGAGGCGACCACCGTGGATCAGATCTGCGAGGCCGCGGACGTCGCCAAGGGGACGTTCTTCAACTACTTCCCGCACAAGGAAGAGTTGTTCGGCTACCTGGGTGAGGTGTGGGTGGACGAGGCCGAGCGCCGGGTTGCGGAGGCCTTGGACCAGGGCCCGCCCACCTGGGAGCAGGCGCGCGACACCTTCATCGAATTCGCCGGCTACTACGAAGAAGACCGGAACCTGGGGAAGTACATGGCCCAGGAATGGAACCGGGGCCGCTTCGATCCCGCCGACGAGGTGTGCCGTCGCTGGGACGCGCTGGGTAAGCAGGTGATCGTGCTGCTCCAATCCCGCGGCGAGCTGCGCGCCGACGTCGACCCGGCGCTGATCCATCGCATCCTGGGCGACGTCTACCACGACACCATCGTCATGTGGCTCGAGTCGCCCGAGCCGCCATTCCCACTCCAGGACGAGCTTCGCAGGCGCCTGACCCTCGTGGTCGAAGGGCTTGGCCGGAAGCCCAAGGAGGGAAGATGAGGCGTGTACTTCTGCTGCTTCTCGCCACAGCCCCCGCAGCGGCGCAGACCCCGAGCGACACGCTCCACCTGACGCTCGATCTCGCCGTGCAGCGTGCGCTCGACCGGAGCTTCGCCATGCGGCTCGCCCGGGCCGACGTGCTCGAGGCGAACGGTCAGGTGCGGGAAGCGATGTCGGCCGCGCTGCCGCAGGTGACGGGGACGCTCACCTACACACGGCAGTTCGCCTCGATCTTCGAGGGCCTCGGCGGAACCGACACGAGCTCGCTCGGGGACCTCTTCAAGAATACGCCGTTCGGCGCCGCCAACGCCTGGAACTTCCAGATTCAGGCGACGCAGCTCCTGTGGTCCGGCGGCAAGGTCGGGTCGGGGCTGTCGGCCGCGAAGGAGGCCCGGAGCATCGCCGCCCTCGGCGAGTCGGAAACGACGGCCGAGGTGGGCTTCCAGGTGAAGCAGGCGTACTGGAACGCCGCCTTGCAGCACCGGCTGCTCGCGATCGCCACCGAGAACCTCGATCAGGCACGCGCCCAGCTGCGTCAGGTGCAGTTGTTCCGCCAGGCCGGCACGCGCGCCGAGTACGATCTGCTGCGCGCGCAGGTGGACGCCGCCAATCAGGAGCCGGCCGTCGTGGCGGCGCGCAACGACCTCGATCTCGCCATGCTGGAGCTGAAGCGGCTGCTCGATCTGCCCGCCGAGCAGCCGCTCGAGCTCGCGACTCCGCTCGAGTCGCCCGATGCGACCATTCCGGTGGTGGCGACCGACTCGATCGGCGGGCCGGAGCGGCCGGCGCTCGCGCAGGCGGAGGCCGCGGTGCGCCAGCGGAAGGAGTTGCTGGACGTCGCGCGGGCGGATCGCTGGCCGACGCTGTCGCTGGCGACGACCTACAACGAGCAGGCGTTTCCCCGAGGCGTGTTCCCGTCCACCCTGGATCAGTTCCGGCGCGGCTGGAACGGCGAGGTGAAGCTCTCGTTCCCGCTCTTCACGGGCTTCCGCACCGGCGCGCGGGTCGCGCAGGCGCGGGCCGCGCTGCAGCGAGCCGAAGCGCAACGGGACCAGGTGCACAAGCAGGTGGATCTGGACGTGGCGCGGGCACGGGCCGAGGTCGCGCGGGCCCAGGCGCTGCTCGCGGCGCGTCGCGGGACGGTGCGCCAGGCGGACCGCGCCCTGCACATCGCGGGCGTGCGCTACACCAACGGCATCGCCACGCAGCTCGAGGTGTCCGATGCGCGGGTCGCCGCGCAGCAATCGCAGGTAAACGAAGTGCAGGCGACGCGGGATTACGTCGTCGCCCTGGCCCGGCTGGAGCGGGCCCTGGGGCGGGTGGTTCCCGTCGTCCAGCAACCGATCACTCCGATCGCGCAGTCTTCCAACTCTGAGGACACACGGCCATGAAGCGATACACGATGCTGGGCACGCTCGCCGCACTGGCGCTCGCCGGCGCCGGGATCGCCGGATGCGGCAGGGGAACCGCGGCGGAACACCCCGCCGACTCGCTGCGGACCGCGGTGCTCGGCCCCGACGACGTGGCGCGCGCCGCGCGGCGGGATCTGATCGCGGGCGTCCCCGTCTCCGGCACGCTCGAACCATCGGTCGAAGTGCGCATCGCCTCGCCGATCCCGGAGGTGGTGGACCAGGTCTTCGTCAAGGAAGGCCAGGCGGTGCAGCGGGGACAGGTGCTGGCCCGGTTCCGGACCAGCGCGGTGGAGCCCGCCGCCCTCTCCGCCGAAGCGCAGCGCCGCAAGGCCGAGGCCGACTATCAGCGGATGCAGAACCTCTACAAGGAAGGCGCGGTCTCCGAGCAGGACGTGGAGAGCGCCGAGGTGGCGCTGCGGGCCGCCCAGGCCAACGAGGCCGGCGCGCGGAAGCGCCTCGATGAAGCCACGGTGCGGGCGCCGGCGAGCGGCGTGATCAGCAAGCGCGCCGTCGATTCGGGCGACCGGGTGAAGGACGGCGACCTCCTGTTCCAGCTCGTGGACACGCGCGAGCTCGAGTTCGAGGCGACCGTGCCGAGCGAGTACGTGAGCGCGGTGCGGATCGGCGCCCCCGTCCGGTTGACCGTGACCGGCGCCGACTCAGGGCTCACGGGACGCGTGGCGCGCGTCAACGCGACGGTGGACGAGGCGACACGGCAGGTGAAGGTCTACCTCACGGTGGCGAACCGCGGCGGCCGGCTGGTGGGCGGCCTGTTCGCGACCGGCCGCATCGTGTTGCGGGACGTCAGGAACGCCGTCGCCGTCCCGCGCGCGGCGGTGCGCGCCGGAGTGGACGGCCAGGCCTACGTGCTCATCGTGGAGGGGGGCAAGATCGCCCGCCGCGACGTCACCGTGGGCGCGGCCGACGAGCAGGCGTCCCTGGTGGAGATCAAGACCGGCCTCCAGGGCGGGGAAGCGGTGATCGTGGGCCCGGCGAACGGGCTCGAAGCTGGTGACCCCGCGACGATCGCGGGAGGAGAGGGCTGAGCCATGTTTCTGAGCGACCTGTCGATCAAGCGCCCCGTCTTCGCGTCGATGATGATGCTGGCGCTGGTGGTGCTGGGACTGTTCTCCTACCGGCGGCTGAACATCGATCAGTTCCCGGACGTGGAGTTCCCGTTCCTGGTGATCCAGACCCGCTACGCGGGCGCGAGCCCCGAGTCGGTGGAGCGGGAAGTCACGAAGAAGATCGAAGAGTCGGTGAACACCGTGGAGGGGGTGAAGCAGATCCAGTCCACCTCCACCGAGGGGTTCTCGACCATCTTCGTGCTGTTCAATCTCGGCACCAAGCTCATGGACGCGCAGGCCGACGTGCGCGCCAAGATCGACGCCATTCGCCGGGACCTGCCGGTGGACATCGAGGCACCCGTCATCTCCCGGGCCAATCCCTCCGACCAGCCGATCTTCGTGCTGGCGGTGCAGGGGGAGAACTGGGCGCTGCGGGACCTCACCAACCTCGCCGAAGAAGTGGTGAGCCGGCGCATCGAGAACGTCTCGGGCGTGGGCAGCGTGACGCTGGTGGGCGGTCTCAAGCGGGAGATCCACGTCCTGCTCGAGCCGGCCCGGCTGCAGGCGCTCGGCATCTCGCCCGACATGGTGACCGCGGCATTGCGGCGCGAGAACGGCGACGTGCCGGCGGGCCGGGTGGAGCAGGGGAACGCCGAGCAGCTGGTGCGGGTGGCGGGCAAGGTCCGCGATCCGAAGGATTTCGCGTCGCTGATCGTCACGACGCGGAACGGCATCCCGGTGCGCCTGGGGCAGCTCGCCCGCATCGAGGACGCTCAGGAGGAAGCGCGCGACGTCGCCTACGTGATCGGCGACCGCGCCGTGGCCCTCGAGGTCCGCAAGACCTCGGGCGCCAACACGGTCGAGGCGACCGACCACATCAAGGAAGTGATGGCCGAGCTCGAGCCGACGCTGCCGCACGGCGTGCGCCTGGCCATCGTCCAGGACAACTCGACCTGGATCCGCAACTCGGTGGACGACGTGCAGAAGACGCTGCTCGAGGGCGCCTTCCTCACGGTGTTGATCGTCTTCCTGTTCC
>DATICZ010000282.1:0-5496 GCA_035456525.1 Gemmatimonadales bacterium
CTCGCCGTGGTGGATCGCCCGCTTGAGCTCGGGATACCGCTCCAGGTCCACCAGGTGGTTGCAGATCGTCGGGTCTTCGTAGGAGGCGACCAGGCGCACGTGCGTCCCGCCGCGCTCGGCCAGGAAAATGGAGCAGCGGTCCAGCCCGAAGGATTCGCCCAGCTTCCGCGCGATCGATTGCAGGATGTCGATGAAGTGCAGCGATCCCGAGATCTCCTTCAGGATCTCGATGACCGCGAGCAGGTGCTTGCGCTCGTGCTCCAGCTCGGCGATGCGCCCGGCCAGGCGCTCGCCTTCGGCATGGGTGAGTGCCGAGGAGATCGTCATGCCCGATACAATGGCGACCGCGCGCGCGCGGCGTCAAGTTGCTGGGGGTGTTGGGCCACGGTAGCTTGGCGCTAGCCCTGGTGCAGCCGCTCCTGCGCGGCGTCGATCTTGTTCTTGCGCAGGTCAGCGAGTGCCTCGGCGGCGACGCGCTTGTAGTAGGGGTCCATCGGATCGCCGATCGGCAGGCCCTCGATCGCCTGGAGCTGCTCCAACGCCTTCTCGGGCTGGTCCACATCGAGGTAGACCATGGCGAGCTCGAGGCGGTGGTAGACGTTTCCGGGGTTCAGGGCGACCGCCTTCTCCATGTGGCCGCGGGCCCCGTCCCAGCTGGCGTTGGCGAGGAACCCGCCACCGAACAGCGCCTTGGCGAAGAACTTCATGAGGCCCGACAGATTCATCACCTCGTCGTTCCAGATCCCCAGGATGTGGTGGGCCGCGTCGTGGGTCGAATCGAGCTGCAGGGCGCGCGTCGTTTCGTCGTAGACCAGCTGGCCGAAGCGGACCTTGGCCTTGCCGCTCTTGGTCCGCGCCAGCCGCCCGACGACGAGCGCGAGCGCGAAATGCGCGTTGGCGTCGGCGGAGTCGAACGCGATCGACTGCTCCGCCCAGGTACGGCCGAGGAGATAGAGGCTGTCCCGTCGCTTCTGCAGCGAGTCGCCCAGCATCTGCTTGGCGACGTCGCCGATCTCCCGGGCGGCTTTCCAGAGGGCCTGGGAATACTCGGGGTTGACCGGGTGGACGCCCGCCACCTGTTCGAGCTGCGTGCCGACGCCCTTCAGGATCAGGTCGGCGGCCGCCTGGTAGTGACGCAGCGCGTCCTCGGAGTGCAGCGCCGCGCGGGCGCTGTCTCCCAGGGCGACGTGTTGGGCGACCGTGAGCTGCGCCGCGAGCGACCGGATCGGGATCGCGGCGAACAGCACGACTGTGGCGAGCGGCGCGGTGTAACGCATCGCGGCATTTCGCAAGGAGAGTGTCTCTAATGTTGGTCGTGCCCCTCATCGAGCGCAAGCGGGACGGCGGATCGCTCACGCCCGAAGAGTGGTCCGCACTCGTGGCCGGGTATACCGCGGGCCGGATACCCGACTACCAGATGTCCGCGCTGCTCATGGCGGTCATCTTTCGCGGGCTGGAGCGGGCGGAGCTGGCCGCGCTCACCGACGCCATGATCGCCTCCGGCCAGCGGCTCTCGTTCGAGGGATGGAGCACGCCCCGGATCGACAAACACTCCACGGGGGGCGTGGGCGACAAGGTCTCCCTCGTGCTGGCGCCGCTCGTCGCCGCCTGCGGCGTGGCGGTGCCGATGATGTCGGGGCGGGGGCTCGGTCACACCGGCGGCACCCTGGACAAGCTCGAAGCCATCCCCGGCTTCCGTACCGATCTCTCGCTGCCCGAGGCCAAGACGCAGCTGCAGCACCTCGGCGCGGTGCTGATCGGCCAGACCCCGGAGATCGCGCCCGCCGACAAGAAACTGTATGCGCTGCGCGACGTCACGGCGACGGTCGAGGCGATTCCGCTGATCTCGGCCAGCATCATGTCCAAGAAGCTCGCCGAAGGCCTCACCGGTCTCGTGCTCGACGTGAAGCACGGCAGCGGGGCGTTTCTCCCCGAGACAGAGCGGGGGCTCGAGCTCGCGCGCACCATGATCGCGCTCGGCGAGGATCGCGGCTGTCCCACCGTGGCGCTGCTCACGGCGATGGATCGCCCGTTGGGCCGCGCCTGCGGGAACGCGCTCGAGACCGAGGAGGCGATCCTCGCGCTGCGTGGCGAGGGGCCGGAGGATCTGATGGAAGTCACCTACGCGCTCGGCGTCGAGATGCTCCTCATGGGAAAGGTCGAGCGGTCCGCCGGCAAAGCGCGCCAGCGCCTTGAAGACGCGCTCGGCTCGGGACTCGCGGCCGAAAAATTCGAGCGGATCATCGAGGCCCAGGGCGGCAACCCCAAGGTCGTCGAGGACGCGTCGGGACTCCCGCAGGCGCAGGCCGTGGAGGTGTTCGCCGCCCCCGAGACGGGCGTGGTCATCCGGGTGGAGCCGCGCACCATCGGCCGCGCCATCGTCGCGATGGGCGGCGGCCGCACCAAGGTGGAAGACACGGTCGACCCGAGCGTCGGCTTCGTGATCACCGTGAAGCCCGGCGACAAGGTGCTGGCGGGGGAGCCGATCGCCTCCGTGTTCGCGCGCGATGCCGCCGGTATCCAGACCGGATTCGAGGCGCTCAGCCGGGCGATCGCGATCGGCGACCGGCTGGTGGAGCGCCCGCTCCCGCTGGTGTCGCACCGCGTCTCCAGGGACGGCGTCGAGACGCTGGCGCCGCTGGCCAAGAAGAGCACCCCGGCCCGGAAGCGGTGAGGCTCCCGAGTTCCCAGGGCGAGGGCCGCCCGTGTAGCTTGCGTCTCCCATGACCAACGTCGCCGGCAAGATTCCCTACCTCCCCGACCGGATCGTCGGGCTCGCGGCCGTCGCGCACAATGTCTCCTGGAGCTGGAGCCGCGAGGCACGGGCGCTGTTCCGCGTGATCGACCAGCCACTCTGGCACCTCACCCGCCACAATCCCATCGAGCTGCTGCGGCGGGTGGACCCCACCCGGCTCACTCAATGCGCGGAAGACCCGGAGTTCCTGCGACGCTACGATGCCCTGATGGCCCAGACGGCCCGCGAAACGTCGCGCGAGGGCACCTGGTTCGCGCGGGAGTACGCCGACCTCGAGAACCGGACGATCGCGTACTTCTGCGCCGAGTTCGGGCTGCACAACTCCGTGCCGATCTATTCGGGCGGGCTCGGCGTCCTGGCGGGAGACCACTGTAAGACGTCCTCGGATCTCGGCGTGCCGCTGGTGGGCGTTGGGCTGTTGTACACTCGCGGGTACTTCGATCAGCGCCTGCGGCTCGACGGCTGGCAGGCGGACGCCGACGAGCGCTTCGATGCGTCGATGACGCCCCTCGACCGCGTGGTGGGACCCAATGGCGAGCCGTGTCTCACGACGGTACCCACCGGCGGCCGGCCGGTGTGCGTCAGCGCCTGGCGCATGATGGTCGGCCGCGTGCCCGTGTACCTGCTCGACACCGACCTGCCGCAGAACGACGCGGCCGATCGCGAGCTGTGCCAGCGGCTGTACGGCGGATCGGGTGAGCTGCGGCTGCGGCAGGAGTGGGTCCTCGGCGTCGGCGGCGTGCGGGTGCTGCGCGCCCTCGGCAACAGCCCCGCCGTCTGGCACGCGAACGAGGGGCATGCCGCGTTCATGCTGCTGGAGCGCGTGCGCGAGCTCGTGGCCGGCGGCACCTCGTTCGAAGAAGCTGTGCGGCAGGTCCGGGCGACCAGCGTCTTCACGACGCACACTCCGGTGCCGGCCGGCCACGACGCCTTCGCTGTCGCCCAGGTGGAAGCGCTCATGGGGCCGGTGCTGGAAGAGATGAAGGGACAGCGAGAGGCGGTGCTGCACCTCGGCCATGCGCCGCACCTCGATCACAATCAGTTCCACATGCCGGTGCTCGCCATCAGGCTCTCGGGCCGTGTCAACGGCGTGTCGCGGTCCCACGGCGAGGTGTCGCGCGGCCTCTGGGCCCCATTGTGGCCCGGCCGGGATCAGGAGCAGGTGCCCATCGGGCACGTGACCAACGGCGTGCACCTTCCCACCTGGATGTCGCACCACATGTGGGAGCTGCTGGGGCGCCACCTGGGTCCCGGGTGGACCGAGCGCATCGACGAGCCGGGGTTCTGGCACTGCGCCCTCGACCTCGACGACGCCGCGCTGTGGGCGATACACAACGACCTCAAGGTCGTCACGCTGCGCGCTATCCGCGAAATGGCGCGGCGCCGCTGGGTGGAGCAATGGAAGACGGAATCGCTGCATCTGGTCGGGGCGGGAACGCTGCTGGACGAGCACGCCCTGACCATCGGCTTCGCGCGGCGCTTCGCGACGTACAAGCGGGCCAGCCTCATCTTCCGCGACCCCGAGCGACTGCGCCGCCTGCTCGTGAATCCGTGGCGGCCGGTGCAGATCGTGTTCGCGGGGAAGGCCCACCCGGCAGACGACCCGGGCAAGCAGACGCTCCAGAAGGTCTATGAGTTCACGCGCGATCCGCGCTTCGAGGGACGGGTGGCCTTCATCGAGGACTACGAGATGCACCTCGCCCACCGCCTGGTGCAGGGGGTGGACCTCTGGCTCAATCTGCCCAGGGTCCCGCTCGAGGCATCGGGCACGAGCGGCATGAAGGCAGCCCTGAACGGCGTACCCCAGCTCAGCACCCTGGACGGCTGGTGGCACGAGGGGTTCGAGGGGAAAAACGGCTGGGCGATCCCGCCCGTCTCGAACGGGGAGGACCCGGACGAGGCCGACGCGGAGCGGCTTTATCAGGTTCTCGAAGAGCAGATCGTGCCGCTTTACTACAGCCGGGACGAGCGGGGCGTGCCGCTGGGCTGGGTGGAACGGATGAAGCAGGCCCTGCGCGTGGCCGGGGAGCGGTTCACGGCCCAGCGCATGGTGCGGCAGTACGCCGCGCAGTATTACGTTCCAGTCATGCGCGGGGAGCCGGCGGCGGACGATCCACCGACGGCTTGATGCACCGGCCGGTCACCCACCGGTCCCCGCGCATCGTCGAGAGGCGGTGGGTCCATGAGAAGTGATCAAGTGAAAGCGACTGCGCCCCGGCCATCCGGCGGGCGGCGCGTGAAGTCCGGAGGCTCCCGCCGGGCGGCCACTGCCGCGTCGGCCATCGAGCGGATCCCGGCGGTTCATCTCACGGCAGAGTATTGGCCGTTCGCACGCACCGGGGGGTTGGGCGAGGCCGTCAACGGCCTCGCCGAGGCACAGCACGCGGCGGGCTCGCCCGCGACCGTGGTGATGCCGCTGTACCGCACCGTGCGCGAGACCGGCCCGGCGCTCGAGCGGGTGGGCCACCAGTTCTCGGTGAGCGTCGGGTCCCGGACCGAGTGGGCCCATGTCTACCGCCTGGTGGACCGCCCCGCCGGCCCCTCCGTGTTCTTCATCGAGCATCCGGACTTCTTCGATCGCAGCGGGATCTACGGGGACTCCGGGGGCGACTACCCGGACAACGCGCTGCGCTTCGCCTTCTTCTGCAAGGCGGCTGTCGCCGCCCTCCCCGCCATCGCCCCCGGCGCGCAGGTGTTGCACGCACACGACTGGCACACGGCGCTGGCGCCGGTCTACCTGC
>DATICZ010000283.1:0-8730 GCA_035456525.1 Gemmatimonadales bacterium
CAACTCGTCCCCGAAGTAGCGGCGGTATTTCGTGTAGAGGGCGTCCTTCCCGAACGGCAGGAAGGGCCGCCACCACCATTGCACGTCGTGGTTGCCGGGCAGGATGTAGACCGGCGCCGTCTCGAGCGCCCGCTGCACGAACGCGCGGGCCCGCTGGAACTCGCCGTGCCGCGCGCGCTGCGCGACGTCGCCCGAGATGACCACCGCGTCGGGGCGCAGATCGGGGATGATCTGCTCCAGCGCCTCGATCTGGCGGATGTCGGCGACGCCGCCGAAATGCAGATCGGCGAGGTGCAGCAGCTGCACCGTCACGATTCGACCTGCACGGTATAGGTGAGGACGGCCTGCCCGCCGGCCGGCACCGAGAGCCGGAACCGGCTCTCGGTGGACGACAGCTTTTCGGCCGGCACGCTGCTCTCGGTCACGCGCCACGTACCGAAGTGATTCTCGCGCACGTCCACGGTCACGGCATCGGCCTTGGCGTTCGTGATCGTGACCCGGTAGCTCGCGGTCACGCGCTGCCGCGTCGGGAGCCCGCGCCGGGCCGGGGGGATGGGCTCCTGCGTGTAGTCGGTCTGGATCCGCTCCGCGGTCACGTCGAACGCGTCGCCAGACTGGACGCGCACGTCTTTCCCGGCGGGGGTGTGGTCGATCGTCGCCTCGCCCACGAGCTGCACGCGGCCGTCCGAATCGGCCTGGTACAGCGCTACCGTCCCACCCGGGAGCGGGCGGTCGCCGAACGGCGTGCCGCGGCCCCGCTTGAACGTGTACCAGACCTGCACCGGCACCTGGCTCGCATCGCTGCCAACCTGCCCCATCCAGCCACGCCACGGCAAGACGCCGGGGACGACGAATTCCCGGGTCACGGCCGTCGTGGCGCGCGGGAAGAGCGCGGTCGTGACGGGGACGCCGGGCTCGAGGGCCAGCCGCGCCGGGAGCGAGTACACGTGCGTTTCGCCCACGGCTTGCTCGGTCGGCATGGGGGCTTGGGCGACACGCGCGGCCATGTCCACCCCTTCCATCATGAACTGTGGCTGCTTGGCCGCTCTTGCCCGGTTGATCGTCCCCGCCACGAGCTGGATGTCGGCGGAATCGGTCCGCAGCGCCTGCGACGTGACCGTCGCCGCGCCCCCGATCGCCGCCTGCGCGCCGCTCGCGCCGATGATCGCCTGGTAAGTCGCCTCCCACGTCACGCCCTGCGCCACGTAGGCCAATTGGGTGCTGGGGCGGTTGCGCGACGCATCGAGCGCGAGCGCTGCCTCGGTCGAGGAGCGCACCAGCTCAGCAGGAAACAGCGGCTGCCCCGGCTGGGACAACAGCAGCCGACCGTCGCCGAGCTTGTACTGGGGTGGATCGACCCGCACCACCGTCGCGCGGATCGTGTCCGCGCCCCCCATCCGCTCGCGCGCGAACGACAGCGTCTGCCCCACCGCGCGCGCCAGCGCATCGTTCTGCGAGCTCGGATAGCGCACCGTGGCCCCCGTCACCGTCACCGCCGTATCGGGCGAAAACAGCGTCGCCGGATCCAGCCCGTCGAACTGCACGGTGAAGAGGTTGCTTCCCTTCTGCAGCGCCCGCGGCAGCGTGCGCCGCACCACCACCCGCCCGTCGCTGTAGATGGAAAGGGAGGTCTGGCACCGGACTGCCGCTGGCGTCGCCGCCAGCAGGCCCAGCACCACAACCGGCAATAGCCGATAGCCGATAGCCGATAGCTGTCTCATTTCATCCACTCCAGCGCGACCCGCTTCGCGATGAGAGACGTCAGCACGTACCAGATGAGCACCGTCACCACCCCAAGGAGCCGGGCGTTCCGCTCGGCCGGGAGCATGATCGTCAAATACACCGCGAGCGGCAGACTCGTCCCCATCGCCACCCAGCGCCCGATGTTCGCCGCCCGGCGCACCAGCTTGCGCCAGCAGTCCGAGCAGATGCCGCCCACGGCGAGACCGGGGACCATCTCGCCGCACCTGGCGCAGGCGTGGCTAGGCCCGAGCGGCCACGGCGGCCGCAAATTCGGCTGTAGCAGCACGGCCTCCCAGGTCCCGGGTCCGGACGTTGTCCGTGACGATCACGGTCTCGATCGCGCGCCGCAAGCGCCGCCCCGCCTCGAGCTCCCCCACGTGGTCCAGCATCATCGCCGCCGCCAGCATCAGCGCGGTCGGATTGGCGACGCCCTTCCCCGCGATGTCGGGCGCGGACCCGTGCACCGCCTCGAAGATCGCCGCCTTGGTGCCGATGTTCGCCCCCGGGGCGAGGCCGAGTCCGCCGATCAGGCCCGCCGCCTCGTCGGACAGAATGTCGCCGAACATGTTCGTCGTCACGATCACGTCGAACTGCTGCGGATTGGTCACCAGCTGCATCGCGGTGTTGTCCACGATCTTGTCCTCGGCGGCGATCACCCCCTCGTACTCCTTGGCGACCTGGTGCGCCGTCTCGAGAAACAGTCCCGACGTCGCCTTGAGGATGTTGGCCTTGTGGACGATGGTCACCTTCTTGCGGCCTTGCGTCTTCGCGTACTCGAACGCGAAGCGGCAGATGCGCCGGCATCCCTCCCGCGTCATCACCGACGTCGCCTGTGCCACCGCCCGGGGGTCGTCGCCCACCCGGAAGCTGTGGTCGAGCCCCACGTACATCCCTTCGGTGTTCTCCCGGATGATCACGAGGTCGATCCCCTCGAAGCGCCCGCCCGGGACGAGCGTTTTCGTCGGCCGCACGTTGGCGTAGAGATCGAACTCCTGGCGCAGCGCGACGTTCACCGAACGGTACCCGCCGCCCACCGGGGTCGTGAGCGGGCCCTTGAGCGCGAGCTTGGTGTGGCGGATCGAGTCGAGCGTCGCGTTCGGCAGCGGGGTCCCCGCCTTGTCCACCGCGCTCATCCCGCCGTACTCCTCGTCCCAGTCGAATTTCACGCCCAGCGCATCGAGCACGAGCAACGTCGCCTGCATGATTTCCGGACCGATTCCGTCGCCGGCGATGAGGGTGGCCTCGCGGCTCACGGCAGCCCGGGTGTCAGGGCCTTCACCGCCCGCGTCAGCGCCGTCCAGGGATCGGTCCCTTCCCCGCGCGCCACGGTCTTGAATCCCACCTGGCCCAGTCGCGCGTCCACGATCACGACAGTGAGCTCGGCCGTCGCCATGCGGGCATCCGTCGCGCCGGCTGTGCGCCGGTACACGAGCTGCGCCGGGACGAGCGCGTGGCGCGCATCGGCGATCGCTACGAGCGCCCGGAGCTCGCTGCGCAGCGGATCGGGCAGAAAATCCCCTACCTTGGCGCCCCGCAGGATGGCCGTCCCCATCTGGTCCGGGTTCGCGGCGAACGTGGGCGAGCGGCGCGCCTGGCGCCGCAGATCCTCGGGCAGGATCCAGGTCACCTCGGGCGCTCGACCCGGGAGCAGCGTGCCGAGAATGCTGTCGGCGCGCCCGAGCGCCGCGCGCCGGTCCGCGAAGCTTGTCGCCCAGGCCAGCGAGTCGTCGAATGCGAGCAGGGTGAGCGGCAGCACGGGAACCTTCACGCTGGCCAGCCCGGCCAGCGGCAACGGACGCGTCGGCTCTGGTGTCGGCTGCTGATTCGCAGCGGGCTGGCCGCCGCAGGCCGTCGCGGCGTACAGCACCGCCACGAACCACGCACCACGCACTAAGCTTCTGTTTTTCAATGGATTAGTCACGCACGCAATATCGAGCCACGGTCGCGCGTTTTCAAGAAGCCAAGGTGAGTCCGCCGTCCACGACGATCGTTTGACCGGTGATGTGGCGCGCCGCGTCGCTGCACAGGAACGCGACCACGCGCGCGACGTCCTCGGGCTCGGCCACCCGCCCCAGCACCGATTCCCGCTCGGCGCGTTCGAGAATCTCACGCGGGAGCTGCGCCAGCAGCTCGGTCTTCACGAACCCCGGCGCGACGGCGTTCACGTTCACATTGGACGAGCCCAGGTCCACCGCGGCGGCCTTGGTCAGGCCGATGAGGGCCGCCTTGCTCGCGGCGTAGTTGGCGATCCCGAACCCCGGCCGGAATGCCTGATGGCTCGAGATGTTCACGATCTTGCCGTAGCGTTGGGCCCGCATGTGTCCCGCTACGGCACGGATGCAGTTGAAGGCGCCGGTGACGTTGGTGTCGAGCACCTCCTGCCACGAATCCGTGGAGAGCCGCCACAGCGCGCCGTCGTGGGTGACGCCGGCGTTGTTGATGAGGATGTGCACGCCCCCGAGCCGCTCGCGCGCCTCGGTCACGAAATGCTCCACCTCTTCCGGGCGCCGCACGTCGCAGTGCTCGGAGTACACGGCGACGCCGTGCGCCTTGATCGCCGTTTCGGTCAGCAGCGCCTGCGCGGAGACGTCCCGGCCGGGGAGATTGACGTAATTGAACCCGATGGCGGTCCCACGTTGGGCCAGCTCGAGGCAGATGGCGCGGCCCAGGCCGGTGGCGCCACCCGTCACGAGCGCGCTGCGCCCGCCGAGGCGTTCCGCTGCGACATTGGGATCGGGTCGTTCCTGGGTGACCGCCGCCCCCGTCGGGGACGGCGCCTGCCGCGCGGTCATGGACCAGGACGAGGAGGAAGACAAGTCTCCGAACCTATGGGGCAATTTGAAGCCCTGCAAGCCGCACCGTACCTTGGGGCTATGCCGCGCCTGCTCCGTGCCGTGATCTGGGTGGCTCTGTCGCTCCTGGGCGCCGCCGCCTTCGCCATCCTCGCCCTGTCGCGCGGTGAGACGGTCAGCGCGGCGTGGGTGGTCGTCGCCGCGATCTGCACCTACATCGTCGCCTATCGGTTCTACGCCCGGTTCATCGCGACCCGCGTCTTCGGCCTCGACGCGCACCGCGCCACTCCCGCCGAGCGGCTCTCCAATGGACGGGACTTCGTGCCCACGAACAAGTGGGTGCTGTTCGGGCATCACTTCGCCGCGATCGCCGGGGCCGGCCCGCTCGTCGGCCCCGTGCTCGCCGCGCAGTTCGGGTTCCTGCCCGGCACGCTGTGGCTCGTGATCGGCGTGGTCCTGGGGGGGGCGGTGCAGGATTTCACCATCCTCTGCTGCTCGGTGCGCCGCAACGGCAAGTCGCTCGGCCAGATGGCGAAGGAAGAGATCAACCCGCTGGCGGGCTCGACCGCCATGCTCGCGGTGCTGTTCATCATGATCATCCTGCTCGCCGTGCTGGCGCTGATCGTCGTCAACGCCCTGAAAGCGAGCCCATGGGGGTTGTTCACCATCGCCTGCACCATCCCCATCGCGCTGCTCATGGGCTGGTGGATGAAGAGCTGGCGACCGGGGCACATCGGGGAAGCCTCGCTCGTCGGCGCCGTGCTGCTCATCGCGGCCCTGGTGGGCGGCGGGTGGGTGGCGAGCCACCCGATCGGAGCCGCGTTCACGCAGAGCGGAACCACGCTCACGTGGATGATGATGGTCTACGGATTCGCCGCGTCGGTGCTGCCGGTGTGGATGCTGCTGGCACCACGGGATTACCTCTCCACGTTCCTCAAGATCGCGACGATCCTCATTCTCGCCGTGGCGATCATGGTCATCCTGCCGCCGCTGCGCATGCCCGCGCTCACCGCCTTCGCGACCCTGGGGGAGGGGCCGGTGTTCGCGGGGAAGTTCTTCCCGTTCGTGTTCATCACGATCGCCTGCGGCGCGATTTCCGGGTTCCACGCCCTGGTGTCGTCGGGCACGACGCCCAAGATGCTGGCGCGGGAGACCGACGCCCCGCTGATCGGCTACGGCGGGATGCTGATGGAATCGTTCGTCGGCGTCATGGCGATGATCGCGGCCTGCACCCTCGACCCCGGTGTGTACTTCGCCATGAACACGACGCCCGCCGCGCTGGCCGGCGCGGCGGACGTGCTGCAGACGGCGGGATTCGTCGTCACCCCCGACCAGATGCAGGCGCTGGCCGCCCAGGTCGGCGAGCAGACCCTGGTCGCCCGCACGGGGGGCGCCCCCAGCCTCGCGGTCGGCATCGCGCACATCTTCGCGGGGGTCTCGAGCGCGCTGGGCGGCCGGGCCGCCACCGCCCTGTGGTACCACTTCGCCATCATGTTCGAGGCGCTGTTCATCCTCACGACGATCGACGCCGGCACGCGCGTCGGCCGCTTCATGCTGCAGGAAATCGTGGGCCACGTCTGGCCCCGCTTCGGGGAGACGTCGTGGTATCCGAGCATCGTGGCGTCGAGCGCCGTGGTGGTGGCGGGATGGGGGTACTTCCTCTATCAGGGCGTCGTGGACCCACTGGGCGGCATCAACTCGCTGTGGCCGCTGTTCGGGATCGCCAACCAGCTGCTCGCGGCCATCGCCCTGTGCGTGGGGACGACGATCCTCATCAAGATGGGCCGCGCTCGCTACGCCTGGGTCACGCTCGCCCCGCTCGCCTGGATCGTGACGATCACCATGACCGCGGGCTGGCAGAAGGTGTTCTCGGCCGACCCCAAGCTCGGCTTCCTCTCCCACGCCGCCTCGCTCGCGGGCTCGACCGATCCGCACGCCGCCCAGCGCATCTTCAACGACCGCCTCAACACGTTCGTCGCCCTGCTGTTCATGGCGGTCGTGGCGTTGCTCATCGTCGTCTCGATCCGGGAATGGTGGCTGGTGCTCTCGAGGCGGAAGCCGGCGACCGTCAGCGAGGCGCCCTACGTGGAGAGCCGGTATGCCGCCTAGGGACGTGGGACGAGAGACGAGGGACGGGGGACGAGGGACGGGGGACGGGGCCCGGCACCTCCCCGCCCGGATCGCGCGTGTCGTTCGCCGCATCATCGGGGCGCCCGATTACGAGGCCTATCTCGCGCACTGCCGGGAAGCGGGCCATCCGCCGCGGCTCAGCGAGCGGGAGTACGTGAAGGAATTCCTCGACTCGAAGGGCGGCGTGCGCTGCTGCTGATGGCCCGCCGCAACACGCCTCGCCAGAACTCCGTCCGAGTCCCATCTTCTATCCCGCCATGACCGATGCGTTGACCCGACTCACTGCTGCCCTCACCGACCGCTGCACGATCGAGCGCGCGCTCGAGGTGCTGCGCCATCCGAGTTTCCTGACCGCCGCCCTCCTGTTCGTCCCGGTGGCGCTTTCGGCTCAAGGCTCGGCCCGCGTGGGCCGATCGACCAGGATCACCACCGCGCCGCAGATCGATGGGCGACTCGGCGAAGCGGTATGGGGGGAAGCCCAACCGCTGACCGACTTCGTGCAGCGCGACCCCGTGGAGGGAGCGCCGAGCACCGAGCGCACCGAGGTGCGGATCCTCACGGACGGCGGGGCGTTGTACATCGGGGCATGGCTGTTCGACCGCGATGCGGCGGCCATCGTCCCCGGCGAACGCGTTCGCGACGTCGACCTCACCAACAGCGACTACGTGGCGATCATCTTCGACACGTTCGCGGATCGGCAGAACGGCTTCGTGTTCGCCACCACGCCGGCGGGGATCGAGTACGACGGGCAGGTGATCAAGGAGGGCGAAGGCGGCGGGGTCTTCCAGCAGGGGCAGAGCCGGGCCCAGGCGGGATCGGCCGGCGGCTTCAACCTGAACTGGGACGCGAGTTGGACCGTGGCGACCAGCGTGGACAGCCTGGGGTGGTATGCCGAAATCCGGATTCCGTTCTCCACGCTCCGCTACGGCAACGCCCGGGAGCAGACCTGGGGCCTCAACGTCGCGCGGAGCATCCGTCGCCGGCGCGAGGAGTCGTTCTGGTCGCCGATTCCGCGACAGTACAGCCTCTACCGGGTGTCGCGCGCCGGACAGTTGGTCGGCCTCGAGGTCCCGCGCCAGCGGATCGCCACCATCACACCGTACGTCCTCGGCTCGGCGCAGAAGTCTTACTCACCCCCCTCGGTCACGGTGGCGTGGGACTCGACTCGCTATCCGGCCGAGGTCGGAGTCGACGCCAAGCTTGGGATCACGCCCAGCCTGACCCTCGACGCCACCTACAACACCGACTTTGCCCAGGTCGAGGTCGATCAGCAACAGACCAACCTCACGCGATTCCCGTTGTTCTTCCCCGAGAAGCGGCCGTTCTTTCTGGAGAACGCGGGTGTGTTTTCGGCGGGCACGCCACAGGCCGTGGAGCTGTTCTTCAGCCGGCGCATCGGCATCGACACGTTGGGCAATCCCGTTCCCATTACCGGCGGCGGTCGGTTGACCGGGAAGGTAGCCGGGCTCACGGTGGGGGTGTTGCAGCTGTTCACGGAGAAGGCAGCAGGGATCCAGCCGGCCAATTCGTATTCCGTCTCACGCGTGTTGAGAGAGTGGGGGAGATCGCGCATCGGGGTGCTCGCGGTGCACCGCCTCGCCACACGGGACGGCCGCGACCGCAACACCACGCTGGCCGCCGACGGTCGCCTCGCGCTCAGCGACCCGGTGACGCTCGACTGGTGGGTGGCGAAGACCAACACACCGGGACGCAACGGCCGGGACGACGCGTTCAGCGGGCGCCTGGGATTCAAGAACAGCCGGTGGGACAACGGGCTGCGATTCGCGCAGGTGGGGGAGGACTTCAATCCCGAAGTCGGATTCCTGAGCCGCAGCGGGTACCGCTATTTCGAGCCCTCGGTCTTCTACACGATGCCGTTGCAGCACCGCTACCTGCGCTACTGGCTGCCGCATGTCACCTACCGGGGCTACTTCGGTTTCGACGGCACGGTGCAGTCGGACTGGCTGCACCTCGATCTCGGACAGGCGGAGCTCAACAACGGCGGACAGATCGGCCCGGAGGTGAACATCTATCGCGAGGGGCTCACGCAGCCGTTCGACATCGC
>DATICZ010000284.1:0-2449 GCA_035456525.1 Gemmatimonadales bacterium
CTCTTGTAGCAGGCGATGCCGCCCGACACGCCGAGCACGACGTGACGGCCGGCGACGTGCATCACGTCTCCTGCCGCCGCCGCCGCACCAGCTTGTACTTCAGGTTTCCCTGCACCAGCTCGCCCAGCGCGCGGGTCGTCAACTTCTGCTCGAATTCCACGCTGCGATCGCGGGGAAACTCGTTGACGAAGCGCGCGAACTTCGCGGCCACCAGGACGCCCAGGTACTTGTTCTGGGTCTGATTCGCGACTTCCTGCGGCGTGATGATTCGCATCGGATCCTCTTCCTCTACTCGGTTAAGTCGTTCGTTCTCGCCCGCGGCTGGTGCCGTTCGGCGGCGCTCACCAGGTCCTCGACCAGCCGCACCAGGCGTGGAATCGGCGGACGGTGCGGCCGCTTCCCGTCCTCGTCGATGATGGTGCCCACTTCCGCGACCACGGCGTCGAGATCGTCGTTGATCACGACATGCTCCCAGTCCACCGACTCCTGAATTTCCTCGGTCGCGCGCTGCAGCCGTCGCGCCAGCACGTCCGCCACCTCCGTCTCCCGTCCGACGAGACGCTCGATCCAGGTGTCCGGGTCGGGCGGGAGCACGAACACGCTGATGGACTCGGGCGGCGGGCACTCCTGCTGCACCTGTCGCGCGCCCTGCACCTCGATGTCCAGCAGCACGTGCTTCCCCGCCGCCAGCACGGCCCGCACCTCGCGCCGGAGCGTGCCGTAGCGGTTCCCGGCGTACTCGGCCCACTCAAGGAATTCACGGGCCGCGATGAGTCGATCGAACTCCGCCCGCGTGACGAAGTGGTACGACTCGCCGTCCCGCTCCCCCGGCCGCGGCGGGCGCGTCGTGGCCGACACCGAGTATCCCACGTCGGGGCGCCGGGCGAGCAACGCCTGGGAAATCGTCGTCTTGCCGCCCCCCGAGGGGGCGGACAGGATGACGACCCGCGGCGTCACTCCAGATTCTCCAGCTGCTCCCGGAACCGCTCCAGCTCACCCTTCATCGCGATCACCGCCTGCGTGATCGCGGCGTCGTTCGCCTTCGACCCCATCGTATTGACCTCGCGCAGCAGCTCCTGCGCGAGAAACCCGAGCTGCTTGCCGACCGCGCCGTCGCCCTCGCCGAGGGCCGCCCGCACCGCCGCGAGGTGGGTGCGGAACCGCACCAGCTCCTCGCTGATGTCCACCCGGTCGGCGAGCAGGGCGATCTCCAGCGCGAGGCGCTGCTCGTCCACGTGGACGCCGCTCGCCAGCTCGGCGACGCTCTTGCGCAACCGGGCCAGCTCGGCGGCGAGCCGCTCCGGGGCCCGCTGCTCGATGGTGCGGGCGCCCGCCTCGAGCGCGTCGACGCGCACGAGCAGGTCCGCCGCCAGGGCGCGCCCTTCGCGCTCGCGCATCGCCAGGACGTCCGCAGCCGCCCGCTCCACGATCGGCTGCACGTCGGCCCACCGCGCCGCCGTTCCGTCGCTGGTCGCGGCCAGCACGTCGGGATGCCGCGCCACGAACGCGAGGTCCGGCTCCCCTTTCAGGCGCAGCGACTTCTTGAGCTGGCGCAGCGCGCGCACCACCGCACGCGCACGGTCCAGATCGAGTGTCACGCCACCCGCCGTCGCGGGCTGCTCGAGCCAGCGGGCCGTCACCGCGACGTGACCGCGCTCCAGCAGCCGCCGCAGCCGATCGCGCAGATCGCTCTCGAGTCCATTGAGATCGTACGGCAGCTTCAACTGGGGATTGAAGTAGCGGTGATTGACGGTGCGGATTTCCACCCGCAGGCGTCCTTCCGCCACCGTTCCCTCGGCGGCGCCGAACCCGGTCATGCTCCGCGGCACAGACTTTAAGCTTAGTCGGCTAAAGCACTTAGGTCAATCAGTACTGGCTATCGGCTATCGGCTATCAGCTATCAAAGGGCACGATATGGCTGTCGACGGGCTGATAGCCGATAGCTGATAGCCGATAGCTAATTCCTGAAGAACCACGCCACCCCGTAATACTGCGCCCGTTTGGGATAGCCCAGTCCGGTCACGTAGCTGCCGCGCATCGCGTTGTAGTTGCGGGTGATCCAGTACGCCGTGAAATCCGCGATGCGCAGCTCGATGTTCGTCGTGACGAACGAGGCGGGTCCGAGCGGGATTGGATCGCCCGCGTCATCGCGGCCACCCAGCGTGCTGCGGCTCCAGCTTTCGGCCGCGACCTCGCCCCGGAGGGAAAAGACGCCGCTCTTGTACACGCGCCAGAACTTGGAGTAGAACGTGGCGGAGGCGCGCGCGTGCTTGGGCGGCTCGAAATCGCCGCCCCCGCGCACCGGATCGAAGTACCAGCCCGAGAGCTCCACGCCGGGCAATGGGCGCACTGCGGCGTACACGGAGAGGTACGTGCTGCGCGGGAGCGCACCGAGCTCCGCGACGGGGGCGATCCCCGCGGCGAACCGGAGCGGGGCGAAGGGATCGCG
>DATICZ010000285.1:0-19842 GCA_035456525.1 Gemmatimonadales bacterium
CATGGTGACGCACGACCCCCGCTACGCGGCTCATGCCGATCGCACGATCGAGCTGTTCGACGGGCGCGTGGTGGAGGAGCGCGCCGGCACGCCGGTCGCCTGAGGGCGCGTGGATACTCTCCTCCAGGACCTGCGCTACGCCGCGCGTTCGCTGGCCCGCAGCCCGGGGCTCACGCTGGCGGCCATTCTGACCCTCGGCGTCGGCATCGGGGCCAACAGCGCGGCCTTCGGCGTGGTCGATCGCCTGTTCTTCCGGCCCCCTGCGCACGTGGTCGATCCCGATCGCGTCGTGCGGGTCAACGTCACGAAAACGGAGCCGCCGTTCGGCACCTCCACCTACAGCATGGCCACGTTCCCGCGCTACGCGGATTTCCGCGATCACGCCCGCACGCTCTCGTCGGTCGCGGCGTACGCGGGGGGCGGGTTCAGCATGGGCCGCGGCACAGGCGCCCAGCGAGTCACCGGAGAGCTCGTTACCGCCTCGTTCTTTCCACTATTGGGGGTACAGCCCGAGCGCGGGCGGTTCTTCACGGCCGAGGAAGACCGCAAGGGCGGGGAGCGCGTCGCGGTCCTGAGCCACGAGTTCTGGCAGCGCCAGTTCGCCGGAGACCCCGATGTCCTCGGCAAGACGCTGCAACTCAACGCCGGCGTGTACACCGTCATCGGCGTCGCGCCCAGGGGATTCACCGGGGTGGACCTGAGCGGTCCCGACGTGTGGGTGCCGATGAGCGTCGCGGCTCCCGAGAGCCGCTGGCCACAGGTGCTGGAGTGCGAAGGCTGCTGGTGGCTGCAGACGATCGCCCGGCTCGCCCCCGGCGTCACCGCCACGCAGGCGGCGAGCGAGGGAACCGCGCTGTACCGCGCGCATGTCGGCGACGGCGGTCGCGTCGAATCCGAGGCCGACTCCAAGGCCACCGTCTCCCTGGGCTCAGTGCACAAAGCGCTCGGTCCCAACGCGGACAGGTCTGCGACGCTCTCCATATGGATCATCGCGGTCTGCGGTGCTGTGCTCCTGATCGCCTGCGCCAACGTGGCCAACCTGCTCCTGGCGCGGGCCCTCCAGCGGCGCCGGGAAATCGCCCTGCGCGTGGCCCTCGGGGCTGGCCGTGGTCGACTGATCCGTCAGCTGTACGCCGAAAGCGCACTCCTCGCCGCGCTGGGGCTCGGCGCCGCGATTCTGATCACGCTGTGGGCCGGCCCACTGCTGCGCGCCGCCCTGCTCCCCGACGCCGCGACCGCCGCGTCACTCGACCCCCGCGTCTTCGCGTTCAGCGCCATCCTCACGGTGGCCACGGCGTTGCTCGCCGGCTTCGCTCCGGCGCTGCATGCCGGCGTGCCCGATCTCTCGTCGTCGCTCAAATCCGGGGCCCGGGAAGGCGGGGTCGCCCGCTCCACCACCCGCACCGGACTCCTGGTCGGCCAGGTTGCGCTCACCTTCATTCTGCTGACCGGTGCGGGGCTGTTCATCACCAGCCTGCACAAGGTGCGCGGTCTCCGGCTCGGCTTCGATCCGGACCGCCTGATCGTCGCGTCGGTCAATCTCGACCGGCTGGGCTACGAGCGTCCCGAGATCAACGCCACCTACGAGCGGATCCGCCAGCGCGTGCTGCAACTCCCCGGGATCGCCGGCGCCAGTCTTTCGATCGGCGCTCCATTCCAGTCCAGCTATGCGGTCAGCCTGGACGTTCCTGGTCGCGACTCGATCCCCAGCGTGAAGACCGGCGGACCGTACGTGTCCGCCGTGACGCCCGACTACTTCCGGACCATGGGGACCGCCGTGCGTCAGGGCCGGGCATTTGCGGAGGGCGACAACACCGGCGCGCAGCGGGTCGCCGTGGTCAACGAGACGATGGCGCACCTCGTCTGGCCCGGCGAGGACCCGATCGGGAAGACCATGAAGATCGGAAGGGACCCGAGGCTATTCGAAGTGGTCGGCGTCGTAGAGGACGCTCGGCGGCAGGAGGTCACCGACGAACTGATCGTCCAGTACTTCGTGCCGCTCGCCCAGTCCGACTCGGTATTCTCCGACGCCGTCAGCTCGCTGATGGTCCGTACCGCGGGCCCCGCCGAGCCTCTGGTGGACGACGTCCGCCGGGAGATCCAGGCCAGCTCCCCGGACCTGCCCTACCCGAACATCGACCCGATGCCGCAACTGTACGCCGAGCAGATGCGGCCCTGGCGGGTCGGCTCCTCGCTGTTCGCGCTATTCGGCGGCCTGGGCGTGCTGCTCGCGGCCATCGGTCTGTACGGCGTGCTGAGCTACGGCGTGTCCCAACGCACCCAGGAGCTCGGCATCCGCATCGCGCTGGGCGCGGCTCCGAGCAGCGTGCTGGGGCTCGTGCTGCGGCAGGGCCTGAAAGTCACGCTGATCGCGGTCGTGTTGGGCGCGGCCGGCGCGCTGGCCGCGGGCCGGGCGACCGCATCGCTGCTGTACGGGGTGTCGCCGCACGATCCCCTCGTGCTCTTCGCGGTCGCAGCGGTACTGACGCTCGTCGCTCTCGTGGCCAGTTACCTCCCCGCGTACCGGGCGACGCGGGTCGATCCGATGGTGGCGTTGAGAACCGAATGACGGGATCCGGGTCCCGGTCTCCGGGGCACGGGGTTGTGCCGCGGGCACCGGACCCCGGATACCGGCTGGCAACAGAGGGAGCGATATGGACACCCTGTTCCAAGACCTTCGCTACGCGCTGCGCTCACTCGCCAAGAGCCCCGGCTTCACCGCGGTCGCCGTCCTCACGCTCGCGCTCGGCATCGGGGCCAACAGCTCGGTGTTCACCCTCGTCAATGCCGCACTGTTCCGGCCGATCGCGTCCCCGCATGCCGACCGGCTGGTCTGGCTCGCCGGGACCCGGGAGTCCTCGCGCGAGCGACGCGTGTCCCTGAGGCGACAGCTCTCGTATCCCGAGCTGCGCGATTACCAGAGCCAGCTCACGCATATCGCGGTGCTGGGGGGACACCAGAACGTTCCGCTGGCCCTCGGCTCGGGTGGCGAGCCGGAGCGTCTCAATGGCATGATCGTCACGAGCGGATACTTCCGGGTGCTCGAGCAGCGTCCCCCGCTGGGACGGTTCTTCACCACGGACGACGACGTGGCGGGGGCGACGCCGGTCGCCGTCTTGAGTTACCACCTGTGGCAACGGCGTTTCGACGGTGCCGCCGATCTCCTGGGTCGCGACATCGTGGTCAACGGCCGACCGTTCACGGTCATCGGCGTCGCCCCCCGCGGGTTCATCGGCAGCGATCTCGGATATCGGGTGGACGTGTGGGTCCCCCTCGGGACCGCCGCCATCGTAACGCCCGACGACGCGCGTTTCGTCGAGCGCCGCGACGTCGGGTGGCTGCGGGTCATCGGCAGGCTCACACCCGGCGCGACGCTCGCACTCGCCGACGCGGAGGCGCGCACGATCGCCGCACGGATCGTCGCCGTGCATCCCGAGCTCGAGCGCAACGGTGTCCGCGTGATCCGGTTCGCCGGCGGGCTCGATCCCGGCAACCGCCAGGAGGCGGTGCCGGTCTTTGCCCTGCTGATGGCAGTGCCGGCCCTGGTGTTGCTGATCGCCTGCGCCAACGTGGCCAACCTGATGCTGGCCCGCGCCGCGACGCGCCGGCGCGAGATCGGCATTCGGCTGGCCCTGGGCGCCACCCGCCGCCGCCTCTTCACGCAGCTGTTCACCGAAGCGTTGGTGCTGACGGTGGTCGCGGGCGGCGTCGGGATGCTGCTGTCGGTCTGGATCAACGACCTGCTGATCGCGGTGTCCCATCTGCCGGAAGAGGTCTCCGTCGCGCTGACGCCGGACATCCGCGTCCTGGCGTTCACCGGGTGCGTGGCCCTCGCAACGGGAATCCTGTTCGGGCTCGTCCCGGCGTTTCGGGCCAGCCGGCCCGACCTGGTGCCCGCGCTGAAGGACGGGGGGGGCGGGCCGGGAGGTCAGGTCCGCCGCTCACGGCTGGTGTCGGGCTTCGTCGTTTCCCAGATGGCCTTGTCGCTCGTGCTGCTCGTCACGGCCGGTTTGTTCCTGCGCACGCTCGGCAAGGCGCTGCGCGTGGATCCGGGAGTCGAAACGACGCACGCGGTGGCCATCTCGTTCGACCTGCGCATCCAGGGATACGACGCGAGCCGGGAGGGAGCGTTCTACACACAACTGCTCGAGCGCGTCCGCGGCTTCCCCGGCGTGACCGCGGCGAGCCTCGCGAGCCCGATGCCGCTGGGGAGCCGGCTCCTCAGCAGTCCGGTCGCGGCGGAAGGTCCAGGGGACGACGACGTGAACGTGCAGGCGAGCTATGCCGCGATCTGGCCCGGCTATTTCGATGCGATCGGCGCACCGCTCGTGCGCGGCCGCGATTTCACGCCACGGGACCGCGCGGGCGCGCCGCCCGTCACCATCATCAACGAGACCATGGCGCGGCGCCTGTGGCCGGGCCAGGATCCCATCGGTAAACGGGTTCGCTTTCCTTCCGGCACGGAGCCGTACCTCGAAGTCGTGGGCGTCGCGCGAGACGGGAAGTACCACGAGCTGACCGAGGAGCCGCGGCCATTCCTGTATGTGCCCGAACGGCAGCGGGCCGATCTCTCCGACATCACATTGCTCGTGCGCACCGCGGGCGATCCGCGGCCGCTCCTCCCCGCGCTGCGTGAGACGATCCGCTCGCTCGATCCCAATCTGCCCGTGTTCCAGGCCATGACATTGGCGGACGCGCTGCGGCAGCGACTGGACAAGGAGCGCGGCGCGTCCTCCGTGCTCGGCGTGTTCGGCGGGCTGGCGCTGCTGCTCGCGGCGCTCGGGCTGTACGGCGTGATGGCCTACGCGGTGGCGCAGCGGACGCGCGAAGTCGGCGTCCGCATGGCGCTGGGGGCGGCCCGGGGGCAGGTGCTGCAGCAATTCCTGGGAGAAGGCTTGCGACTCGCCGCGATCGGCGTCGTGATGGGACTCATCATTGCCGCAGCGCTCACCCGGGTGATCGCGCGGTTCCTGTACGGGATCACCCCGACCGACGTCTTGACGTTCGCCCTGTGTGCTTCGCTGCTGGGCGCGGTGGCGGTCTGCGCCACGGTCATCCCGGCGCGGCGGGCCACGCGGGTCGATCCGATGGTGGCGTTGAGAACGGAGTAGGTGCCAGGTGCCAGGTGTCAGGGCCTTTACCTGACACCCGGCCCTGACACCCGGCTTGTGGAACCACTGGAGGGGAGCGATATGGTCAACCTTCTCCACGACGTTCGCACCACAGGGATCTTGCTGGCTGGGCTGCTGCCGCTCGGCATGGGCGGCGGACAGACGCTGTGTCCGGCGCGCTCCGCGCGGGTCGCCCACCCGCAGCCCGCGGCGCCTGCCCCGGCTCATGCCCCGGCCCCGGCCCCGACCCTCGCCTCGTCCTGGCTCGACTACATCGATTTCCGTCGCGGCTCGGGGGACGCACTGGCGAGACTCGGCGGTCCGGCGCTGGCGGCGACCGCCAGACCCCGACACCCGACACCTGACTCCTGACACCGGAAACCCATGATCGCGCTGCGCAACATCGAAAAATCCTACCCCCAGGGCGGCGGCAAAGTGTTCGTGCTGCGCCAGGTCTCGCTCGACATCCGGCCGGGCGAGTTCGTGACCATCATGGGGCCATCCGGCGCCGGCAAGTCCACGCTGCTCGCCATCCTGGGCATGCTGGACGGTGAATGGACCGGGGATTACACACTGTTCGACCACGTCGTGCACAAACTGAAGCCCAAGGACCGAGTCGCGCTGCACAAGCAGTACGTGGGGTTCGTGTTCCAGCAGTATCACCTGCTCGACGACCTGACCGTCGCCGAAAACCTCGACATCCCGCTGTCCTATCGCGACATCAAGAAGGGCGAGCGCCAGGCGGTCGTCGCCGACGCGCTGGACCGCTTCGGCATGGTGGCGAAGAAGGACCTCTACCCTCGGCAGCTCTCGGGCGGCCAGCAGCAGCTGGTCGCCGTGGCCCGGGCGGTGATCCACAAGCCCCAGATCCTCCTCGCCGACGAGCCGACCGGCAACCTCCACTCCGACCAGGGTCGCGAGATCATGGAGCTGTTCAAGCGGCTCAACGCCGCCGGCACGACGATCGTGCAGGTGACGCACTCGGAAACGAACGCGGCGTACGGCAATCGGATCGTGCAGCTGAAAGACGGCTGGATCGTGAACTGAAAGGTGCCAGCACATGGAAGCCTTGCTACAGGACATCCGCCACGCCGTCCGCTCGCTCCGCAGCCACCCGGGATTCACCGTGGTCGCGGTGCTCACGCTCGCCCTCGGGATCGGCGCCAATACCGCGATCTTCTCGGTGGTGAACGGCGTCCTGCTGGCACCGCTGCCGTACCGGGAGCCGGAGCGGCTGGCCGTCGTGCATCACTTCTATCCCTCGCTCCAGAACCTGCGGGCATCGGTCTCGGTGCCCGGCTTCCGCGACTACCGGGCCCGCACCGACATCTTCTCGAGCGCCGCGGTCGAGAACGACATGGCCATGAACCTCACCGGCACGGGCCAACCGGAGCGGGTGAACGTCGTCCTCGTGTCCGGCGATTTCTTCCCCATGCTCGGGGTGGCGCCGGCCCTGGGCCGGACGCTCCGGCCCGACGAAGCGGAAGCGGGGAAGAACCACGTCGTCGTGCTCTCGTGGGGGTTCTGGCAGCGGCACTTCGGGGGCGACCGTGGTGTGACGGGCCGCCAGCTCATGCTCAACAACGAGTCTTACGAGATCGTCGGGGTCATGCCGGCGAGCTTCAAGGACTTCCACGTCCGCGACGCCGATCTCTGGACGCCGATCACGTTCCGGCCGGCGGACTTCGCCGACAACCGGCGCACGAACGAGTTCCTCACCTTCATCGGCCGGCTGACGCCGGGCACCTCGCTCGAGCATGCGCAGTCGGTGATGCACACCTTCGCCGCCCAGCTGCGCAACGAGTACCGGGACAACTACGCCCCAGACTGGGACCTGCAGGTCACCGCGCTGGCCGACGAAGCAGCGCGCGACGTGCGGGCCGGGCTGCTGCTGCTGCTGGGAGCCGTCGGCTTCGTGCTCCTGATCGCGTGCGCCAACGTGGCGAACCTGCAGCTGGCGCGCACGGCCGCGAAGGCGCGCGACATCGCGGTCCGGGTCGCCCTCGGGGCGAGTCCGCGCCGGCTGGTGCGCTACCTGCTGACCGAGAGCGTCGTCCTCGCGCTGGCCGGCGGGGCGTTGGGCGTCCTCATCGCGCTGTGGGGCGTACCGGCGTTGCTGGCACTCGTGGGCGACGGCCTGCCCCCCACGGCTCAAGTCGGCGTGGACCTACGGGTGCTGGGATTCGCGCTGGCCATTTCGCTCGGGACGGGGTTTCTCTTCGGGCTCGCGCCGGCGGTGCACATGGCCCGGACGGATCTGCACGAGTCGCTCAAAGAAGGCGGGCGCGCGGTCGGCCAGCGCTCGAGCCTCGCGCTGCGCCGCGGCCTCGTGGTGACCACCGTCGCCCTGGCGCTGACCCTGCTCGTCGGCGCGGGGCTGCTGCTCCGGAGCTTCGCCCGGCTGGTGGTGGTGAATCCCGGCTTCCAGGCCGATCACCTCCTGACGTTCTACGTGTCGCTGCCGGACGCGACCTACCCCAACGACACGGTGCGGATCGCCGCGTTGCAGCGAATCACCCAGGCCATCGAAGCCGTGCCCGGCGTCGTGAGCGCCGGTGGGACGAGCAACATCCCGTTCGGCGGCAACTGGTCCACCGGCAGCTTCAACATCGAGGGCTATCAGCCGCCGGCCAACACGCCCTCACCCTGGGGCGACATACGCACGGTCACGCCCGGGTATCTCCCCGCGATGCGGGTCCCACTCATCGCCGGCCGCCAGTTCACCGACGCCGACCGCGCCGGCGCGCAGCCCGTCTGCATCGTCGACCAAGAGATGGTGCGACGCTACTGGCCCGGCACGGATCCCATCGGGAAGCGGATCACCTTCAACGACCTCGGCGACTCGAGCATCCAATGGATCCAGGTCGTGGGCGTCGTGGGGCACATGGCGCACGAAGGGTTGGACGCCGACAAGCGCGTCCAGGTCTACTTCCCCCTGCCCATGAACCCCCTGCCCTTCCTCGGCTATACGGTGCGGACAACTGCGGATCCGGGAGCGACCGTGGGCGCCATCCGCGCCGCGGTGCAATCGGTAGACGCCAACCTGCCCCTGGCCGGCCTGGCCACAATGGACGACCTGATCGCCCAGTCCCTGGGCCCGCGCCGTGTCAGCTTGCTGCTGCTTACCGGGTTCGCATTGCTCGCCCTCGTGCTGGCCGCGATCGGCCTCTATGGCGTCATGAGCTACACCGTGACGCAGCGGGCCCGCGAGCTGGGCGTGCGGGTGGCGTTGGGCGCCAGCGCGCGCGACGTGGTGGGTCTCGTGCTCAGGCAGGGGGTGCGCCTCGTCGTCGTGGGAGTGGGGATCGGCCTCGTGGCGGCGCTGTCCCTCACCCGCGTGCTGCGCACGATGCTGTTCGACGTGAGCGCCACCGACCCCCTCACGTTCGTGGTGATTCCGCTGCTGCTGGTGGGGGTGGCGCTCGTCGCGAGCTATCTGCCGGCGCGCCGGGCGACGGTGGTGGATCCGGTAGTGGCGTTGCGAACGGAATGACGGGATCCGGAGTCCGGGGCCTGGGATCCGCGGTGCGCCATCGGACCCCGGTCCCCCGGATCCCGGACCCCGCAGTACAGGAGACTCCATGGACACCCTGCTCCAAGACCTGCGTTACGCCATGCGCCAGCTCGCCGCGCGCCCGGGGTTCACGGCGGTCGTCGTCCTCACCCTCGGGCTCGGCGTGGGCGCCGACACCGCCATGTACTCCATCGCCCGGGGCCTGTTGTGGCGCCAGCCACCCGTGACCGACCCGGACCGTCTCGTCGTCATCAGCTCCTACAACCGGACGGCCGGACAGTACTTCGATTTGTCGTACGCCGATTTGGAGGACTTCCGCGCAGCGCGGACCGTCTTCAGCGACCTGATCGCCTATTACCCGACGGCGCTGAGCCTGAGCCGCGCGGGACACACCGATCGCATCTGGGCCGAAATGGTGAGCCCCAACTACTTCGAGGCGCTCGGCGTCCGCACGGTGCTGGGCCGCACCTTCACGACCGCTGAGATCACCGCGCCCGGCGCGACGCCGGTTGCCGTGCTGAGCGAGCCGACCTGGCGCCGCCGCTTCAGCGCCGATCCCGGCGTCATTGGGCAGCCGCTCCGTCTCAATGGTCACGACTACGTCATCGCGGGAGTGGCGCCCGCCCGTTTCTCCGGGCTGTACTATGTCGGCCTCCAACCCGAGTTGTGGGTGCCGGCGACGTCGTACGACCAGCTGGTCCCATCCGCTCCCGGTCGGCTCTTGCAGCGTGGCGCCACCGCCTTTCGGTTGGCCGGCCACCTGCCCCCCGGCGTCGCCGTACGTCAGGCGCAGGCCGCGGCCTCGGTCATCGGCGCCCGACTCGCGCGCGACTACCCGGTGATCTACCAGGGTACCGAGCCGTTCGTACAGTCGCTGGCGGACTCGCGGCCGGAACCGGGCAACAACGCGACGGCCCGGAGGCTGCTCGCCCTGTTTCTCGGCGCTGTGGCTCTCATCCTCCTCATCGCCTGCGCCAACGTCGCCAACCTGCTGTTGGCCCGCGACTCGGGGCGGCGCCGCGAGCTCGCGATCCGGGTCGCCATCGGGGCGTCGCGCTCGCGCCTGGTGCGTCAGCTCCTGGTGGAAGCCGCTGTGCTCGCCACGGCCGGCGGCGCGCTCGGCGTCGTCCTCTCGATGTGGGCGACCGGTGCGCTCGGGGCGACACTGCGGCTCCCGACGGATATCCCGTTCGCCTGGGACTTCCACCTCGATGCCCGCGTCTTGCTGTACGCCTTCGGCGTTACCGCGGCCACGACGCTGGTCTTCGGGCTGGTGCCGGCGCTGCAGACCGTCTCATCGGACGTGGCGCAGGGACTGAAAACGGACGCCCCGGTGCATGGAGTCCGCCGAGGGACGTTGCGCGCGGCGCTGGTCATCGGGCAGGTCGGGGTGTCGTGCCTGCTGCTCGTGACGGCCGGCCTCGCCGTGCGCACCCTGCGCGCCGTCGGTCGGGTCGAGCCCGGATTCCAGGTCGGCGGCGCCCTCACGGGATCCGTCGCACCCAGCCTGCTCGGCTACGACGACGCGCGCTCGCGGCGGTTCTACCGCCGACTCGTCGAAGGCGCCGCGTCCCTTCCCGGGGTGCGCGGGGCGACCTTGGCGCGCTATCTCCCCCTCGACTTCACCGCCAGCGGCGGGGGACTCTTCATCGAGGGTCGGGAGACGTCGCAGCAGGGCGGAGAGCTGTCGTTCTGGAGCACGGTCGGCCGCGCATACTTCGCCACCATCGGCACGCCGCTGGTCGCCGGGCGTGATTTCGCGGCCGGGGATACGCTCGGTGCACCGCGCGTCGCGATCGTGAGCGAAACCGCGGCGCGTCTGTACTGGCCCGACGCCCAGGCGATCGGGAAGGTGGTGCGGCTCAACGCGCCGGACTCACCGGCGGTGCGGATCGTCGGCATCGCACGCGACGTGAAGATCCGCCAGCTGACGGAACGGCCCCAGCCCTATCTCTATCTCCCGCTGGGCCAGAATCCCGCACCCGACGTTTCCCTGCTCGTGCGGACGGTCACGGAGCCGCGCCGCGTCAAAGCGGCGCTGCGTGATCTCGTCGCCCGCCTGGAGCCGGACGTCCCGCTCGCCGGGGTGCGCACGCTCGAGGAGATGGTGGCGGGGCGCGCCCTGCTGTTGCCGCGACTCTCGGCGCAGTTCGCGGGCGTGTTTGGAGCGCTCGCGGTGCTCCTCGCCGTCATCGGCCTCTACGGCGTGATGTCCTACGCCGTGAACCAGCGGACACGCGAGATCGGGATCCGCATGGCCCTTGGCGCCCGCCGCGCTGGTATCGCGGGGGAAATACTGCGCGGTGGGATGCGGCTCGCAGCCGCCGGCCTGGGTCTGGGCCTCGCGCTCGCGCTCGCAGCGACCCGTCTGCTGGCCGGAATTCTGTATGGCGTCCGTCCCATCGATCTCACGACGTACGCGTCGGTGGCGCTCCTCCTCGCGGCGGTCGCCGCGACCGCCTGTCTCGTGCCGGCACACCGTGCGACGCGCGTCGATCCACTCATCGCACTCCGGGGCGAATGATGGACACCCTGCTTCAGGATCTGCGCTACGCCGTACGGCAGCTCATCAACCATCCCGCCTTCACCGCCACGGCCGTCCTGACGCTCGCCCTCGGCATCGGGGCGAACTGCGCGATTTTCTCCGTGGTGGAGAGCGTGCTGCTGCGCTCGCTCCCCTACCACGATCCCGACCGGCTCTTCATGCTGTGGGAGGATCACTCGCGGGAAAGCGCGCCGCGCAGCCCATTCGCGCCGGCGAACTACACGGACCTGCGGGCGCAGACCGGGTCGTTCGAGTCCCTCGGTGCGATCTACCCGTACTCGACGGTCAATCTCACCGGCGCGGGCGAGCCCGAGCAGCTGCGACTGCTGCGGGTCAGCGCGGACCTGTTCCCCACGCTGGGAGTCACTGCCCGGTTGGGACGCACGCTGCTGCCCGCGGATGATCGCCCCGGTGGCCCGAACGTCGTCGTCCTGACCGACGGACTCTGGCGCAGCCGCTTCGGCGCCGATACCGGCGCCGTGGGCCGGAGCGTGACGCTCGGGGGGGAGCCCTACACCGTCGTCGGCGTCATGCCGCCCGGCTTCGCGCTGCCCACCTGGAGCGGGGACCTGATCGCCCCCCTCGGCCTCGACGAGCGGACGTCTCAGCTGCGGGCCGTGCGCTTCCTGAGCCTGGTGGGCCGCCTGAAGCCCGGCGTGTCGTTGCCCCGTCTCAACGCCGAGTTGGCGACGATCGCCGGACGGATCGCGGCCGCCCACCCGGAGACCAACACGGGTGTCGGCATCACGGTACTCCCGGTGCAGCAGGCGGTCGTCGGTGAGGTACGCCCCGTCCTGATGGTCCTGCTGGGCGCGGTCGCCTTCGTGTTGCTCATCGCATGTGCCAACGTCGCCAACCTGCTGCTCGCCCGCGCCGCCGGCCGCGGCCGTGAGATGGCGGTCCGTGCGGCGCTCGGCGCCGCCCGAGGACGGCTCGTGCGGCAGCTACTTACGGAGAGTCTGCTCCTCGCCGCGGCAGGCGCGGCGGGCGGACTCCTGCTCGCCGGTTGGGGCATCGGTTGGTTGCACCGGCTGAGCGCGCTCGACGTGCCGCGGATCGCCGACGTCGCGATCCGCTGGCCAGTGGTGGCCTTCGCGACCGGCGCGGCAATCCTCACGGGCGTGGCGATGGGCCTGATCCCCGCCCTGCACGCCGTCGGACACCAGCTCGCCGAAGCACTGCGAGAGGGGAGCCGGACGGCCGCCGGTGGGCACGCACGAAGGCGCGCGCGCTCGGCGCTCCTGGTTTCTCAGGTTGCGCTCGCGGTCGTGCTGCTCGTCGGGGCCAGCCTGATGGTACGCACGTTGCGCCGGTTGCTCGACGTCGATCCGGGTGTGCAGGTCGAGCGTGCGGTGACGATCGGTGTGCGGGTGGGGGGTCCCCGCTATCAGGACCCGCTCGCCACGATCGGGTTCTACGACCAGCTCACGGACCGGCTTGCGGCCCTGCCTGGTGTGCAGGCCGTCGGTGCGATCAGCGTGCTCCCCTTCGGGACGAGCGGTCCGACGACGGGGCTGCGCTTCGTATCGCGCGCACCGACCGAGGGGCCGCCCCCCGAGGCCGAGTATCGCAGCGTCACCCCCGGCTATTTCGCGGCCATGGGCATTCCGCTCGTAGCGGGTCGATTCTTCGAGCGGCCCGACCGGAGCGATTCGACGCGCCCCGTGCTCGTGAGCCGGACCTTCGCGAGCTTGTACTTCCCCGGGGCCACCGCCGTAGGACAGCGCGTGCGGCTCGGACCAAACCCGATGGCTCTTCCCTGCACGATCGTCGGCGTCGTGGGCGACGTGCGCGACCTCGGCCTCGGCGCGCCACCCCGGCCGGACATCTATGTCCTCGCGGCCCAGTCCCCCTCCGCCGCCATGTCGCTGGTGCTCCGTGCGGCGGGCGATCCAGCCGCCCTCGTAGCCCCGGCGCGCGCCGTGATCCGCGCCCTCGATCCGGACGTCCCGATCTCGCGAGTGACCACGCTGCGCGAGCTCGTGGGCGCCTCGGTGGCCCGGACGCGCTACGCGGGGTCGCTGCTCGGAGCATTCGCCGCGCTCGCCCTGGTGATCGCCGTGATCGGCATCTACGGCGTGATGTCCTATCTCGTGACGCAGCGGGACAAGGAGCTGGGCGTGCGCATCGCCCTCGGCGCGAAGTCACTCGACATCCTCCGACTGGTGCTTCGGGAGGGAGTGCGCCTGAGCGCGCTCGGCGCCGGCATCGGACTGCTCGCCGCCCTCGGGACGACGCGCGCGATGGGGAAACTGCTCTACGGCGTGAGCCCGGCCGATCCCGTGACCTACGCCGGCGTGACGCTGCTGCTCGCCGCGGCGGTGCTGATCGCCTGCTACGTGCCTTCGCGGCGGGCGACACGGACGGATCCGATGGTGGCGTTGCGAACGGAATAGCCATCAGCCGTCAGCCCTCAGCATGGCAATGATTGCTGACGGCTGAGGGCTGACGGCTCCAGAAAGGGACTCTCATGGACGCCCTGCTCCAAGACATCCGCTACGCCGCCCGGACGCTGCTCAAGTCCCCCGGGTTCACCATCGTCGCCGTCATCACACTCGCCATCGGCATCGGCGCCAACAGCGCCGTGTTCAGCGTGGTCCACAGTCTGTTGTTCGACCCGTTGCCGTGGGCGCGCGGCGACCGGCTGGTCGCAGTTTGGGAGGTGGGCCCGCAAGGCAACGATCACAACGAATTCTCCGCCGCCGACTTCCGCGATTTCCGCGCGGCGGCGCGAAGCTTCGACCGACTGGTGGCGCACGCCTGGTGGCCGGCCACCTTGACGGGTGGGACCGAGCCGGAGCGGGTGCAAGGCTTCGTCGTATCTCCCGACTACTTCGAAGCGCTCGGCGTGCGGCCGCTCCAGGGTCGCACCTTCGCGCCCGACGAAGACCTTCCCGGCAAGGACCGCGTCGTGGTGCTGAGCTATGGGCTGTGGCAACGGCGTTTCGGGGCCGACTCCGGCATCGTCGGCCGTTCGATCGCCGTGAACGGCATCCAGCGCACCGTGATCGGGGTGTTGCCCCCGCGGGTGGCGTATCCGGCGCCGGGGGATATCTGGGCGCCGCTGGCGCTCGATTCCGCGGTGTGGCAGAGTCGCCGGTCGCACTGGCTCCTCGTCACCGGGCGCCTCGCTCCGGGCGTCTCGGTGGCGCGCGCCCAGGCCGAGCTCGCAACGATCGCCGGCCGATTGCGGGTGGACTACCCGGCCACGAACACCGGCTGGGGCGTCAACGTGCGCCCACTGGAACGCGACGTGGCGCGTCAGGTGGAGCCCGTGCTCCTGACGCTGCTGGCGGGCGTGGCCTTCGTGCTGCTGATCGCATGCGTCAACGTCGCCAACCTCGTCCTCGCACGGGGGACGGGGCGGCGCCGCGAGCTCGCCATGCGGGCGACGCTCGGCGCCGGACGCCCCCGCCTCGTGCGCCAGCTCCTCACCGAGAGCACCGTCCTCGCCCTGAGCGGCGGGGCTGCCGGCGTCCTTCTGGCGACATGGGGCGTCGGCCTCCTGCGGGGGCTCGTGCCGGCGGAGCAGCAGCGCTTTCTCGCCGGATTCGACCGGATCGGCATCAACGGGCCGGTGCTCCTGTTCACCGCCGCGGCGTCACTGCTCACCGCGCTGCTCTTCGGGCTGGCGCCGGCGCTCCGCAGCGCCGCTGCCGACCTCCATGTCACGCTCCAGGAGGGCGAGCGCTCCGGCGGCGCGCCGACCCGGCACCGCCTGCGACGCGCGCTGGTGGCCGTGGAGGTGGCACTGGCCTTGGTGCTGCTCGTGGGAGCCAGGCTGATGTTCCGCAGCGTGCATCACCTGTTGGACACGCCGCCCGGATTCGATACGGACAGCGTGGCACTCACGGGCATCGTGCTGCCGAACGCCCGCTACGAAACGCCGGAACGAGCCGTCGCGTTCTTCCACGAGCTCGTCGAACGCGTGGCGACGCTCCCTGGCGTGTCGCCCGGAGCCGTTGGAGCCGCGAACGTGGTCCCGCTATGCCAGTGCAACCAGACGACGTCGTTCGGGATCGTCGGAGCGCCGCCGTTCCCGCCCGGGGAACGGCCGGATGTCGGCTGGCGCGTGGTGACCCCAGGCTACTTCGCCGCTCTCGGTGTGCCGCTCGTCGCCGGTCGAGGATTGGCCGACCGCGATGATGCGCGCGCGCCGCGGGTCGTCGTGGTCAACCAGACGCTGGCGCGCCGGTATTTCCCGGACGGAGCCGTGGGCCGGCGCCTCGCCATGGGACCGGATACGGCCACCATTGAAATCGTCGGCGTCGCGGCCGATGTGCGCCACGACGGACCCGCTCGACTGCCGGCTCCCGAGCTCTATCTCCCTCTCGCGCAGGCTCCGGTGTGGGAGATGACGCTCGCCGTGCGCGCGCAGCACCCCGCCACCATCCTGCCGGCGCTGCGCACGGCCGTGCAGGCGATCGATCACGACCTCCCGGTGGCCGAACAGCGCACGATGCGCGACGCGTTCAGCGCGGTCCTCGGTCCCCACCGCCTGACGCAACGTCTGCTGGGGTGGCTCGGTGCCATCGCCCTGCTGCTCGCCGCCGTCGGGATCTACGCCGTCGTCGCCCAGCTGGTCGTGGAGCGGACGCGGGAGATCGGCATCCGCATCGCGTTGGGCGGCCGCCGCGCCGCGGTGCTCGGCGTCGTGCTCCAGCAGGGCATCACGCCGGCGGCGTGGGGGCTCGTCGTGGGTGCGGCCGGCGCCGTCGCCCTCACGCAGGCGCTTCGCTCGCAGTTGTTCGGGGTCCGGCCGGGTGATCCCGCGACGATCGTGCTCGTCGCCGGTCTCTTATTCGGGGTTGCGGCCCTGGCGACATACGCGCCGGCCCGGCGGGCAACCAGGATAGAGCCGATGGAGGCGCTGCGGTATGAGTGACATGGAAGCCTTGCTGCAGGTGGATTCGATGGAGGCATTGCGAATTGAATAGCCATCAGCCGTCAGCCATCAGCCCTCAGCGGTTTGCTGACGGCTGACGGCTGTTTGCTGACGGCTCCAGAAAGGACTCTCATGGAAGCCCTGCTGCAAGACCTCCGTTACGCCGTCCGCCAGCTCGCCAAGAGCCCGGCGTTCACCGCGGTCGCCGTGCTCACCCTCGCGGTCGGCATCGGCGCGAACACGGCCATCTTCAGCGCGGTGCACACGGTGCTGCTCAAGCCGTTGCCCTTTCCGGACTCCGACCGCCTGGTCGAGGTCCTCTCGACCGGATTCCAGAATGTGCGCTTCGGGGTCTCCTACCCCGATCTCGAGAGCCTGCGTGGGATGACCCAGGACTTCTCCGCCGTCGGGGCGTCGAGCCGCCAGCAATACAACCTCACCGGAGCGGGCGACCCGCAGGAAGTGCAGGCCGCGTCGGTCACCGCCGATCTGTTCACCACGCTGCAGGTCCACCCGGAGGTCGGCGCGCTGTTCACGGCCGCCGAGGAACGGAGCCCGGTGGCGCTCGTCTCCCACGGCCTCTGGGTCACGAGCTTCGGCAGCGACCCTGGCATCGTCGGCAAGGCGATCGCGCTCGACGGCAAGAGCTACACGGTGATCGGCGTGATGCCCGCCGGGTTCCATTTCCCGGACCGGTCCATCCAGGTCTGGACCCCGATCGGCGACGCGCTGGCCCAGATCCCCCAGGCGGAAACCAACCGCGGGTTCCACTTCCTCAGCGCCGTGGCGCGTCTCAAACCGGGGGTGACGCTGGCACGCGTCACGGGCGACCTCGCCGTGATCGCCGACCGGCTCAACGCCGCCGATTCCGCTGCCGACGCCGCCTCGGGCACGGTCCGGCGCCAGATCGTGGCCAGCGGAGGAGGCCCGGGACCGCGCCCGGGGGGAGGACCGAGAGCCTCGAGCCCCTTCAGCAACGGCTTCCACGCCACGTTCCTGCACGAGGCCGCGATCGGCGATGCCCGCCGCCCGCTCTTCATCATGCTGGGAGCGGTGGGCGTCGTGCTGCTGATCGCCTGCGCCAACGCCGCCAACCTGCTGCTGGCGCGAGCGGTGGCGCGGCGTCGCGAGATGGCGATCCGGCAGGCCCTGGGCGCCGCCCGCGGCCGGCTGGTGCGGCAGCTGCTGACCGAAAGCGTGCTGCTCGCGCTGGCCGCAGCGCTCGTGGGCATCCTCCTCGCCGGATGGGGACTGCGCGCGCTCATCACCATCTGGCCCAACGCGCTCCCCAACGCGCGGGAGATCGCCCTGGACGGGCCGGTGCTGGCGTTCACGGTCGGCCTGGCCCTGCTCACCGGGCTCGCGTTCGGCCTCGTGCCGGCGTGGCGGGCCTCGGCGCCGGGAATCGAGGAGGCGCTGCGCGACGAGGCCGCGGCCGCCACCGGCGGCCGGCGGCGCCGGTTACAAGGTGGGCTGGTGGTCGGCGAGGTCGCCCTGGCGCTGGTGCTCCTGGTGGGGGCGGGTCTCCTGGTCCGCAGCTTCATCCGCTTGAGCAGCGTGAATCCCGGCTACGACACGCGCAACCTGCTGGCGGCCAGGATCCGGCTCACGCCGGCGCGCTACCCGAACGAGGCGGGACAAGCCCAGTTCTTCGCCAATGTGCTCGGGGCGCTCGCCGCGCGGCCCGGCGTCCAGTATGCGAGCATCGCGGGGACCCTCCCGCTCTCGGGGTCGGTCCGCATGGTCGCTTTCGATCCGCGCACCGTCCGGCCGGACTTCCCCGAGCCATTCATGGCGCTGCGCTCGTTCGCGGTGTCCCCGGACTACTTCTCGGCGTTCCGTGTCCCGATCCGGCGCGGCCGCGCATTCAGCGCCGACGACCGCGCGGGGGGCCCGCCCGTAGGGATCATGAACCGAGCTGCGGTCGATCAGCTCTGGCCGGGACAGGATCCGGTCGGCAAGCAGCTCACGCTCGGCGGGCCCCGAAGCCCCGGCGGAGGTGCGCCGATGACGATCGTGGGCGTGATCGACAATCTGCGCTCGACCTCGCTCGACGCCGAGCCGCAGCCCGAGATCTACACGCCGGTCGCCCAGGATGCGGATCTGTCCCAGATGTGGGTCGTGCTCCGGGCCGCCAACGGCAGGCCGCTGCAGCTCGCGAGCGCCATCCGCGACGCCGTGCGCCAGGCGGACCCCGAGCAGCCGATCGGCGAGATGGCCAGCCTGAGCGAGATGGCCGACCGGCTCACCGCGGCGCGCCGATTCAACACCACCCTGCTCACGCTGTTCGCGTGCCTGGCCGTGGTACTCGCGCTGGTGGGGATCTACGGCGTCACGGCGTACGCCGTGTCGCAGCGCGCGCGCGAGATGGGGATTCGCATGGCGCTGGGGGCCCAGCCCGGCCAGGTCGTCGGGCTGTTGATGCGCGAGAACCTGCGGCGGGTGGCGCTTGGCGTGGCGCTCGGCCTGGCGGCCTCCTTCGGCGTCACCCGGGTCCTCAGGGCCTTGCTCTTCGAGGTGACACCCAGCGACGCGGTGACCTTCGCGGCAACTGCCCTGCTGCTCGCGGTCGTGGCGCTCGTGGCGACGTGGTGGCCGGCCCGGCGCGCGACGCGGGTGGATCCGGTGGTGGCGTTGCGAACTGAATAGGTGTCGGGTGCCAGGTGTCGGGTGTCAGGGGTCGTTTTCTGGCACCTGACACCCGGCACCTGACACCTGCTTCTGGAGGCACAATGGACACCCTGCTGCAGGACCTCCGCTACGCGCTCCGCCAGCTCGCCCGGAGTCCGAGCTTCACCCTCGCCGCCGTACTGACGCTGGGCCTCGGCATCGGTGCCACCACGGCGATCTTCAGCGTGGTGGATGGCGTGCTGCTCCGCCCCACGCCGTTCGTCGCCATGGACCGGTTGGCCATGGTGTGGGAGACCGACCGCAAGAGCGGGACATCCCACGAGCCCGCATCCGTTCCCGACTTCCAGGATTTTCAGCGGCGCAGCGGGCGGTTCGCCCAGCTCGCGGCGTTCGCCGCAGGCGAAGTGAACCTCACCCCGACACAAGGGGAGCCGGCCCGCCTCGCCGCCCTCGCCGTGAGCCACGAGCTGCTGCCGATGCTCGGTGTGCGGCCACTCCTGGGCCGAACCTTCACCGCGGACGAGGATGCGCCGGGAAGCGCCGCACGGGTCGTGCTGATCAGTGAAGACCTGTGGCAGCGCCTGTTCGCCCGCGATCGGAACGTCGTGGGGCGCACCCTGCGGATCGACGACGTCCCGCGAACTATCGTCGGGGTGCTTCCTTCCGGCGCGGACTTCGGGACGCTCCAGGTGCTCCGCGCGGCCGACTACTCGCGCGGCTTCGCCGAGCGGGGCGGAGCGGTGCGCGTGGACGTGTGGGCACCGCTGCAGGCGGATCCGGCGAGCCTCCCGCGCGACACGCATCCGATTTTCGTGGTGGGACGGCTTGCCGCCGATGCGGGGCTGAGCACGGCACAGCAGGAGCTGGCCGGGATCGCCGCCGATCTCGAGCGGACCTACCCGGTGAACGACGCTCGCGGCGTCTCGATTCAGCCGCTGGCGCGCGTGGTCTTCGGCCCCGTGCGCGCGACCCTCCTCGTGCTGTTGGGCGCGGTCGCCCTGGTACTGCTGATTGCCTGCGCCAACGTCGCCAACCTGCTCCTGGCGCGCGGCGCGGCCCGCTCGCGGGAGATCACCGTACGACGGGCCATCGGGGCGACCACGCGCCGCCTGGCCCGCCAGTTCCTGGTCGAGAGCGCGTTGCTCACCGCCGCCGG
>DATICZ010000286.1:0-15011 GCA_035456525.1 Gemmatimonadales bacterium
ACCAGCACGTTCACCTCCCGGCCCCACACCACCCGGGGAGAATGGTACAGGTCCCGCTCGAACATCTCCCACACCGCGGGGGTGGCGTAGACGTCGTTGGCGGCGACGGGACCGACGCCGTCGATCAACAGGCCCACCGGGTAGGGCAGCAGGAACGGGCGCAGCAACTCGGCTTCGCGCTCGGCACCGAGGTCCTCGAGCAGCAGCCACGCGGCAGGGTCGGTGCTCATCACCGGAATCGGCCGGCCTGCGCTGTCGAGCGCGAGGGCGGGGAATCGCAGCGTGCCGGCCGGCATCCCGTCCCGATTCAGGACCTGGTCCCAGTGCGCCCGCTCGGCGGCGGGGAGCGCCTCGAGCCGGGCGCGCACCCGCGCTTCCACCTCGGCGGGCGCGAGCGCGACCGCGAAGTGGCGCTCCACCCCGCGCCATGTTTGCGCGGCGGCCTCGAGCCCTCGGGCCTCGGGTACGCCCGCCAGGCCCAGGGCGCGTAGCGTACTGTCGATCGTGATGACCGCGCGCAGTGCCGCGGGTACCCAAACCACGTTGACGTCGAACGCGAAGCGACCGCCGGCGTAGCCGACGCGGCTGTCGCGCCAGCTGCCCGGGTGCCACCAGCCGTCGTCGTCGCGGCGGAAACTCACCAGATTCGTCGCCACGGGCTCGCGCGCGTAGGGCGCCGCTTGCCGGGCGACGAAGGCGAGATTCCGCACCAACTCCTGGAGATGCGCTTGCAGGAACCGGCGCTTGCGCTCGTCGGGGATGGCCGCATTGGCCGCATAGCGCGCCGCGACGACCGGGAGCTGGAAGTCGTCGTCCACCATGAAGTAATTCTCCCGCACTGTCTGGAGCTGCCCGAGGAGCGACGGGTCATGGCGGCGGTGATACTCGGCGGCATTCTCGCGGATCGCCTGGCCGCCCAACGCTTCCTCGTGGCTCACCTCTCCCGCAGGCGCGAGCTTCGCCAGCGCCGCCGCGATGACATGCTCCACCATCGTGTCGGACCAGACGGGCTCCATGAGCAGGGCGGTCATCAGCATGTCGCGGCCAAAGTAGGTGGCGTAATTCGGCAACCCCGCCATCAGCTTCTCGCGTGAGCTGAGCAGCTCGAAACCCCGGACTTCGCGCTCCAGGCGCCGCAGCCGGAGCGGATGGGCCGTGTCGGCCTGCACCCCGGCGTAGAAGCGCCGAAACTGGTCGTTGAAGATCTGCTCGCGCGTGAGCGGGGTGAGCGCACGCCCGTCGGTTTCGACCTGGACGGTGATCTCGAGCGGACCGGCGGCCCCGCGACGGATGGTCACGACCCTGCCCTCGAGCCGGGCGGATGCGCGTCGCGCGTCGCCGCTCAGAGTGAGTGAGAGGTGGTTCTTCCCGTCCAGGCTCGGTTGGGCCACGCGGATGCTCCACCGCCCCGGCGAGCGCACCAGCGTCACCCGTGGCAAGAGGCGCGCGCGCAATGCCGCGAGGTCGCGGGCGCCGAGCAGCGTCAGAGCGCGGCGGCGCTCCGGTCCGGGGAGTCCTGCGATCTCGTCCACGAGCGTCGCAAACTCGGGCACGATGAACGCGGCGCCGAGCGAATCGTGCTGCCGGCCCGCGTACTGGAAGTCCCGCTCGACGCGCATCGAGCCGAGGACGAAGAGTCCGAACGACAGCGGGCCGGGCGCCGTGAGTCGGTAGGCCAGCGAGCGGCGCCCGTTTGCGACCCGGGTCGTCGCCTCGACCCCAGCCCAGGCGACCGCCGCCGGCCGGCCGGCGCTGTCGCGCGCGGTGAAGCCGAGGCTTTCGTCGAGCGCATCCGCCCAGAGGTGGACGACGCGGCCGCTCGTCCGGTCCAGGTAAATCTGGATGGCGTTGCCGCGCGCGTCCCGGTAGAGGCGCGTTTGGTAGCCTTCATACGCCGCAGGTTCGTCGAGGCCGGCCTCGGGAAACGAGACGTACGGTGGCATGCTGTCGGCGCGCAGCACGGCTTGGGCGGCGAGCAGCAGGGCGAGAAGGCTCATCTAGGGCGGAAATCGTACGCGATTTCGGGCCGCCCGGCCAGCAGCCCGGCCGGGCTTCCCGACCCATCAGCCCCCCATCCTTGACAATTGCCTCGGCGAAAGCCAATAGACATGGGGTAGGATCCGGCATTTTGGTGCGTCACCGTGCGGCGGAGGTGTTTCGATGGCAAAGGTCCGTTACGTCGCTCCTGCACTGCTCTGTGGCCTGTTGTGGGCGGTCCCGCTTCGCGGGCAAGAACCCACGGGCACGATTACAGGACAGGTGACCGACATCGGGACTCAACAGCCCCTCTCCGGCGTCATCATCAGGGTCCAAGGAACGCCGCTGGGAACGCAGACCCGATCAGACGGCGGCTTCACGCTGAACGAGGTACCCGCGGGAACCCACACGGTGCGGGTGACTCGGATCGGCTACGCACCGCTCGAGCAGGCAGTCACGGTGACTGCCGGATCGGCGACCCCGGTGAACTTCGCGCTGCACGCCCAGGCGGCGATTCTCGAGCCGGTCGTGGTGACCGGCTATGGCAGCCAACGCCGCGAGGCGATCACGGGCTCGGTCGCGACGATCGACCCCGCCACGGCCAATGTCGGCGTGGTCACGAACGTGAATCAGATGCTGGAAGGCAGGACCGCCGGCGTCAGCATCACGACGAACAACGGCGAACCCGGAGCTGGCGTGCAGATCCGCATCCGCGGGGCGAGTTCCATCAGCGCCAGCAACGAGCCGCTCTACGTCATCGACGGCGTACCGATCACCAACGCGGAAGCCGAAGCCCCAGGGTTCGGCATCGGAGGCGCGCCGCCGTTGCCGCGCAGCCCGCTGAATCTGCTCAACCCCTCCGACATCGGCTCGATCACGATTCTGAAGGACGCCTCCGCAACCGCCATCTACGGCAGCCGCGGCGCCAACGGCGTCATCTTGATCGAGACGAAAAAGGGCGCCTCGGGCGGGGCCTCCATGATGTACGACAGCTATGTGGCGGCTGCGTCGCCGTACAGATCCATGGACGTGCTCACCGGTGACGAATACCGCCAGTTCGTGCAGGATCAGGTGACGCTCCACAATTCTGATCCCACGAAAGGCCTGGACTCGACGTACCTGACCGCACTGGGGTCGGCGAACACGGATTGGGCCAAAGCGGTGAGCCGCACCGGCGTGACGCACAATCACAATCTGTCGTTCACCGGCGGGAGCGATATCACGCGCTATCGCGCGTCGCTGAACTTCATGAACGAGCAGGGAGTGGCGCTCAGCAGCGGGTTCCGACGGGCTCAGGGTCGCCTCAGCGCTTCGCACTTCGCCCTGAACAATCGCCTTCGCCTCGGCCTCAATGTGACGACCTCGCAGGCGAACAACGACTATCTCGCCTTTGAGAACGAAGGGGGCTTCGAGGGCGGGGTGTTCATGAACGAGGTCATCTTCAATCCGACGCATCCGGTGAGGGTCACCGATTCCACGGGAACCCATTTCTACGAGATCGGGACCGGCTCGCAGTCGGTGCGCAACCCGGTCGGGCTGGCCGACCAGATCCAGGACTTCGGCACCACCAACCGCACGCTCGGCAACATATCGGCGGACTTGGACCTGCTGCCCGGTCTCACGGGGCGGATCAATCTCGGCGCGGACAAGTCGGGAGGCGTGCGGCAGATCTACCTCCCCAAAGCCAGCCCGGCGGGCGCGCCGTATCAGGGGCTGGCGCGGCAGATCAACCGCGACAACACCTCCGAGACGTTGCAGGGCATGCTGACCTACACGCGGCAGTTCGGCGGCGTGCACGACTTCGACGTCGTGGGGGTGTACGAGTTCTCGAAATACCGGATCGAGCAATTTCAGGCAGAGGCACAGGGCTTCCTCACCGATGCGACCGGCTTCAACAGCTTGAACGCCGGCAGCGTGCAGATAGCCCCGCAGTCGTTCCGGACCGACGATAAATGGATCTCCTTCATCACGCGGGTCAACTACGCCTACAAGCAGCGGTACTTCCTGCAGGGCACGGTCCGCCGCGACGGCCGGTCCGCGTTCGGCGCGGATCACAAGTGGGCGACCTTTCCGGGCATCTCCGCGTCGTGGCGCATCAGTGATGAGCAATTCATGCCCAGGGCTCCGTTCTCGGATCTCCGCCTGCGCGTCGGGTATGGGGTGGTCGGCAACCCCGGCGTGCCGCCCTATTCCTCGTTGATCAGGCTGGAAGCCACCGGTGGAGCGAAGTACGTCTTCGGCGATCTGCCCGTCACCGGGTTCGCCCCGGTGAGCGATCCCAACGACAATCTGCGGTTCGAGAAGACGTCGCAGCTCGACTTCGCCGTGGACTACGGCCTCATGGACAATCGCCTGTCGGGCTCGCTCGAGTACTACGTCAAGCGCACGTCCGACCTGCTGCTCGAAGTGCCCGTCCCGCAGCCAGCGCCGGCTTCCACGCGGCTCGAGAATGTCGGGAAGACCCGCAATCGGGGCCTCGAGCTCTCGCTCAACGCGCTGGCGATTTCCCGGCCGAGGCTCACCTGGCGGGCGGGACTCGTCTTCGCGATGGAACGGAACAAAGTCGTCGATCTCGGCACCTATACCTTCCTCCCCACCGGCCGCGTCAGCGGGCAGGGGCAGTCCAACCAGATCTCCCAGCGCATCATCCCTGGTCAGTCGTTGGGCACGTTCTACGGACCGCAGTTCGTCGGCGTGAACGCGCAGGGAAAGCAGTTGTTCAACGACTATGATCCCGCCACCCACCAGCTCATCGGGACGACGACGTCGCCGGGCGCCGATGACTACCAGATCATCGGCAATGCCTATCCGGACTTCTCGATCGGCCTGCAGAGCACCGTGACCGTCGGCAAGTTCGACTTCAGCGTCCAGATGCGGGGCGCGTTTGGACAGGACGTGTTCAACAACACAGCGCTCGTGTATTCCACCAAGAGCAACGCGCTCCAGGGCAAGAACTTCCTGCGTGACGCCCTGACCGATCCGACCGACATCCGTGAGCCAGCCATTTATTCGTCGCGCTGGGTCGAAGGGGCGTCGTTCATGCGGTTGCAGAATCTCACGGTGGGGTACTCCTTCAACCTTCCCGGGCCTCCTGGAGCGCCCCGATCCGTGCGCGTCTACGTGTCCGGCGACAACCTGCTGCTCTTGACCGGCTATTCCGGCCTCGACCCCGAAGTTCACCAGGAAGTGGGCCTGGCCTCTTTCGGAATCGATTATCTGAGTTATCCACGTCCGCGCACCCTGACGGGTGGCGTGCAGTTTGCGTTCTGAGAGGAGACCACCTGTGACGAAGCCATTCAGCGCGGCACGGCTCGGCCTGTCGCTGCTCCTGTCCACGGTCCTGCTCTCCGCGCCGGGGTGCACCGACCTGCAGGAAACCCCGACCAGCTCCATCACGCCGGAGAACTTCTACCGCAATGAAGCGGAAGTGCTCGGCGGCCTGGCGTCCGTGTACGCCCAGCTCCGGGGCACGCTGGACGACTACTGGTACGCGTCGGAGGTCAGCTCCGACGAGATCGTCGTCCCCACACGGGGCTCGGACTGGTACGACAACGGCCAGTGGCTCGAGCTGAAGCGGCAGACGTGGACGGCGTCGAGTCCGTCGGGACTCGCGTTCATGAACGGGGCCTGGAACACCCCCTTCACCGGCATCGCGCGCGCCAACGTGCTGCTCGATGCGCTGCAGAGGGTGACCGTGCCGAATCAAGCGACGATCGTCGCCGAGCTGCGGACGCTCCGGGGCTTCTACTACTACATCCTGATGGACATGTTCGGCGGCGTGCAGATCGTCACCGACATCGAGATCAAGCCGCGGGCGCGCAACACGCGGCCCGAGGTGTTCCAGTTCATCGAGTCGGAGCTGCTGGCCGCTCGCGCGGACCTGCCGGACAATTGGCCGGCCGCCAGCAACGGCCGCCTGACCAAAGGCGCCGCCGACGCCATCCTGGCGAGCATGTATCTGAACGCCGGCGTGTGGATGAAGGAAACCGGCGTCAGTGCCACGTCCTACAACACGTGTCTCGGCGTGCAGGTCAGCGGCGGCGTGGACGCCTGCCAAGCCGCGATCGATGCCGCCGACCGCATCATCAATTCCGGCCAATACAGCCTGGCCGCCGTGTGGCGCTCGAACTTCACCGCCGACAACGGGACGTCGCCTGAGAACATCATGGTCGTGAAGTTCCTGAACAAGCCCGACCTGGGGCTGAACTTCATCATGCGGGCGCTGCATTACAACCAGTTGACCGGCGCCACCCCCTGGAACGGGTTCGCGACCACGGCGCAGGTCTACAACGCGTTCGACGCGAATGACCAGCGCCGGCAGATGTGGCTGGAGGGCCCGCAAAGGAACGTCGAGACCGGCGCACCGGTCAACGACCGGTCGGGCAACCCGCTGGTCTTCACGGACTCGATCAGGGATGTGACCGCGGCGACCGAAGGCGAAGGCCCCCGCTTCTACAAGTGGCCGGCCGATCCCAGCCGGCCCGCCGGCGAGATCAACGGCAACGACTTCGCCTACTTCCGTCTCGCCGAGATCTACCTGATCAAGGCCGAAGCGCTGAACGAGCAGACGGCAGGGAGCGCCGCGGCGCTCGCCCTGGTGAACACCCTGCGGGCCCGGGTCTTCACTCCGGCGCAGCCGCTCGCGGCCATCGACCGTGCGGCGCTGCTGCGGGAGCGCCTGTTCGAGCTCGCAACGGAGAACAAGCGGCGGCAGGATCTCATCCGCCACGGCCAGTACACCGCTGCGTGGAGCTACAAGCTGGCGGGGACGCCCAATCTCATCCTGATGCCGATTCCCCAGCCGCAGCTGGACGCGAACCCGTTGCTCGTGCAGAACCCGGGTTACTAGTTGACGCATCCCGTGGCCCTGCGTGCCACGATAGCCTGCTCCCGTTCCCGGGAGCAGGCTATTTGGTTTTTGGTGGCCGGGGCGTGCCTCCTGGCCGGCTGCACCGGTGCGGATCGGCCGCCCCGGGGCGGCGACGCGCGCACGGGGGCGGCGCCCGCGGTGGACGGCCACCTGTTCACGCTGTTGCCCGCCGGCTACACCGGCGTGGGCTTCGAGAACCGCCTGCGCGATAGTCGCGAGCTGAACGTCTTCACCTATCGCAACTACTACAACGGCGGCGGGGTGGCGCTGGGCGACCTCACGGGCGATGGCCTGCCGGAGCTCATGCTGACGTCCAACCTCGACGGTCCGCGCTTGTACCTGAACGAAGGGAAGTTCCAGTTCCGCGACGTCACCGACGAGGCCGCGGTCCGAGGGACGGGGTTCTGGGCGACCGGCGTCGCCTTCGCGGACGTCAACGCCGACGGCCGGCTGGACATCTATGTCTGCTACGCTGGTCCGAAAGCGGGCGCACGCCGGGCCAACGAGCTGTTCATCAACCAGGGCCTGGACGCGCACGGGGTGCCCACCTTCCGCGAGCAGGCTGCCGCGTACGGCCTCGCCGACCAGGGCTTCGCGACCCACGCCGCGTTCTTCGACTACGACCGCGACGGGGATCTCGACATGTACCTCGTCAACAACTCGTCCCGACCCCCCGCGATCCTCGCGCAGCAGAACACGCGGGACGTGCGCGACTCCCTCGGCGGCGACAAGCTCTACCGCAACGACGGCGGCCACTTCGTCGACGTGAGTGCGCGGGCGGGGATTTTCGGGAGCGAAATCGGCTTCGGGCTGGGAGTGGGCGTCGGCGACCTGAATCGCGACGGCTGGCCGGACCTCTACGTCTCCAACGACTTCTTCGAGCGGGACTATTTCTACATCAACGACCGGGACGGCACCTTCACCGAGCGGATCCAGGAGGAGATGCCCGCCATCAGCTATTCGTCCATGGGGTTCGATATCGCGGACCTGGACAACGACGGGTGGCCGGACGTCTACGTGACCGACATGCTGCCGGAGGACGATTACCGGCTCAAGCTGACGTCGGCGTTCGAGAGCTGGGCGACCTACCGGGCGGGCCTGCCGCACGGGTTTCACCACCAGTTCCAGCGCAACACGCTGCAGCGCAACAACGGCAACGACACGTTCAGCGAGGTCGGGCGGCTGGCCGGCGTGGCGCGCACCGACTGGAGCTGGAGCGCGCTCATCGCGGATTTCGATCTGGATGGCCTCCAGGACATCTACGTAACGAACGGCATCGCCCGGGACCTGACGTCGCAGGACTACCTCGCGTTCCTGAAGCAGGATGAGACGATGCGGGCGGCCGTGGCTGGCAAGCGGGTCGATTTCCAGCGACTCATCCAGCCCATGGGCACGACGCCGCTGCCGAACTATGCGTTCCGGAACACCGGGGACCTGACCTTCTCGAAGGCGAGCGCCGCCTGGGGCGTGAACACGCCGAGCTTTTCCAACGGCGCGGCGTACGGAGATCTCGACGGCGACGGGGCGCTCGACCTGGTGGTGAACAACATCAACCAGGAAGCCTTCGTGTACCGTAACAACGCTCGGGCGCTCAACCAGAACCGCTATCTCCAGGTCCGCCTCGAGGGAGACGGCCCCAACCGGTTCGGCGTCGGCGCCAGGGTGACGCTGCGCAGCGGCCCCGACCTGTTCGTCCGGGAGGTCGAACCGTCGCGCGGATTCCAGTCAAGCGTGGACTACGTGCTGACGTTCGGGATTGGCAAGGTGGATACCGTCGAGTCCGTGACGGTCGAGTGGCCCGACGGGCGCGTCAGCACGCTGCGTGCCGTCGCCGCCAACCAACGCCTCACGGTCCGCGAGTCGGAGGCACACGGAGCCGTCCCCGCACCGACGTCACGCCCACTCCCCACTCCCCACTCCCCGTTGTTCACCGACGTCACGGACCAGGTCGCGCTCCCGTTCGTGCACCATGAGAACGCCTTCGTCGATTTCGACCGGGATCCCCTCATCCCCGAGATGCTCTCGACCCAGGGGCCATTCATGGCCGTGGCCGATGTGAACGGCGACGGCCTGGACGACGCCTTCATCGGGGGGGCGAAGGACCAGCCGGGTCAGCTGTTGATCCAGCAGCGCGGCGGCACGTTCGTCGGCGGCGACGCACGGCCGTTCGAGCAGGACCGGGTGTCGGAGGACCTGGGCGTCGTGTTCTTCGATGCCGACGGCGACGGCGACCGCGACCTCTACGTGGTCAGCGGCGGCAACGAGTTCTCCGACATGGCCCCCGCGCTGCAAGACCGGCTGTACCTGAACGACGGCCGCGGCCACTTCCAAAAGGCGGCCAGCCACCTGCCACCCATGAATATCAGCGGATCACGTGCCGCGGCGGCTGATTTCGACGGGGACGGCGACCTCGACCTGTTCGTGGGAGGGCGCGTCGTCCCCTGGCGCTACGGCATCGATCCGCCCAGCGTGCTGCTCCGGAACGACGGCCACGGCCGCTTCACGGACGTGACCGCGCGGGCGGCGCCGGAGCTGGCCCGGATCGGCATGGTCACCGATGCCGTGTGGACCGACGTGGACGGCGACGGCCGGGTGGATCTCCTGGTCGTGGGCGAATGGATGCCGATCGCGATGTTCCACAACGCCGGCGGCGGGATGCTGGTGCGTCTCCACCCACCCGGCCTCGAGCACAGCAACGGCTGGTGGAACCGGATCGTGGCGGCCGACTTCACGGGCGACGGCCGCCCCGATTTCGTGGTGGGCAACCTCGGGCTCAATACGCGTCTGCGCGCCAGTGCGACCGAGCCGGCGACCATGATCGTGCAGGACTTCGATGGCAACGGGTTCGTCGAGCAGGTCGTGTCCACCTACACCGACGGTGTCAGTCATCCCCTGGCATTGCGCGACGATCTGCTCCAGGCCGTCCCGTTCCTCAAGACGCGGTTTCCCACCTACGCGGACTATGCCCGCGCGACCACGGCCGATCTGTTCTCGCCCCAGCAGCTGGCCGGGGCGGTGCACCAGCAGGCCTACACCTTCGCCACGGCCCTGGTGCGCAACAACGGAGCGGGGTCCTTCACCCTCGTGCCGCTGCCGCGCGCGGCGCAGCTGGCGCCGGTGTACGGCATCGTCGCTGCCGATTGCGACGGCGACGGCCGCCTCGACCTGCTGCTGGCCGGCAACTTCGACGGGGTGAAGCCGGAGATCGGCCGCATGAGCGCGAGCTACGGCGTGTTCCTGCGGGGGGACGGCAGGGGAGGGTTCACGCCGCTCGAGGCGGCGGCCAGCGGATTCGTCGTGCCCGGCCAGGCGCGCGATATCCAGCGCATCCGGACGCGGCACGGCGAGCTGTATGTGGTGACCCGCAACAACGATCGCCCGTTGCTGTTTCGCGCCACGCCGGCGCGGGCGGTCGCGGCGCGGAGATAGGCGTCAGGGCTCGACGACGTCGATGGTCTGATCGGCCTTGATGGGGCCGACCACCGTCTGGCGTCGCCCCGAGGGCCAGCGGACGTCGATCCCCCCGGCGTGGTCGGCGTCCCCGAGGCCGAAATACAGCGGCAGGTCGCTTTGGGAGAGGTATCCCGACTTTCCGTCGAGGACCTTCAGCATGCGCCGCCCTCCGGGCAGCACGACGGTCACGTGCGCACCGAGCCCCGCGCGGTTCGAGCGCCTTCCCCGAAGCCGGACGTTGAGGAAGTGGATCCGATGTCGCTGCGCGAGGTCGCTGACGAGCACCTGTGGGCGCCCGTTGAACTCGTTGGTCACGATGTCGAGATCACCGTCACCATCCAGGTCGAGGGCGACGGCGGCGCGCGTACCGAGCGAGCCCATCATCGTCAGGTGGCGGGCGGTATCGAGCCGACACCCCATGAGCGCCGCTCCCGGTTTGGTACAGGCGTCACACAACGGATTGGGCGCGTCCGCACCGCTGCAATCGAGGGTGAACCAGACCTGCTGCGTGGCGCCGTCCGGTCGCGGCTCGACCCCCACCACGAATTCGCTCGGCAGGAAGCGGCGCCCCCCCTCGTTGAGCAGGACGGAGTTGATTCCATACCGGTAGGGGAAGTTCATGCCCGCGGCGATGAAGAGGTCACTCCATCCATCCGCGTTGAGGTCGTCCACGCTGGGCCCCCACGGCCAATACGTCTCGACCCCGACGGAGTCGGAAACCTCCTCGAATCGGCCGCCGCCCCGGTTGGCGAGCAGCTCGTTGCCGAAGAAGAGGCCGCCTTTCTTCTCGAGTATCATCCAGGGGGCTACCGTCGCGGGGTTGGGCTTGCGGCCCTCGGCCGCCCAGTCGCCGGCAGGGATGTCGACCCACATGTCCCCATGCATGCTGGTGACGAAGAGGTCGAGCTGACCATCGCCATCGAAGTCGAACACCTTCACCCCCATCGAACCCCAGGGGACTTTCGGTAAGTATTGCGCGGTCGCATCGCGAAAGTGCTTCCCGCTCTCGTTGAGCCAGAGGTGATCCCCTCCCTGCATGTCGAGGACGTAGAGGTCGGGAAACCCGTCATGGTTGACGTCGAGCGCCGTGGCGTCGCCGCTCCAGCTCTTATCCACCAGCCCGACCGCGCGCGAAACGTCCGTGAAGCGGTGGCCGCCCCGATTGCGGTAGAGGATGCTCGCTTCGGCGCGTTCGGGGTGCAGATGGCCCATGAACGCGTCGCCCAGCGCCACATAGTAACCGCCGGGGCCCCGCTCGTTGCTGGTGTACATCCCCACATTGGTCACGAAGAGATCGACCAAGCCGTCGCCGTCATAGTCGAAGAATATCGCGCCCGAGGAATGGCCGACGTATCCCACTCCTGCCGCTTGGGTGATGTCGCGGAACGTCCCATTCCCGAGGTTTTCAAAGAGCCGGTTCCCGTGGCGCACCGTCGTGACGAAGAGGTCGGGATCGCCGTCGTTGTCGATGTCGGCGAACGAGCATCCCACCGCGATCGCGTCCGGCAGTCCCAGTCCCGCCGCGACGGTGCCATTCACGAACCCACCGTTGCCCTGGTTCTTCCAGAGTTCGTTGGTGCCGAGCTGGGTGGTGAAATAGAGATCGGGCAGGCCATCGCCGTCGACGTCCGCGGCACACAGTCCGGATCCGTGGTCGTAATGCGCCAGCTTGTACGCCTTGCCCGCGTCGTCGACGACCCGGTTCTCGAACGTGATGCCGCTGGCCGGCCGCTGATCCGTGAACCGGAAGTCGTGAACCACCTGCGATCGTGCAGCCAGCTCGGCTTCCTGGCGAGCCCGCTCGACGAGCCACGCCGGCATCGCGGCGGCCGCCGCGCGCTCGGTCCCCGGAGACCCGCTGCACGAGGCGAGTGCCGAGACAAGAAGCCCGCAGGGCCACAAGGAGAAGTGCGCCATGCTCCCCTGTTCGCGGCGGACGGCCGAGCGTTACGGTGAACGAGGAGGGGGACGCTTCGTCTTGATTACGATCACTCCGTTGGCGCCGCGGCCGCCGTACATCGCGGTTCTGGCGGCGTCCTTGAGGACATCGATGGATTCGATGTCGTACGGATTGATCCCGCTGAGGCTTCCATTCGGTCCCGGCTGGATCGGGATGCCGTCCAGCACATACAGCGGCTCACTGCTGGCGAGAATCGAGGTCGTACCCCGGATACGAACCGAGATGCCGCCGTCAGCGGTCCGCGTGACCTCGACGCCTGGGAACCGGCTCATCAAGAGCTGCTCGATAGACATGGTGGGCGTCCGCTGGATGTCCTCCGAGGTCACGGTCGAGGAGGGCGGGGACGGCGTGGATGACGTGGTATCCGCCATGTCCCCCTGGCCCTTACCGTGGGCACGGGCGCATCCGGAAGCGATTCCCACCGCGAGTCCGACGGGCAACAGCGCGCGCGAAGCGAACGAGGTCATTGGCATCTCCTGGAGCGGCAGCTTCTGCCGCAATATAGGTCGTGGCCCGGCGCGGCGTACCTCGACCCGGCATTTCCAGGATCCCCATCTGTCCCGCGAAGTGATCGCGGCTCGTAACCAGCTTACAGCCTATATGATCCGGCGACGCACCGGATCCCACGTCACCTTGCGCCCCTCGAGGAATGAGCGCGTGGCCATGTGACAGCTGATCGCCTCCTCGAAGCCGCGGTCGATGTTGCAGCTGGTCTGGCCCCCGTTGCGAATCACATCGAGCCACTCGCCGATGAGCAGGTGGTAGGCCGACACGCGGCGCCCGCCGCGATAGGTGTAGAGCAGGCCCCGACTCGCGAAGTACGCCGCCGTGGCCGAGGTCACCGCGTCGATCCCCTTGAACCCGGGCCGATAGGTGAAGAGCGGCTGGCCCGGGTCGATCACCCCGTCCTTGATCTTCTTCTCGTAGCGCGTCGAATCGCCGTCCGCCTGCACGGTAAGGCCGCTGCCCACGACCATCGAGGCGTCGTGCCCCATCAGGGCGAGGCCGCGGTCGCGGCCGTTGGCCAGCGTCGCGCTGTAGACGAAGGTCAGTTCTCGGTCCGGGTACTCGTAGACCGCCTGGAAGGTGTCGGGGACGTCGCGACCGTCCTTGAAGTAGTAGATCCCCCCTGAGGCGACGCACGACTTCGGGATCCCCACCCCGAGAATCTGGTTCACGGCGTCGTACTCGTGCGACAGCAGATCGCCGGCGAGGCCGGTGCCGTAATCGTACCAGCAGCGCCACCGGAAGAAACGCTCGGGGCTGAACGCCACCTTGTGCGGGGCCGGCTCCTGGAACTGGTCCCAGTCGATCGTCTGCGGGGAGCCCTCTGCCTCGATGTCCCACACCCAGGCGCCCCACGGCGTGTTGCGGTTGGTGGTCGCCTCGACCAGGGTGATGGGGCCCAGGACACCGGCGGCAATCACCTCGCGCGCCTTGTTGTGGGCCTCGGACTGGCGGTTCTGGTGCCCGAGCTGGAACACGATGTGCGACCGGGTCACTGCCTCGTGCATGGCATGGGCTTCCTCCTCAGTCCGCGTCATGCACTTCTCGCAATAGACGTGCTTCCCGGCGGCCGCGGCGTCGATCGTGATACGCGAGTGCCAGACGTCGGGCGTCGCGATGATGACGGCGTCCACGTCCTTGCTCTCGAGCAGCTCGGTGTAGCGCCGGTAGCGCTTGGCCTGCGGGTTGGCGGCGGCACCGCCCGGCCGCTGGTCGATCTGGGACGCCGCGATGGCGCGCTCGGCGCGCACGTCGAACAGCTCGCACACGGCCGTCAGGGCGACGTTGAGGTCGTCCTGGTGCAGATAGGTGTCGAGCTGCTTGTCGCGCGGATCGTCCGCCACGGCCTGCTTGGCCTCGGTGAGCCACTTGGGCGAGGCGAACCCCGCGTGCCGCACCAGCGACTCTCCCTCGCCGCCATACCCGATGATCCCCACCCGGATCTTGTTGCCGGGGGGCTTCGAGATGGCGTTGGGAATGATGGCCGGTCCGCTCTCGGCGACGCCGAGCTCGGACATGATCGCCTGCTTGCGGGCCTCGTCGGCCGCGCGCTTCTTCAGGTAGTTGAAGACGAACACGCCGAGCACCGGCACCGCGACGAGAGACTGGAGCCAGCCACGCCGGGAGATCCGCGTCGAATCACTGGAAGGTGCGTCGCTCATGACTCGGCCCTCGCAACGGATGGTTCGCCCGGGATCGTGGCGTCTTGGTGGCGCCGGAAGATCAGCCCGTCGAGGCCGAAGCGCCGGCTGGTGTTGAACAGCAGGACCACGGCCAGCGCCGCCGCCTCGATCAGGACCTTGTTGACGATCAGGTAGCTCCCCTCCCGCGGCACCGCGGAGCTGATGCCCACGAGCGGAGGCGCCACCAGGTAGTAGAGCAGCAGCAGGACAATCCCGGCGACGGCGGCCGTCCGCGTGAACAGCCCGAACAGCAGGCCGAGTCCGATGAGGAGCAGTCCCCACTCGTTCAGGAAGTCCACCACCGTGACCGCGGTCGGGCTCGCCGCCAGCGCGACGAACAGCTTCTTGAACAGCCACCCGGCCTGATCGAGGTACTCGGCGGAGGTCCAGTAGGGGTTCACCAGCTTGGCCAGCCCCTCATAGAGGAAATGCCATCCGATGAACAGGCGTAAGGTCACGAGGGCAGCGACCTGGGGTCGGGTCATTGCGGCGACTCCTTCCAGCCCAACGAGTGGGTGACGCTTCCGTCGGAGCAAACGATGAGGCAGGCGCAGCCGGGGAG